>JAGSYV010000091.1 GCA_018262505.1 Pseudomonadota bacterium
ATTTCGCTGCTGAATGGCTCATCGGCATCCCCGCCGACCTGAGCCTCCAACCCCGGAAAATTCCAGCCATCGCTGGACCAAAGTCGGGTAGCGCTTCAAACCGCCGTACTCCAAAACTTATGGTCGGTGGGAAAACGGGGGGAGCACTTTAGAGACTATCATCGTCGCCAGCTCGCGAGCTTCGCCAACTCCACGTTCTGCACATATCGCGCTACTACGTTGATCGATTTCCAACCACCGCTTCGCATGACTGGCAGAATGTCGGCGCCGTTCGCCACCATGTCCTGGGCGGCTCCGACGCGCATCGAATGTCCGGAGAGGCGACTGGCGATTGCAGTTGGTAGGCCTGCAGCAACGGCCCGCTGCTTCAGCATTCGCCCTATTGAATGTGGGTGAAGGGCATCCGTCCCGGCCCGTCCGGAATTCACGCGTCGAAACAGCCATTCTTCCGAAATGTTCGCCGCTTCGAGCCATGCCTTGAGCGCCTCGGCGGCAGT
This sequence comes from Pseudomonadota bacterium, assembly GCA_018262505.1. GTDB lineage: Bacteria > Pseudomonadota > Alphaproteobacteria > Rhizobiales > Pleomorphomonadaceae > Pleomorphomonas. The sequence goes on from JAGSYV010000091.1 coordinate 498, forward strand.
TGCTGACACGAAGCCATCACGGCCGTCGCCGAATGGGTCGTTCTTGGCGCGCCGAATCAATGCGAGCATGCTTCCGTCATCAAGCGGGGTCAGATCTTCAACCCGCAAGGCGGCAAGTTCCGATCGGCGGCACATGGTGTCGTAGCCCACCATGATGAGTGCCCGGTCGCGAAGACCTGCGAGATCGTAGCCACAGGCAGCGGCGAGCTGGTCTCTGAGTTCCTTGGTAAGGCCCAGCGCTTGGCGAGGGCGGCGCGTCTTGCTCCGGAGCACACGGCGCATGGCAATCAAGACCTCCTCGTCCTCCGCGGGATTTTGCAAATGAAACAAACGATGAACTTTACGTATGCCGGCCAAGCGGCGGCGTAGCGTATTGGCTGCAAGCCCGGGGGCTTGGGCTACGACGAAGGCGGCAAGCGTGTCCGGTGAAGCGGGCAATGAGCAAAGCTTGTTGGCAATGCACCAACTATCGAAGATGGCGAAATCAGACCGATAGCTTCGAAGCGTTTGTTCGGAGTATGCTCCTTCGAGGCGGTCGATAGCGTCTCGCCAGCTGGAAACGTTAGTCTCTTTCTTGCTCAACATAGCCGTTCTGCCCATTTGGGGAAATAAATAGCACCATATGGGCAATTATATGGGTAGTCAATGATCACGTCTGCTCAAATTCGGGCTGCTCGAGCTGCTTTGCGTATGCCGTCTCAGGAGTTGGCCGCACGCTCGGGCATTGCGCAACGGACCATTAAGCGGCTTGAGGCGATGGATGGTGTGCCTGCGAGCCACGTTTCGACACTTGTTGCGCTGAAAACAGCACTTGAGGCGGCAGGGGTGGAGTTTGTCGGCTCCCCAGAGGATAGGCCTGGCATTCGCGTGCTGGTTACTGGCAGGTCGTGAATTACAAATGCGGTTTTGAGCCTCTCTGGCCGTTGCAGCGAAGCGGGCGGTTGGAGGGTGCTGATCTCCCTCAGGTGCGATTGACAGAGCCCTCAGGTTATCCGAGCGGAACATGGACGTTCCCGGAGCGGTGCGTAGCGCTGCCCGTTGGAAACGCGGCTTTAGCTTCAGTGGAAGGTGCGGCGGGAGGGCGCTGATCTCCCCCAGTGGCAATGGCAAAGACTTCGACCGCCGCCCAGACAAAATGCTCTTCCAGCTCGGATGCTGCAATGGCCTTTGGCGGCCCAAATGTCCGGCGGGCTGTCATGTCGATCTGAACGGCGGCTGTGCCAAGTGATCTTCACCGCTCTATCCCGCCAAATCCCGCAAAATCCCGGCAAACGCATCTGATATCACACGTTCGCTAACTACCTTTATTGAGCAAACGAGCTGTTCAGAGCTATCTTACAGGCCCTGTTCTTCCTAACCGCCCAATGTTGTTGCCGCTCGTTATTAGTACCTCCCGCATCTACACATGATAAGGACTATCGGCGGGGCCGTTATGCCGGGCCGCACCACGCCATAACGCCCGGCGCCATCTGCGCCTGCGGTGCGGATCGCTTGCCGTCCAGACCGCTCGCGCGCGAAACGTCGAACCAGAGACATCGTTGCGTGGTCGTCGGTCTGACCTCAGGCGATGGGTGTTGGGCCAACCGTAGCAGCATCGAGGTGGCGGATAGCTAAGTCGTCGGAAGGCATGGCTCCCGCAGAACATCCGATGCTCGGGCGTTGATTGCCTTGGGCCACCCTCTCGCACCTGAAGACAATCGGTGGCTTGGTCAGCCGATGTCGATCACCAGCTTGCCATCTGCCTGCCGGCTTTCGATGAGGTCATACGCATCACCGACGGTTTCGAGGTTGAAGCGACGGGGATGAAGCCTCGGCATCAGCTTTCCTGCCTCCACCAGCCGGGTTGCCTCTCGCATGATGTCGCCATGATGCCCACGGTCTTCTCCGGTCAAAAGCGGGATCAACGTGAAGACGCCGGAATAGGTTGCAGCCTTGAACGACAGTGGCGCCAGCGCGTGTGTGTCCCAGCCCAGGCTGCTGACCACATGGCCAAAGCGGGCCACTGCCTGAAAAGCAATATCGAGACCTTGCCCGCCAACCGTGTCGTAGACCACGTCGAATCCCCTGCCATCGGTCAGGCGCCCCACATAGGCCTCAACGTTCTCCGCAGCGTAGTCGATCGGTGTTGCTCCGAGCGAACGCATATAGTCCGCCTTGCTCGATGAGTCGACGCCATGGACATTCGCGCCCATCGCAACCGCGATCTGGATTGCCACATGTCCCACGCCGCCGCCGCCGCCCAGAACAAGGACGGTCTGATCCACCCTCAGGTTGGCACGGTCCACCAATCCTTCCCAGGCGGTGATGAAGACGAGTGGCAAGGCCGCCGCCTCGCGCATTGACAGGTTGACCGGCTTGAGAGCGAGAAGTCTGGCGTCGACGGCGGCATATTCGGCAAGAGAGCCCTGGTTGCCGCCCACGCCGCCCGTCATGCCGTAGACCTCCTCGCCTTTGCGGAATGTCTGGACGCCTTCGCCAACCCCCTCGACGATACCGGCAAGATCGATACCAAGAATGGCCGGATAAGGATGGCGAGCGTGGGCCGCCGCGCCGGCCCGGATCTTGAGGTCGAGTGGGTTGACACCGCTCGCTTTGATCCGGACGAGGACTTGGCCTCGCCCGAGGCTCGGGCGCTCGACGTCGGTAATGCGAAACGGGCTTTCCGCTGCCTCAAGGAGGGCGGATTTCATCATGGGCATTGCGATCATCCTTTCACGAGTGGTGATCAGATGTTGCGGCATGCAAGATTATATGAAAATCTACAGTTTCGTTTGTAGATCATTCAAAATCGCATGGAACCAAGGCAACCTCCCGTGGAATGGAGTGACATTCGCCTCTTTCTTGCAATTTCCCGAGAAGGCACCCTTGGAGCCGCTGCGCGCAAGCTGGGCCTGACACAGCCAACCATGGGCAGACGCCTGAAAGCGCTTGAAGAGGCGGTGGGTCGAAAGCTGTTTCAAAGAACCAGAGATGGCTTTGTGCTGACCGATGAAGGCACGTTGATGTTGGCCCATGCCGAGCGGATGGAGGAGGAAGCGCTCGCGCTCACCCGCGAACTGACCGGTAGCGACGGTCAGCTGGATGGACAGCTGAGGGTCTCCTGTCCGGACTGGTTCGGCATCCATGTGCTCGCCCCGATCCTGGCCGGCTTTTCAAAGCGATACCCGCAAGTAACGATCGAGCTGCTAACGGACGCGAGGCTGCTGAATCTGTCGCGTCGCGAGGCCGACCTCGTCTTTCGCATCAGGCCCTTTACCGAACCCGAGATCATCTCACGGAAACTGATGACCGTGCCCTATGGGCTCTATGCGGCGGCAGGCTTGCAGGACCCCGCCTATGATGGCAACGACGATCTGCCTCTCATCACGATGGACGAAGCGTTCGGCAGCATGCCGGATGTCGCCTGGCTCAAGCAGCTTTTCCCGGCCGCACCGATTGCCATGCGGAGCAATAATCGCGATGTGCAGGCGCGCCTATGCCTCGGAGGAGGCGGTCTCGCCGTGCTGCCGCGCCCCCTCGGCGACAGCCTGGACGGACTGAAACGGCTCGATCCGCCGATGAGCCCGCCGAGCCGGGATACCTGGCTCGGCTATCACCGGGATCTCCGGCGTCTGCCCAGGCTTAGGGCGCTCCTTGATATGGTCATCCAGAGCGTCGGCACGGCCTGAACCAACGTGGGATCTGCAGACAGGCCGTCGCTGGTCTCGCAAAGGCCTTGAAACGCACCTCAGATCCGTTGGAACCCTGGTTCGCCCGCTCGGTTACCTCGCCATCCGGACAGCCCGGGCGCCTCGCAGCTCCATTTGATCGATCGAACCCTCGGTGTTTTGCAGGCAAGCCGAGTTTCGAGTCGAAGCTCTTGCCGGTAGCGGCAGGCGGTTGCTGCCTCCTGCTGGGATGCCGGCAGAAGCGAACCGTCTCTTCCACCGACCCGCGCAGTAAACCCGAACGACTGCGAATGTTATAGCCGATAGTGGCCATGAATTTCTGTCGAACAAATTGTATCGAACGAAATCATAAAAAACAGAAAAGCATTGGGGCCGCTTAACTAAACGACAGGGATTATAGTTCAGCCTGACAACTTGCCATAACGGACGGTTTGGCAGCGCCCGTCGCGCTGTCGCATCGCTCCCGCGCCGGTGCAGGGTGGAGGACCCGCGCTCCGGAAGCCTTGGCTGGAGGCCTCATGTTCGATCGTCTACGCATCATTTCCCGCATTGCCCTGATCTGTGGCGTCATGATCATTCCGGTCCTCACGTTCGGAACGATTTTCTTCGAACAATCGCGGGAGCAGACCCGACAGACAACTGCCGAGCTAAGGGGCATGGAGCATTACCGGCTCGGCTTCGCTCTCTGGGAAGCGCTGCTCGTCGAGGAGCGAGCGCCGGGCGCCGCCATGTCGCAGCCGGTGGCCGATGTGCGCAAGGTCTATGCCGAGAGGATGGCGGTCTATGATGGGTTGCATGGCACTGACAAACTCTCGAAGGATTTCGTCACCGCCGCCGAGGTAGGGCGCGGCAATGAAGCCGAGGTGACCGGCCTGGATCTGCTCAATCTCGTGCGCAACACTTCTGAACTGACGCTCGATCCGAAGACGGCTAGTTCCTACCTGATCGACGCTGTGACGTCGCAAATGCCGACGCTCTTGATGGCTTCGAACAACCTGGGCGAGCTCTTTGATCTCGCCGACCGCACTAAGGGCTTCATCACGCCGCAGCAGCGCGTCGATATCGTCAGCGCGCTGCACGACATTGACAAGAGTGCAACGGCTCTAACGTATGATTTCGAGATTGGCTTGGCCAATGTCACCGATGCCAAGGCTGCCGACCTGAAAGCCAAGGCGGCGGATCTCACCAAAGCGGCGAAGGGGTTCGCCGACAAGCTCAGGCCGGCCGTTCAGGTGCTGGCAACCGGCAAGTTCCCCAAGGACCTCAACGTCGGTGTCGCCGACGCCAAGGGCGCCTTGCGCACCGAGACACTGACGCTGTGGCACCAGACGGCCGACGAGGTGGATGCCTTGCTCGGCAGTCGTCTCAGCGGTCTCAGTTGGGCCATCTACAGCAATCTTGCGATCATCGCCGTGATTCTGGTGATCGCCAGCGTGCTCGCCTATGTCGTCACCTATTCGATTTCCCGACAGCTCACGCGCCTCACTGGCGTGCTTGGTGACATCGAAGCCGGCCGGCTGGATGTCGAGATCCCCTATGTGAGTCTCAGGAACGAGATCGGCGCCATGGCGAAGGGTTTCGCGGTTTTCCGCGATGGCCTCGGCGAAGCCGAGCGCATGCGGCGCGACCGCGAGGATCAAAGCGCCGAGGCGATCCGCGCCGCCGGTCGTCGCATGCAACTGGTTTCATCTTTCACCGACCGGATGACGGCGCTGGCCGGTGCCTTCACCGCCTCGTCGGATGAGGTGAATACCGCCGCCGACGGCTTGTCGGCCAATGCCCGCCATTCGGCCGATCGTACGGATGTGGTGAACACGGCTGCCGAGGATGCATCGGTCAACGTCAACACCGTCGCTTCGGCCACAGAGGAGCTGGCCGCCTCGATCGGCGAGATCGCCGGCCAGGTTCGCAAATCAGCCGACGTGGCAGCGGCTGCCGTGGATGACGCAACGCTGTCCGAGCAGAGCATTGGCGCGCTGTCGTCGGCCGCCGAGAAGATCGGCGACGTCGTCAGCCTGATTTCGGCGATCGCCGAACAGACCAATCTTTTGGCTCTCAACGCCACCATCGAGGCTGCACGAGCCGGCGAGGCCGGCCGAGGCTTTGCCGTGGTGGCCTCGGAAGTGAAACAACTTGCGTCCCAGACCGCCCAGGCCACCGCCGACATCTCGCAGAAGATCGTCGAGATCCAGACCCAGACTTCTACGTCGGTCGATGCGATCGCCCGCATCGTCGGTACCGTCCGGTCGCTGGGTGAAATCACCCAGGCCATCTCGGCCGCCGTCGAGGAACAGGGGGCCGCCACTCGCGAGATCGCCGTCAACTGCCAGCGTGCCGCCGCGGGCGCCGGTGCCGTTACCGAGAATATCGGCGAGGTGGCGGCGGCGGTCGACCTGACAGGTACGTCGGCCGGCCGGCTGACCAATCTCGCGCATGATCTCGCTCGCCGAGCCGAAGACCTCAACCACGAGGTCAGAACCTTCGCTGAGCAACTGGCCGCCGCCTGACGGGCTTGCAAAGATGTAGATGCGGGGACCGGCCAGTGGCCGGTCCTTTTGCATTTGTGGAAAGGAAAGCCGTCCCCTTCAGGCACGGCGCAGCCATTGGCGCACCGATACTCGGGCGTTCGGTATCCGAGTGGCACCTTCGATCAATACTCGTAGTACATGGTCTGGATCGCCTTGGTGTCGGCGGTCTTGGTCAGAGCCAACATCAGCAGGATACGAGCTTTCTGCGGGTTGAGCGTATCGGACACCACGAAATCCAGTTCGTCGTCGTTGGCCTCGCCGTTGCGGGCGACGATGCCGTTGCCGACGCGGGAGGAGCGGACCACCACAACGCCCTTCTTGCGGGCCTCGATGAGGTCGGGCTTGATGCCGGCGCCGAGGCTGCCATCGCCGACGGCGGCATAGACGATGCCTTTATCGCCGGCCCCAACAAAGGCGTTGAGAGCGATCGGGTTGATATTGGCGTAGCCATAGACGATGTCGACCGCCGGCAGTTTGTCGAGGGCGCTGACGTCGAACTCGGCCTTGCTGGTGTGCTTGCGTAGCGACTCCCGATAGAAGTGTGGCGTGTTGTTCTGCATGTAGCCGATCACGCCGAGTTCCGGCGTGCGGAAGGTACTGGTCAGCGACGTGTTGGTCTTGGTGACGTCGCGGGCAGCGCTGATCTCGTCATTCATGGCGATCATGACTCCCTTGCCTTCGGCGTCCTTGGAACCTGCCAGCACGACGGCGTTATAGATATTGATCGGACCATCTGCGGAGATCGCCGTCGACGGGCGCATGGCACCGACCATGACCACCGGCTTCTCCGACTTGACGGTGAGATCAAGGAAATAGGCCGTCTCTTCCAGCGTATCGGTGCCGTGCGTGATGACGACGCCGTCAACGTCAGGCTGAGCCAGCAGCGCGTTGACACGCTTTGCCAGCTTCAGCCAGTGATCGTTGGTCATGCTCTCGCTGGCGATCTGGAAGACCTGCTCGCCCTTGACGTTGGCGACCTTCTTGATCTCCGGAACCGCGTCGATCAGCGCCTCGACACCGACCTTGGCGGCGGTATAGCCGACCGTGGTGGTGCTGTTGGCACCGGTCCCGGCAATAGTGCCGCCGGTGGCGAGGATCGTGATGTTCGGCAGGTGGCCGGGGTCGGCGGCCTCCGCGGCATAGCCCGACCAGGCCAGCGACAGCGCAAATACCGGCGCGACGGCAAACCTCGTCATGAAATCAATCTTGGTCATGCGTTCCTCCGCTTGTGCTTTTTCAGTTCCGAGATCTCTCGGCGTCGGCCGTCCTCCTTGGCGGACCGATGCAAAATGGATTGAGCAAGCCACATGCCATGAAAAAGAGCTGCGTCTCTGAACATCAAGTCATTGTTATCAATGTATCTTTCAAGAATGCTCCAACTTGCTGACGTTCGGATCTCCGAACGCAGCGCGTTGTCCGTTCGAAAAGCCGTAAGCCGGGCCACCGCCAAATTCAGAAAGATGGCGGAGCGGATACCGCTCGTAGTTTCGTCGGGACGGTTGGACGGTGAATTTCGACCCTGCATGGCAAGGCGCCGCCGCCCGGAGGCAGCGGTGGATGCGTTCTCGTGGGTCTCAGAGAGTGGTTTTGCCCGCTGGCTACTTTGGCTTCCAAGACGTTCGGATTTCCGAATGGCCTGAGCCAACTCAGCGCGCGTCGTTCAATCGAGTGACGCTTCAGCCGAGGTTGAGCTCGGCGAAAAAGTCGTTGCCCTTGTCGTCAATGACGATGAAAGCCGGGAAATCGATAACGTCGATCTTCCAGACCGCCTCCATGCCGAGTTCCGCAAACGCGATGAGCTCCACCTTCCTGATGCAGTCGCGGGCGAGCCGGGCGGCTGGTCCGCCGATCGAGCCGAGGTAGAAGCCGCCGTGGCGGACACAGGCATCGCGCACGGCACGCGAGCGGTTGCCCTTGGCCAACATGACCATCGAACCGCCGCAACTCTGGAACTGGTCGACGTAGGAATCCATGCGCCCCGCCGTCGTCGGGCCGAAGGAACCGGAAGCATAGTTATGCGGCGTCTTGGCCGGGCCGGCGTAGTAGATCGGGTGGTTCTTGAAATAGTCGGGCAGCGGCTCGCCTCGCTCCAATCGATCGCGCAGCCTGGCATGAGCAAGGTCGCGGGCGACGATCATCGGGCCGTTGAGGCTGAGGCGGGTGCGGATCGGATGGCGCGATAGCTCTCCAAGGATCTCGGCCATCGGCTGGTTGAGGTTGATCTCCACCACCGGCCCGCCAAGGCTGCGTTCGTTGATGTCGGGCAGGAAGCGGGCCGGATTATGCTCAAGCTCCTCGAGAAACACGCCGTCGCCGGTGATCTTGCCGAGCGCCTGCCGATCGGCCGAGCAGGAAACGCCGATGCCGATCGGCATTGAGGCACCATGGCGCGGCAGGCGGATGACGCGCACGTCATGGCAGAAGTATTTGCCACCGAACTGGGCGCCGACGCCGGTTGCCTGTGTCGCCTTGAATACCTCGGCCTCGAAGGCGAGGTCGCGGAAGGCATGACCGGCCGGTGAGCCGGCGGTGGGCAGGCCATCGAGCGCCTTGGTCGAGGCGAGTTTGACCGTCTTGAGGTTCATCTCGGCCGACGTACCGCCGATGACGATGGCCAAATGGTACGGCGGACAAGCGGCGGTGCCGAGCGTCAGGATCTTCTCCTTGATGAACGCCAGCATGCGCTCGTGGGTCAGCAGCGAGGGTGTGCCCTGGAAGAGGAAGGTCTTGTTGGCCGAGCCGCCGCCCTTGGCAACAAACAGGAATTTATAAGCGTCCTCGCCCTCGGCGTAGATGTCGATCTGGGCCGGCAGGTTATCACCGGTGTTGATCTCATCGAACAGGGTCAGAGGAGCAAGCTGCGAGTAGCGCAGGTTCTTGGCCGCGTAGGCGTCGCGCACGCCCTGACCAAGCGCCGCGTGATCGCCACCGGATGTCCAGACGCGACGGCCCTTCTTGGCCGAGATGATGGCCGTACCGGTATCCTGGCACATCGGCAGCACGCCGCCAGCCGAGATGCAGGCGTTCTTCAGGAGATCATAGGCGACGAAACGATCGTTGTCGGTCGCCTCGGGATCGTCGAGGATCGCAGCAAGCTGGGCGAGATGGGCCGGCCGCAGCAGATGGTTGATGTCGTCAAATGCGGTGGCGGCAAGGAGGCGCAACGCCTCCCGCTCGACCTTCAGGATGGTTTCGCCCTCAAACGATGCCGTGCTTACCAGATCGCCGGTCAGCTTCCGGTAGGGCGTGTTGTCGTCGGCGAGGGGAAACAGGCCGCTCTTGTCGTCGGACATCGGATCTTCCTTCACCAGAGTGCCCGGCGCGCAGAATTTCACCGCCGGAAACGCGGAGCGGCCTCTCTAGCGCGACCCGGCAACCGGGCCAAGACCAGGCGCCTCGTCCAATGGGATGATTGGATATGGCCACGTTCTTGCCGCCGTTCGCGACCTCGAACGAGCCCTTCATCGCGTTCGGATTTCCGAACGAAAGATAAGGGATCGTTAAAATTCCGTTTAATAACAGTTAGATGACTAACCGCAATTGCAAGCCGGTCGCAACTGTGGCTTCGCGCTCTTCACCGGTGATGCCACGATGCAGCCACATCGTTCGGATTTCCGAACGCCGCGGCGAACATGTCGAAGAAAATCATTTAAAAACAATATCTTATCTGATGCTCTTTCGAGGTGTCGTTGGCACGCCCCTTGCCGATAGAGCCATGCCCTCTTGGGCGAAGAGGGCTGAAAACTGGGAGAGAGTGATGCCCACTGCAAAAACAAGGATCGAACACGATCTGCTCGGCGACTTGGAAGTTCCCGATGGCGTCTATTATGGGGTTCATACCCTGCGCGCCGTCGAGAACTTCCCTGTCACCGGCACGCCGATTTCGCATTATCCGGACCTCGTCAAAGCGCTGGCCATGATCAAGCAGGCTGCGGCCAGAGCCAATGCCGAGCTCGGACTGCTGCCGTCGCCGATCGCCGACGCGATCGTCGCCGCTTGCCGCGACGTCCGCGACGGCCAGCTCAACGATCAATTCGTTGTCGACGTGATCCAGGGAGGCGCCGGCACCTCCACCAACATGAATGCCAACGAGGTCATCGCCAACCGGGCACTCGAAATCATGGGGGCCAAGCGCGGCGAGTACAAGCGCCTGCACCCCAACGAGCACGTCAACATGAGCCAGTCCACCAACGACGTCTATCCGACGGCGCTGAAAGTGGCGACCTATGCCGGCATATACAGGTTGGTCGATGCCATGGCTCATCTCAGGGCGGCGTTCCAACACAAGGCCGATGAGTTCCACGACGTCCTGAAGATGGGGCGCACCCAGCTCCAGGACGCCGTGCCGATGACACTCGGACAGGAGTTCGCCACCTACGCGGTGATGCTCGAGGAGGACGAGGATCGCCTCAAGGAAGCTGCCCAGTTGATCCGTGAGATCAACCTCGGTGCCACCGCCATCGGCACTGGCATCAACGCTCATCCCGGCTACGCGGCGCTGGTCTGCCGCCACCTCGCCGAGGTCTCGGGAATCCCGGTGATAACCGCGCCCAACCTGATCGAGGCGACGCAGGACTGCGGTTCGTTCGTTCAACTGTCCGGCGTGCTGAAGCGCGTCGCCGTCAAGCTGTCGAAAGTGTGCAACGATCTGCGTCTCCTGTCGTCCGGACCGCGCGCCGGCTTTGGCGAGATCAACCTGCCGGCCCGTCAGGCCGGTTCGTCGATCATGCCCGGCAAGGTCAACCCGGTGATCCCGGAAGTGGTCAATCAGATCGCCTTCGAGGTGATCGGCAACGACATGACCGTGTCGCTTGCCGCCGAGGCCGGTCAGCTTCAGCTCAACGCCTTCGAGCCGATCATCGCCCATAGCCTCTTCAAGTCGATCACGCACTTGAGGCAAGGGTGCACCATCCTCGCCGACAAGTGTGTCGACGGCATCACGGCCAACCGCGACCGCCTCGAAGCCATCGTGCGCGATTCGATCGGCATCGCCACCGCCCTCAACCCCTTCATCGGCTATGCCCGCGCCACGGAAGTGGCGGTCGAAGCCCACCGCACCGGACGCGGCGTCGCCGAACTGGTGCTGGAACGCGGGTTGATGAGCAAGGAGGAGCTCGCCGACGTGCTTCGCCCCGATGTGCTGACCCATCCTCGCCTGTTCATGGCCCGGTCCGAAGCCTTCGCAAAATAAGCAAAATCCAGGAAACCCAAGGTAGACAACATGCAACCCGTAACCACGACCCCGCAGAAAAAGTCGCGCCAGTCGACTTATATCCTTGCCGCCATGCTTCTCGGCATCTTAGCCGGCTACATCTGCAACAAGACGGCTGCGACCCCAGACGACGCCAAGTCGGTCGCCAGCTATTTTGCCATGATGACCGATATCTTCCTGCGTCTCATCAAGATGATCATTGCACCGCTGATCTTCTCGACGTTGGTGTCCGGTCTCGTCAACATGGGCGACGCCAAGACCGTCGGTCGCATCGGCGGCCGAGCCATCGGCTGGTTCCTGATGGCTTCGCTCTTGTCGCTCTTCATCGGCCTCGTTCTCGCCAACGTCCTGCAGCCGGGTGGCAGCCTCAGCATTCCGCTGCCGGACGTCAACGCCGCCGTCGACCTCAAGACGTCGTCGCTCAACCTCAAGGACTTCCTGACCCACGTCTTCCCGCGCAACATCTTCGAGGCGATGGCTGGCAACGAGATCCTGCAGATCGTGGTGTTCTCGGTGTTCTTCGGCCTGGCGCTCGGCAACGTCCGCCACATCAAGGCGGCCGACACGCTGGCGACCACCATCGAGGGTGCCGTTCCCGTCATGCTCAAGGTGACGGGCTATGTCATGCTGTTCGCGCCGCTTGGCGTGTTCGCGGCCATCGCCAACGTCGTCACCACGCAGGGCCTGAGTGTGCTGGTGGTCTACGGCAAAGTGATGGGCGGCTTCTACTTCGCCCTCCTGATCCTCTGGGCCGTGCTGATCGGCCTCGCCTACATGGTACTGAAGAACAAGGTGTTCCCGCTGCTCAGCGCCATCCGCGATCCGATGATCCTCGGCTTCTCGACCGCATCGAGCGAGGCCGCCTACCCGCGTGTCATGGAAGCGCTGAAGCGCCTCGGCATTTCCGAGCGTGTCATCGGCTTCGTGCTGCCGCTCGGTTATTCCTTCAACCTTGACGGCTCGATGATCTACACCACCTTCGCCGCCCTGTTCGTGGCGCAGGCCTACAACATCCCGATGGATCTCGGCACCCAGATCACCATGCTGCTGGTGCTGATGGTGTCGTCGAAGGGCATCGCCGGCGTGCCGCGCTCGGCCCTCGTCGTCGTCGCCGCGGTGATGCCGATGTTCCACCTGCCGGAAGCCGGCGTGCTCTTGATCATGGGCATCGACGTGTTCCTCGACATGGGCCGCACTGCCACCAACGTGCTCGGCAACTCCATCGCCACGGCCGTCATCGCCAAGTGGGAGGATGCCTACGACGATCAGGAAAACGTCGAGGAGATCGAAGCGGGCACGGCTCCGGAAGCCGCCTGACGCACTCATGGGCCGCCCGTCGTGCGATGGGCGGCCCATCTCGCCACCAGGCGCCGGCGCGGAGCCGGATGCCTTCGGCGGCGGAAGGCACTTCGGCGAGGTGTCTGGACAATCGGGCGAGCCGGTGCCAAGCAGAGACTGTCGTTCAGACGGAGCCGGCCGGAGGCCTTGCGGCCCATGACCCAACGCCACGCGCAGCGATCGCTCGCTCTCCTGCTGCCCGCCATTCTTGCACTGGCGCTGGCACGCGGGCGCCAGCGTCTCGATCTCTACGAGACCAGTCTGGAACGCGAGATCGACAAATATGCCTTCTTCCCGGCGACGCTTGGCCTTGAGCGCGATGTCGTCGACCTCCTCACCAATGGTGGTGAAGAACTGACAGGGCGGATCAACCGCTATCTTGCCGAACTCAACAAGCGCGCCGGCTCGCTGTCCATCTACGTGCTCGATTCGCGTGGGCGTGTGGTCGCCACCAGCAACTGGGACCAACCCGACAGTTTCATCGGCGAGGATCTATCCTATCGGCCCTATTTCCACGACGCGATGGCCAAGCGAACCGGGCGCTTCTTCGGCATAGGTACGACGCGCGGCCAGCCGGGCTACTATCTGTCCTCGCCCATTCTGGTCGATGATCATTCGGTGGGCGTCGCAGTCGTCAAGGTAAGTCTCGAACAGCTTGAGCAATCCTGGTCGACCGTCGAGGCGCCGGTGCTGGTCACCGACGAAAACGGCGTCGTCATTCTCGCCTCGGTCCCTTTCTGGAAGTTCACGACGCTGATGCCGCTCACCGAAGAACGGCGCAAAGAACTGGCGCAATCGCTGCACTACAATGCCCGTCCGCTGCCGCCTCTCGGCTTGCAGTCGCAGGGCGTCGTCGGGTCCGACAAGGCTGAGATCGTCCAACTCGTTCGGCCCGCCGCCGAAGCGTCACAGACCTTTCCTGTCTCCGGTCTCTTCCTGTCACAGTCGGCGCCACTCCGGGGGACCGATTGGCGGCTGACGGTGCTCTCGCCCTTCGGCGATCTGCGCACCATGGCGTGGCTGAATGCCGCTCTCGCCGCGGCCGCCGGCGTCATTCTATGCATCGCCATGATCGCGCTCTACCTGCGACGCGTCCGCCTCTGGGAACGTTTGCGCGCCCGCGAGGCTTTGCAACGGGCGCATGACGAGCTGGAACGCAAGGTCGAGGAGCGGACGCGTACGCTTAAGGAAGCGCAGGACGAACTGGTGCATGCCGGCAAACTCGCGGTCATCGGCCAGATGTCGGCGGGCCTTGCCCACGAGCTCAACCAGCCGCTCGCCGCTTTGCACACGCTGTCCGACAACGCCATAAAATTCATGCAGCGCGGACTTCTCGAGGACGCCGAAAGCAACCTCACGCTGATTTCCGAGCTTGTGACCCACATGGGCGCGCTCACCAGCCAGCTCAAGTCGTTCGCGCGCAAATCGACAGGTGCGCCGCGTCCCGTCGAGGTGCGGCATTCCATGGAGAATGCCCTGTTTTTTCTCGACCGCCGCCTGTCGCAACGTTCCATCCGGCCGGAGATCGACGTCGATCCCAGCGATCTTGCCGTCCTCGCCGACGCCAATCGGCTGGAGCAGATCCTCGTCAATCTCCTCGCCAACGCGATCGATGCGGTGGAGGGGATCGAGACGCCCCGTCTCAGCCTGTCGGCCCGTCGCGACGGTGAGCGCGTCCGCATCGAGGTGCGCGATAACGGATCGGGGTTTAGCGACAGCGTGCATGCACGCCTGTTTGAGCCCTTCTTCACGACCAAGGACTCGGGGGGAGGCCTCGGGCTGGGGCTTGCCATCTCCGCCGGTATTGCCAGAGACTTCGGCGGCTCGCTGTCGGCTGTCAGTCTCGACGGCGGCGGCGCACTTTTCGTGCTCGACCTGCCGTCTGCAGCCGTTTCGGAGATCATCGATGCCTGATGCGCTCAAGGTTCTGATCGTCGAGGACGATCCCAATGTCCGGCGCGGCTGCCAGCAGGCGCTGGTGCTGGAAGGCATTCTCGCCGACGCCGTCGATAGCGCGGAAAACGCCTGGCGCCATATCGGCGACAATCCACCCGCCGTGGTGATTTCCGACATCCGCCTGCCTGGAATGGACGGCATGGCGCTGATGGCCCGCATCCGCGCCTTTGATCCCGACCTGCCGGTTGTGCTGATGACCGGCCATGGCGACATCTCGCTGGCCGTGCAGGCCATGAAGGAGGGTGCCCAGGATTTCATCGAGAAGCCATTTTCATCGATCCATCTGGTCGAAGTCACCCGCCGCGCGCTTGAGAAGCGACGTTTGGTGAATGAGGTCCGTGAACTGCGCGAGCAGCTCAAGAACGGCCAGAACTTGGAGACCCGCATTATCGGAAAATCGCCCCAGATTCAGATGGTGAGGCGGCGCATCGTCGATCTCGGTCAGGCATCGGCCGACGTGCTGATCACCGGCGAAACCGGCACCGGCAAGGAACTGGTCGCCCAGTGTCTGCATGATTCGAGCCCGCGCCGGAATGGCAATTTCGTCGCGCTCAATTGCGGCGGCATGCCGGAGAATCTCATCGATAGCGAGATCTTCGGCCATGAAGTCGGCGCCTTCACCGGTGCCGCCAAGCGACGCATCGGCAAGATCGAACACGCCAACGGCGGCACGCTGTTTCTCGATGAGATCGAGAGCATGCCGATGGCCATGCAGATCAAGCTGCTGCGCGTGCTTCAGGAGCGGAAAATCGAGCGGCTCGGCTCCAACCAGGTCATCGAGATCAACTGCCGGGTCATCGCCGCCTCCAAGGCGGATCTGCGCGAGCTCTCCGACCAAGGGCGTTTTCGCCCCGATCTCTATTATCGCCTCAATGTCGCAACGCTTCGTCTGCCACCGCTCCGCGAACGGCGTGACGACATCGGTCTGCTTTTCGAGCACTTCGCCCATCAGGCCGCCGCGCGCTATGGTCGCCCCATTCCGCGTGTTGATAGCGAGAAACTCCAGGCGCTGATGGCCTATCAATGGCCGGGCAATGTGCGTGAACTGAAGAACGCCGCCGATCGATGGGTGCTCGGCGACGTCGAGGGCTTCCCGCTCGACGATCCGGACGGCGAAAACCGCAGATCGCTGACGGAAACGCTGGAAGTTTTCGAACGCAGGCTGATTTCCGAGGCGCTACGGCGCAACGGCATGTCACTGTCGCGCGCCGCCGAAGACCTCAAGATGGCCAAGACGACGCTGCACGACCGTATTCGAAAATACAAGCTGTCGGTGCGCTGACGCCGCTTCTCCACGAAATCCCGTTGAAATCACCGGCGGTCTGTCTATGCATAAGCGGCGTAATCGAACCCCGAGCCCAACGTGAAACCGCGCACGACAATCCGTGACGTTGCCAGGAAAGCCGGCGTGTCCGTTGGAACGGTTTCGCGGGTCGTCAACGGCCATCCATCGGTCACCGAGGC
>JAGSYV010000009.1 GCA_018262505.1 Pseudomonadota bacterium
GCGCAGGCCGAACTTCTCGGCGTAGAGCTTGCGCGTCGTCTCCTTCACCGCCTCGGCGCCGGCAACGAGCAGCCGCAGCGAGCGGAAGTCGTAGGGGTGGGCCATGCGGCCATAGCCGGAGAGGAACGTGTCGGTGCCGAACAGCACGGTGGCGTTGGTCTGGTAGACCAGCTCCGGGATGATCCGGTAGTGCAGCGGTGTCGGGTAGAGGAACACCGGCACGCCGGAGACCAGCGGCAGGATCAGCCCGGCGCTGAGGCCGAAGGAATGGAAGATCGGCAGCGCGTTGAAGGCCGTGTCGGTGCGCGAGAAATCGATGCGCGCCGCCACCTGCGCCACGTTGGCGAGAATGTTGCGGTGGCTGAGCACCACGCCCTTGGGCGTTCCCTCCGAGCCCGAGGTGAACAGGGTGGCCGCCGCGTCGTTCGGCCCGGCCTTCACCAGCCGGCGCGCCCAGTTGAAGACAGCGTCGAGCTTGTCGAGCCTCGTCACGCTGGCGCGCAGATCCTCCAGCCAGACGATCCTGAGCTTGCCCTCGATGGCGGCGATCACCGGCTCCAGCCGCCCCTTCTCGACGAACACCCGCGAGGTGACGAATACCTTGGCCTCGCATGCCGCGCAGGCGGCCAGAATGTTGGCCGGACCAGCCGTGAAGTTGATCATCGCCGGCACGCGACCTGATGATTGCAGGCCGAGGAAGGTCACGGCGCCGCCGACGGCGTTGGGCACCATCAGCGCCACCGTTTCGCCCGGCGCGGCCAGCGGCATCAGCTTGCGGCCGAGGATGCGCGCGCCCATCAGCATGCGGCGATAGCTGAGCTTGCCGCCCACCGGGTCGCTCACCGCCTGGCGCCCGGCGCCATGCTGGTGGGCAGCACCGACCATCGCCTCGAAAATGGTGAGGTCGGTGTCGGTGGTGCGGAACATCATGTCCGACATGATGCCGTAGAGCGCATTGCCGGCCGCCTGCCGGCGCAGCTTGCCCTTGAGATTGTCAGGCAGGGAAAGCCGCACCGGCTCGGTGATATTGACCGTCACCTTGGGGAACCAGCGGCGCTTGACCTGCAGCGAATTCAGGCGGCTGAAGACGGTGGATTCCAGGCCCGACAGGCGCACCGGCACGATCGGCGCGCCGGACTTTTCGGCGATCAGGCCGACGCCGTCATAGACCTTCATCAGCGCGCCGGTGACGGTGATCCGCCCCTCGGGGAAGATGATCAGCGTCTCGCCAGCCTTGACGGCGGCGATCAGCGAGCGGGTGGCCAGCGGCTTGCTCGGGTCGAGCGGCATGGCGCGGGTAAAGCGCAGGAAAGGCTTCACCCACCACGCCTCGGCAATGGTGTGGTCGATGGCGAACACCGGGTCGCGGTCGAGCAAGGAGACGGCGACCACCGCGTCGAGGAAGCTCGTATGGTTGAGCGCGACGATGGCGCCCTCCCCGGCCGGCGGCACGTTGTGAAGGCCGGTCACCTCCATGCGGAACACGGCGCGCAGCAGGATGGAGACGAGGTCACTCAGCGGGTTGGTCGGCAGCGCGCGGAAGATCCACACCGCCGCGCCGAAGGCGATGAGGCCGAGCGCCACCAGCACCATCGGCACCGTGGCGCCCAGCGCCTGGGCCACCGCCACAGCACCGGCGCCGGCCACCATGAACAGCGCCGTCAACGCATTGATGGCGCCCACGACGCGGGCGCGCCGTGTCACCGGCGCCCAATGCTGGGCGGCGGCAAACGACGGCACGATGAACACGCCGCCGGCAATCGCCAGGGCGGCCAGATCGATGGCCGCGTGAATGGCCCCGGGGTGGCCGAAGAACTCGCGGAGGCTGTCGGTCGGCGTCACCGGCGCCAGGCCGGACAGCGTTGAGGCGAGATCCAGCGCCGCAAGGCCGATCATAACCGAGGCCACCGGCACCGGCAGCAGCACGATGCGGCCGGCCGACAGCCAGGCACCGAGGCCGGAGCCCACGGCGATCGACACCGCGAACACCGTGAGATAGGCCGACACCGCCGCCTCGCGGCCGCCGAGAATATCCTTGACGAAGGTCGGCATCAGCGCCATCGCCACCACGCCGAACAGCCAGAACAGGCTGACCATGACGCCGGTGCGCCACAGCCGCGCCTCGGTCCAGAGTTCGCCGATGAGGCGCACGGTGGAGCGGGCGACATTCGGGTCGATCACCGCCTCGGGGCTGGCGGCGCCCACCTTGGGCACGTAGAGCGCGGCGATCCAGCTGCCGACGGCCAGCACCATCATGGCGACGCCGAACACCCATGGGCCGCCATGGGCGCCGGTGGCAAAACCGCCGGCATAGGTGCCGACCAGGATGGCGACGAAGGTCGCCCCTTCCACCAGCGCATTGCCGCGCGGCAGCTCGGAGGGGGCGAGCAGGTCCGGCAGGATGCCGTATTTGATCGGCCCGAACAGGGCGGAGATGACGCCGAACAACACCAGCGCCGTCATCAGCACGACGATCGACTGGAGGGCGAAACCGAGAACCGCGAGGCCGGCGATGGCGATCTCGACCAGCTTCAGCCACTGCGCCACGCGCGCCTTGTCATAACGGTCGGCCAACTGACCGCCCAACCCCGACAGGAAGATGAACGGCAGCATCAGAATGCCGGTGGCGATCGTCACCAGCGCCTCGCCGCCAGCAACGCCCATCTGGAAGAGTATGGTGAACACCAGGGCGTTCTTCAGGAAATTGTCGTTGAAGGCCGAGAAGAACTGCACGAGGAACAGCGGCCCGAACCGGCGCTGAATGAGGAGCGGCTTGGTCATGAGACCTCCGAGGGGAGAGGCTGAACGTCTGCGTCAGGATAAGGATGCGAAGCGCCGCTGAAAGGCAATGGCGGCGACCGAACGCCGTTGGCCACCCGCGTCGGGCAGCCACATTGCCCCTTCATCGCGCCCCGCCTCCGTGGTATGAACATTGTTCATGAACCAGCTATAGCCGAGATTTGAACGGCGTTCAAGACGAAAATGAACGCCGTTCAAATCTCGGTCGACACAGGTAGACGACGATGAATCCCCCCCTCTCCGACCGGCGCCCGGAAAAGCGCAAGGCCCAGCTTGTGGCGCTGACCGACGCCGCCGAACGCCGCATCGCCGAGGGCGGCGCGGCAAGCCTTCGGGCGCGCGATCTCGCCGCCGACATCGGCATCGCGCTTGGCGGCCTCTACAACATCGTCGCCGATCTCGACGAACTCCTGCTTCGCGTCTCCTCGCGCACCCTCGGCCGCCTCGGCGAGGCGCTCACCGCCGCCTCAGGCGCGCTGCCGCTTCAAACCAAGGACGACGCGGTGAACCGCCTCGTCGCCATCGCTCATGCCTACCTGCATTTCGCGCGGGACAACCTCCTGTTATGGCGCACCCTGTTCGAGCTGCATTTTGCCGACGACATGGTGCTCCCCGCCTGGGCCGCCGACGACCAGCTCCGCCTGTTCCGCCACGTCGCCGAACCGCTCGCCCTCCTCCTCCCCGACATGGACGAGCCCCGCCAGACCCTCGCCGCCCGCACCCTGTTCGCCGCCGTCCACGGCATCGTCACCTTGGGGCTGGAGGAAAGGCTGGTGGCGGTGCCGCTGACGGCGCTGGAGGCGCAGATCGAATGGCTGGTAAGGGCGACGTGCCGGGGGCTGAGGGAGCAAGAGAGCCCGATACCACCCGCTCAATTTCTCGTCCTGGGATCCTCTGCCTGCGCAGAGGAAGACAACCTATAACGACGCTATCCGGCTGTCCTACCTATATAAACCCGTCTTCCTCTGCGCGGGCAGAGGATCTCGGGCAGGATGGATCAAGCGGCCGATATCGCGCTCCCGGATCGGCAATCGGCGCGACAGATCCAGCTGACCCATTGGCTCTTGGGCCTCAACGACCTAATAAAATCGGCAAGGAACGCTGGGAGCTACGGATTGCCAGGCGAGCGGCGCTCACGGCACAGCCCTTCATGTTTCACCCAGTTGCTGGAGTTCATCGACCACCGCGCGAAGACCTCGGTTAAGATGCTTGTCTCGCCTAAGGACCATCCCAAGGGGCCGCCTCAGCCTGGGAGACAAGGACTGTGTCGAGATATGTTGCATCGTGTCTTGCTGGCTCACGGCAAGGCGGGGCAACACCGCCCACCCCAGACCGACTCCGACCAACTGCTTGATGGCCTCGACGCTTCCGAGTTCCATCACGGGTTTCGGGGAATATCCCGCCCGAGAGAACCAACCGTCGATTATGCCGCGCGTGTTTCCACCGCCTTCATAGAGAAGCAACGGCTTCTCGCTGAGAAGTTTCGGCGTGATGGGCTTGCCGGTCGCCCCGTCCTGCGTGGGGAAAACCGCCACGAGTTCATCATCATAGATTTTCCTGACGTCGAACGAACGGCCGCGCGCAGGAAGCGTGACCAATGCAAGATCCAGAGCATTGCTCTCCAAGCGTTTCAAAATGTCGGACGTGTTCCCGGTCTGGACGGTGATCTCCAGCCCAGGCATGCGCTCTCGCAGCCGTCGAAGCGCCGGCGGAAGCAGATAGATGCAGGCGGTGGCTCCAGTCCCGATCCGCACCCGGCCCAAAGCGCCATTCCGGTGGGGAGCTATGGCTTCCAGGGCGTTTGCCACCTCCTCCCGAATGCGAGTGGCGTGGATGAGCAGGTCAGCTCCGGCGAGTGTCGCCTGGGCTCGCCGTCCAACTCGCTCGATGAGCTTGACGCCCAGATGCCGCTCAAGCTGCCGAACCTGAAGGCTCACTGCCGGCTGGGTGATGCCCAGGCGCTCCGCGGCGGCCGAGAAGCTGCCGAGTTCTACGACATCGGAGAACGTCTGAAGCTGATCGAAGCTGATGCCTTTCATCAAAGTTTTTCTTATCCTTTGCATAATTGACATAAGCTTCTTTCAAATCGTCGCGTGGTGCAAGATCGACTCGCTCTCAATCAAAAGGAGATCGTGTTGATCACTTCCGCGGCCATCGAACCAAACCTGAGACCCTGCGAAACGCAGGATATTGCTGCGATCGCAGCGATCTATGGTCATGCCGTGCGCCATGGATGCGCCACGTTCGAACTGGAGGCTCCCGACGAACGCGAGATGGCCTCCCGCCGCGAGGCGCTTCTCGCCGCCGGCTATTCCTACGTCGTGGCGGAGATCGGGGGCGAGATCGCTGGCTACGCGTATGCGAGTGCCTATCGGCCACGTCCGGCCTACGGCGGCACCGTCGAAAACTCGGTTTACGTCAAAGAAAGCTTTCAGCGACGAGGCGTGGGGCGGGCTCTTCTCGAGCGTCTGATCGCCGAAGTCGAGGCCCGCGGCTTCCGGCAGATGGTGGCCGTCATCGGAGACTCGGCCAACCGCCCTTCGGTGAGATTGCACGAGAGCGTCGGCTTCCAAATGGTCGGAACACTGCGGTCGGTCGGCTGGAAGCACAATCGCTGGCTCGACACGGTGCTCATGCAGCGTGCCTTGGGGCACGGCGATACGCTCGCATTACGGGGCGCGTAATGATCGGCCGAGGCTTGGTCGCCGTGCTTGGGCTGTCGCAACTAATAAGCTGGGGCGTCTCCTACTATCTGATCGGCGTGTTCGGTGAACGGATGGCCCACGATCTCGGCTGGTCGATCACACTCACCTACGGCGGCTTTGCCGAGGCACTGGTCGTGATGGGGCTGGTGTCCAGTCTCATCGGTCGGCTTATCGACCGGTACGGTGGGCGGATCATCATGTCGACGGGTTCGCTGCTGATGGCCCTTGCTTGCCTTGGCCTCAGCCAGTCGGAGAACCTGCCTTTGTACGGCGCGTCGTGGGCCTGCCTCGGCCTGGCCATGCGGATGACTCTCTATGAGGCGGCATTTGCAACTCTGGTCCGGATCGGGGGCAGGTCCGCCCGCCCCGCGATCTCCCAAATCACCCTGCTGGGCGGCCTTTCATCGACCGTGTTCTGGCCGATCGGTCACGGCCTAGCAAGCCAGTTCGGCTGGCGCGGTGCCCTCGTCGGCTATGCCCTGCTGGCCCTGGCGATGGTGCCTCTTCATTGGTCGATTCCCAACGGAGAGCATGATCCTTCCGCGGGCGGCGAATTCGCCGCCGCACCGCCGCTCGCACAAAGCCGGGTCGATCGCATGCTCGCCGGGGCGCTCTACATGGCCGTCATAACCATCGCCGCCTTCCTGAACTCCGGAATGTCGACCCACATGATCGGCATCCTGACCGGCTTGGGAGTTAGCGCGGAAGCGGCCTTGTGGCTTTCGACCTTGCGCGGAATGGGGCAGTCGGCAGCCCGGCTCTGCGAGGTAGCCTTCGGAAAGACTCTCAGCCCTCTGACTTTGTGCGTCCTTGCCGCGGCGATGTTGCCGATTTGCTTCGTCGCCGGTTTGTTCAGTGGCAGGTCCGTTGTCTTGGGGGCATGCTTCACGCTGGCATATGGTGCAAGCAGCGGTCTTCTGACGATCGTACGGGGAACACAGCCATTGGTGCTCTTCGACGACCGAGCCTATGGCACGTTGATCGGCCGCCTGACTGCTCCAAGTTTTCTCGTGTCGGCATTGGCACCTGTGGCATATGCCAGAATCGTCGAGACGGGCGGATACGGCACCGCACTCTATCTCTCCGCTCTGCTATCGGGCCTTCAGCTCGCCTGCGCCGTGCTGCTGTGGTGGCGATTCCGCTCGCCGTCGTCGATGGCCCGGCCGGCGCAACGGTGCGCGGCGTCATCAGCCTGGAAAGCCAGGTCATGATTGCGCCGATCGAAGGTCTGGTGCTGCGCTATGGCCGCTTCTACGGCCCCGGCACCGGCTTCGACGCCCCCGGCGGCCCGCCCCCTGTTCATGTCGATGCGGCGGCCAGGGCGGCGGCGCTCGCCGTCACCCGCGGCGCCCCCGGCATCTATAACGTCGCCGAGGACAACGGCGCGGTGGCAACCGACAAGGCCAAGCGGGAGCTCGGCTGGTCGGCGGATTGGCGAAGCGGCCCTTGAAAGTCGGCTCCCCAAGGACGATCGGCCCACTGTATTTATACCAGGCGCAATCGCGGTTGCAGCCCATTGCCGTCTCGCCTTTCAGTCGACATAGTCGGCGCGGTTGAGTCGGGGTGGGAGCCTTTCATCGTGCTGGCGATTGCAGTGAAAACCTTCGGTATTGCCTCTATTCTCTTGGGATTGACGGGCTGCGCGACGACAACCGTCAATCTCTCGGATAGCGACGCCGAGAAGGTAGGCAGCCTCGTCATGATGACGGCATGTCTCAATAAATATGCTGAGAAGCTCGATGACGGTAAGACGGACCCGGCCAAGCTTGCCGTTGCCATCGTCAGGGGCCCGTGTGCAAAGCAACATGCCGCCTTGATCGAGGTTGTGCGGCACGACATGTCCCCCGAAAAACGCCGGCTTTTCGACCAGAATATCTACTCCATATCCTACACGGCCGCACAGAGCGCCATCCTGCAACACAGAATGGCCCGGTAAAGCGGCAGAGTATCGGGGGGCGATTGTCGTGCAGAGCAGCCTGTTAAGCGTAGCCGGTTTCGGCATTCTTCTTCTGGTGATGGCGGGCTGCGTGTCGACTGCTGGCAGCACGCCACCCAGCAAAGCCGAACAAGCGGAAAACGTCGCGCAGTTGAAGGCGTGCGTCCTGCGAAACCGCGCAAAATTCGATAACGGCAAGTCAGGAGGGTGCCGCCGTGCACGATATGCTGGGGCGCCTCCTACCTCCCGGAAAGCGCGGAACCTACAACGATGAGGTCTACCCCATCTCCTACCCGCTCGCCCAGCTCGAGATCGAGATTGCCAGAGCGACCCGCTGATCCGGCGGGCGCAGCAGGGTGTTTCGGGTCCCCCGTGGCACCATGGTCGATGCGAATAGAGTGGCGCTGGGAGCCCTGAGCATGCAAATAAGCCTGTTGAAGACCGTCGGCATCATGGCCGTTTTTCTGGCATTGGCGGCCTGCACCACCACGCCGCGGCTGCCGCCGGCCAGCGAAGAGGAACAATCGGCCAGCGTCGCCAAGTTCGTCACCTGCCTCGACAAGAACGTGGCGAAGGTGGATGACCGCGTCTCCGATGCGTCAACCATCGCCGCGGCGCTGGTCGAGGGCCCGTGCGCGGCCGATTACGCGGCCTCGAAGGAAACCTATACGCGCAACATGAGCGACAGGGAGCGCATCATGTTCGAGGCCAAACTCACCACGACGCATCAGGTCGCCGTCGACATCGTCTTGCGCCACAGGAAAGGCGCCAAGGCACCGGCCCGAACCTCGCCTCAGGATGCCCCAAGCAAGCGGATGCAGGGCGACTAGATCGTCTTGCCTCCTGACGGACGCAGGTTGACGATCCAGTTCTTTGTTCGCGCGTCGGATTTTCCGAAGGCCGGATTCCCCTTTTCGGTCCGATGCTCTAGGCACCAGCCACCTGATCGGCGGACAAGGCTTGCCAGACGCCGGGCGTCATCTCAAGAAATTCGCCCAGAAGCCCCCGGACTTGCCGCTGTCACCGGCCTTGGCTGTCGGGTCGCCAGAGGGGGGATTGAGTTTGGCATGGTTGACGGCGGCGTTGCCGAAGGCGGTGGCCATCGAGCCGAAGGCGCTGAGCATGCCCGCCGTGCGGCTGTTCTTGGCCTGCATGGTGAGAAGGGCCGCTTGGTTGCGATAGCTGACCGCCTGATTGCGCACGTCATCAGCCTGTCGATAGGTAGTGGTTTTGATGGTCAACGCGTCGACGGCGCCTTGCATGGCCGTGTTCACCATGTGATCGAGCGGCGAGCCGAAGGTGGTATCGACGCCGTTGGCGGCCGCGGTCGCCTGCTGCTTGGCCATCAGCTGGGTGGTCAGGGCTTTCTGCTTCTGCTCCTCGCGCGAGCCGGAATCGATGATGTTTCTGGCCTGCCGGTCGGCCATCAAGGCGTTATTCCGCGCCTGATTGGCGTTGTACTTGGCGGCGTCGGCCTCGGCATTGGCGCTGGAAATCTGGCCGGCGCCACCGAGGATGCCGCCGCCGATCATCAGAGCCGTGGAGAGTTCGCACATATCATGTCCTCAGCCTGAGAGATCGAACGGCGAGCCGCTATTTTCGCCTGAAGCAACAGTCTCAAGACGGCATAGCGCTTGAGGAGTTTCGGCCGCCACTTCATGCGGTGGCGTGGCGGAACCCACCCGCTCTTAAACGCCCGATAGAAGCCGCTCGCCCACCCGTCCCGAGGTCCTCGCTTTCGCAAGGATGACAGATTTATATATATATGGAACAAATGGATAACGAAGAGCCCCTCCGTATCGAGCTGCCGCCTCCATCTATATCAGGCTGTCATCCTTGCGAAAGCGAGGACCTCGGGCAGAACGGGACAACCGGCCGATATGGATCTCCCGTTCAAGCGCTAACGCCGTATTCATCCCCACGCCAAACAGGGTTGCATCCGATTGCCGCCTCGCCTTTCACGCGACATAGTGGTCGGGCAGAGTTGCCGGGGAGCCATTGTCGCGCAGAGAAGGTGGGTGCCAACGCGAACTCAAGACGCGAAGCGGGCGCCGTGACGTGTCATGAGCGAGCGAGAGGCTCTGGTCACAACTGCCACCAGTGATGCTCGTAGGCGCCGTAAATTGATTTTCCGCCCATGTACGGGGAAGTCTTGGCAATGGGGCTCGAGCCCGAGCTCGGATTCGCCTTCGCGGCGTTGGCGTACGCACTGCCAAACGCGCTGGCCATCGTGCCGAAGGCGCCCAATATGCCCGCCGTGCGGCTGTTCTTGGCCTGCATGTCGTAGAGGGCGGCCTGGTTGCGAGAACTGACCGCCTGGTTGCGCGCGTCGTCGTAATTCCGATAGGCGTTGGTGCGGATGGTCAGCGCGTCGACGGCGCCCATCTTGGCCGTGTCGACCATCAGGTCGAGCGGCGTGCCGAAGGTCACATCGACGCCGTTGGCCGCCTGGGTCGCCTGCTGCCTGGACATCAGCTGCGCGGTGAGCGCCTTCTGCTTCTGCTCTTCGCGCATGCCGGCATCGAGCACGTTCCTGGCCTGCCGATCGGCCAGCATGGCGTTATTCCGCTGCACCTCGGCGTTATATTTGGCGGCCTTGGCATCGGCATTGGCGCTGGCGATCTGGCCGGCGCCGCTGAGGATGCCGCCACCGATCATCAGCGCGGTTCCCAGATCACACATCGGAGCGCTTCCTCATCTCGAACAGAATGAAGGGGTGACCGTGGACGTCGATCTCCATGAGGAACGTGGCGCCCAACCATTTCAGCCAGCGCAGCGAGGGGAAGTTGTCCCGGTCCACCGCATTTCGCAGCACCGTATGACGCGTGAACAGGCTGGGCAGCCCCTCGGCCGTCGCCCTCAGGAACCAGCGCCAGTTGCGGGTGATGGCGTCGGTCCCGAGCAGCCAGACGCCGCCGACGCCGGCGAGCACGTCGAGGTCGCCGACGCCGTACATGATCTCCGGTTGACCATCGATCAGCACGGTGAAGGCGGTCGACTGGTTCATCGACCGGCGTAGCGCCTCCACCGGCCCCACCCGTCCGGCCCGCCACACCTCCACCTCGTCGCTGAGCCGCAGGCGCTCGCCGATCGACTGGCAGTGATCGGCGAGCGCTGGCACGATTTTGAAATCAACGGCCAAGCGTCACCTCCGGCATGATGGCCAGGATCGACATCGGCAGCGGGTCGAATTGTTTCACGAACATGCCGCCCGCCCGGTTCCAGTCGGGCGGCGGCGTCATGTCGATGTCGCCGGTGTAAAGGCCGATCGCCGCGTTCCACGCCTCGGTGGAGCGCTGCTTGAACTCGACGATCTTGTCGCTGTCGCGCCCCTCGTCGCGAGGGCCGACGAAGATGCCGCGCGTCTTCTCCACGCGGAGCACCACCTTGGAGATCGACTTGAAGCGCCCCTGCACCGAGCCCAGTTCGTTGACGGCGCCGAGGTCGAGGTCCAGCGTCCTCAGCACGGCGGC
The DNA here is from genome assembly GCA_018262505.1 of Pseudomonadota bacterium. GTDB lineage: Bacteria > Pseudomonadota > Alphaproteobacteria > Rhizobiales > Pleomorphomonadaceae > Pleomorphomonas. The sequence goes on from JAGSYV010000009.1 coordinate 10,914, forward strand.
GTAGGGCAAGCCGATGTGGATCTTGGCGGCGGCAACCGGCAGGTTCACCGCGCCACCCTGAACCGTGAGTCCGCGCACCACGTTGCCGTCGGCCAGCGCCACCACCTCGCATCCCTCAAGATGGGAAAGCCCCGTCAGATGGCTCACCGGCGCCCCGACATAGGTCAGCCCGCAATCGACGAAGAAGGCGTCTTCCACATGGTCGAAGGCGCGGCTGTGCAGCCGCTCGATATAGCGCTTCGTCTGGCCGTTGATGGTGCGCCGCACCACGAAATACGGCACGTCCTCGCCGTTCTCGGCGATGCAGGTCACGTCCTCGAAGACGGCGCCGGCGCCGCTTTCATGCCGCGTCCAGGCCCACACTTCGTGCTCCTTCATGTAGGTGAGCGACACCAAGGAGCCGTCGTCGAGCACCACCCAGACGATGGAACTCGGCGCCTGCGCATAGGCCCAGGCCTTGATCGACCGGTTTTCGAACAGGTGGCGGCTCATGATGGTGAGGTCCTTGCCCACCCAGGCGTCGTCGCCGTAGCTGTAGGAAAAGTCGCGGACAACGCCGCCCGACCGCTGGGCGAACAGCACGATTTCACCGACGTTGATCGGCTGCACCTGTGCCGCGCCGCGATAGCCCTGGTTGGCGATGACGATGGACGACGGCGTGATGGCATCCGACGCCTGCCCGCCCGTCACCACCCATTCGGCCGACGAGGTCATCAACAGCAGGCCATAGCGGGCGGCCAGCATGGAGCGCACGATGTTCACCTGTCGCGCCCGCATGCGGAAGGTGATGGCGTCGCTATCCTTGGCCGGCGAGGCATAGCCAAAATTCTCGTAGTTGGCGGTCTGGCTGAGATAGACCGCCTGCGGCTCGTTATCGGTGGAAGCCAGCGCCAGCCGCTGCTGGATGAAGGTGACGGCGCGCGGATAGTTGCCGGCGCCGGAAAACGGGTTGCGGCCGATCTGCGGCCCGTCGGCGGTGTCGGCGGTGATGTTCTCGTCGTCGATGAGCAGCTCGGTGGTCGAGCCGATATAGCCGAACGAGCCGTTGGAGAATTTGTAGACCACGTATTTGGAAGCGCCCGCCACGGCCGGCCAGGCCACCCGGTTGATGCCGCCGTCGATACTGAGGTCGTTGACGCAGGAGGCCTCCACTGAGGGCAGGCTTTCCTCGCCGGTCGCCGCGCTGACGGCGGCCACCTTGTAGCGATAGGTATGGGCGATATAGCCGGTCTTGCCGGAAGTGCCCGCCTGCACCGACGCCGTCACGCCGGTGGGCGCCACCATGGCCGGCGTGAAGCTCGGCTCGGTCAGCGTCCAGTTGGCGTCGGCATAGCGGGCAAGCTTCTTCACCGGATACCTGGGGTGGACGATGTACATCACGTCCGCTTCCTGGGCGAACACCAGTTCGTCGAGGTCGGCCGAGGCATAGGGCGCGGCAACCTCGTAGACGCCGCCGCCCGAGGCGAGGATCAGCCCGCCGTTGCGCCAGAAGCGCAGATAGCCGGTGCCGAACTCGATCACATAGGCCTGCGCTTCGTTGAACTGAAAGGGGATCAGCCGCGTGGGATTGGCGCTCGCCTTCACCTCCCCGAGAAATTCCAGACCAGCGCGGTTGCTCGCCCCGCCGTGGGCCTGGATGGTCAGGTTCAGCGCCGTCTTGAGGCCGAGAGCATAGTTCTTGGTATCCACCCGCGCCCACAGCGCCGGAGAGAGTTCGCCGCCGGCAAACGCCGGCTGATAGGCCCGGAGCGTCATGCTCGCACCTGCTCGTAATCGGAGACGAAGCTGCTGCCGCTCCATTCGTCATTGGCTTCAGTGGCGCTGGCCGCCGCCTGCGTCTGCAAGGCCATCTGGAACGCCGCCTGCCGCTGACCGGCGTCGCGCGTCAGCGGCATGGCAAGGCGGGCCGCCAGATGCCAGGACAGCGTCTCGACGAACAGCGGCGGGAACTTGCTGGGATCGTCGACCCGGCGGATATAGCTGAGCGTGGCCGGCGACAGGTCCGAGAGAAGCCAGTCGCCGAACAGCTCGTAAGGCGAACCGCCCGCATCATCGGCCGTGAGATCGCCGGGCAGCATGACGCCGGAGAGCGGCCCATTGGGCGGCCGCACCTCGCGCACACGGATCAGGTCGACCGGCAGCGCGTAGGCATGCGCCCAGCGGCCGACGCTTACACCCGTCACCTCGGCCAGCACCGCCTCATGGCGGGCAAAGCGCCAGGGCGGACCTGCCGCCAAGAGCGCGTCGAGCGTCTGTCCGTAAAAGCGATTGCAGGCGCGCGCCTCGGTGCTCGCCTCGGTGAGCGCGTCGATCTTGTCGGCGCCGAGGTGGCCAAGGGCCAGATTGCAAATGGAAACTGTCGATGCCATGGACCACCCCGAAAACCGTGCCGCACTCTAGGCAAGGGGTGGTTTTCGCGGTGGCGGGGCAATTGGGGTCAGGCCAATCGTCTTGGCAGGTCCACTCAATGGTAGTAATATTTACTACCAAATGAACAGGAGGCACCGATGCCGAACGTCGAGAAAATGAGCTTGGCGCTCACAGCTCAACAAGCCGCCATGATGCGGGACGCCGTCAGCACCGGCGCCTACGCAACCACCAGCGAGATCGTCCGCGAAGCCATGCGCGACTGGGAGACCAAGTGGATGGCGCGCAACGAAGAGATCCGCCGCCTCAGGGCGCTTTGGGACGAAGGCAAGGCCAGCGGCCCCGCCCAGCCGATCGACTTCGATGAACTCCGCAAAGAGGCCTCAGCCAAGCTCAAGGACGCCTCGCGGAATGGCGCCTGAACTCATCTGGACGCCGCAAGCCAGAGCCGACCTGATCGACATCTATCTGACGATTGGCGCGGAGCAACCGGCGGCGGCCGAACGCTATCTGGCACGGATGGAACAGAAGACCAGACTCCTGATCGATCAGCCGCGCCTCGGTGTCCGAAAGCCGGGAATCCATCCGGCGGCGCGCATGCTCATCGAAAGCCCTTATGTCCTGCTTTACGAAACCGAGCCGGACACCGATGACGGCCCCATCAAAACCGTCGAGATCGTCCGCGTCATCGACGGCCGGCGCGACCTCATGAACCTGCTGCCGGCGTGACCCGGATGACATGCCCCTTCGAGACGGCTGACCCTGGGGTGTTCCGTCAGCCGTCTCAGGTGAGGCGCTAGATGCGTCCCATCAACATCAAGATAACGATGATCAGCAGGATCAGGCCCAAGCCGCCGCTGGGGCCGTAGCCCCACCGCGAGCTATGCGGCCAAGTCGGCAACGCGCCGAGGAGAACCAGAACCAGGACGATGATCAGGATTGTGCCGAGCGACATGGACGGTCTCCATAGCAAAGGGCGGAGAGGACAGGAGAAATCCCCCCAATAAATACCAACCTACCCTAAGCAAATTCGCGAGAAGCCCGACGGTTCCATAGAGACGACTGTGGACAGGCAAAGTGGGCGGCGGATATCCGTCCCCCGGTTTATCTGCGCACCTCCTCACCCAACAAAGGTGTATGAGATACCCTTGAATTTTTACCCTAAAAGGGTAATATCCACATATGGAAAAGCGGACAGCCATTATGACCTGTCGGCCATGGTCGTGCTCGTGCGGCAACGCCGGGCAGCCGCCTTCACCAAGACGGCGCTTGATGGTGGCAGGCGAATGGGCCTCACGGTTTCGGAGATGATCGAGGTGGTCTGTCGGCTCACGCTACGCTGCCCCTACAAGTCGATGACCACCTACGCCGATAGCGCCTACCACGCCGACACACCAGCCGGGAAAGCTTACATCACGCTGAGGGCCGATGGCGCGCCGGTCATCCAGTTCAAGGAGTTGGAACCATGAGCCGAGTTTGCCTGTGCTGCGATGCCGGCCCGGAAATGGTGCCGTTTTCGGGCGAGACGCATCGGGTCGACTATCGTGGCGCCACGGTTGATGTCGAGGGTCTCTCTGGTTTCCGTTGCCCGGTCTGCGGCGAGATCGAATATGACGCCGACAGCGCCGAGCGCTACGCGGCGGCCGGCGACGCGCTGGTGCTGGCGGCGCGCCGGGCTGATGGCGAAGAACTGCGCCGCATCCGCAAGAAGCTGAAGCTCAACCAAGTGGAGGCCTCCCGGCTCACCGGCGGCGGTCACAATGCCTTCTCGCGCTACGAGACGGGAAAGGTCGTTCCTGCCCCGGCCGTCGTCAACCTGTTCCGGCTGCTCGATCGCCACCCCGAGGAGGTCGAGAGGCTGAAGCGGGCTTAGGATCTCGGGTCGAATGGCGCGGGCGGCCGATATAGGCCCCATCCGCCCTTCAGAACCCCACGAACAGCATGTCCAAGGCGTTGCCGATCTCCGCGTCATGTCCGGCAAGGCTTGCGACCGGAGCCTTGAGAATCGTCACCGGCACCGCCGCCATGAACTGCGTGACCATCACATGCGGCTCGGCTTCGATGGCGAAGGTGGGGTTGAGCCGTTTGGCCGGCATCGGCGCCGATGACGCCGGGATCAGCGGCACGACGAGCCGGGTATTGAGGCCGTCGAGAAGGTTGGCCTGAACATCCAGCAAGAAGCCGTTCCCGTCCGGATTTGGGAAGACGTCGAACCGAGCCATCAGAACGGACGATAGCGCTCAAGCGGAAGTCCGTTCGCTTCCACCCAGCGGTTGGAACTGGCCAGGGCCTCGGCATTGTCGCGACGCCATTGCCCGGCCTTTGCCTCGACGACCGCACGCCGCACGCCCGCCTCGGCCGCCTGCGAGATGTTCACGCCGAAGGAGCGCGCCTCCTGGATGAGGTCGGCATCCAGCGACAGGTTGGTCGCCTTGCGTGGAGACTGTTGCGTCGACATCGGCCGTCCTCATATTCATGCGCACGCAGTATGCGCATAATATCGCCGCGGCGCAAACCGATCCGCGCCCCTACCGCCCCTGCTTCTCGATGAACTTGCCGATTGCCGGGGCGGCGATGAGGGCCACGGCCACCCAGATGAGCGCCCATTTCATGCCGTTGCACGTGCCACGACGGGCCTTCCGATCCGGTTGCAGATGCATTCTGGATCCCGGCCTCACGGCCGCCTCCCCTGTTTCAGCGCGCGTGACCGATGATGCATGCTGGCGCGCCAGGAGAACAATGCCTTGGGGCCCTCTCCGGTTCCCGATGGCTCTGGCACAAAGTCGTTTATCCCCAAAGGCCCGCCTCTCGCCCCATCGGCCGAGAGCACCAAACGTCGCGCGGCGCCCGAATGCCCAGGGTGGCCTCCCCCTTGCTGTGAAACGAAGCCCGGCGGCGCTCCACCGAAATCTGGGATCAAATGGCGGGCAGGGTCATCAAATTCTGTTCCGCATCAGCCGCTTATGTTACATCCGCCAGCAAAGAACGGTCGCCCGAATGGACAGGGTTGGCCCGGCAGTGGCTTTGCAGGCTCTTGTTTCCGAATTTGGCAGCAGAGATACAGTGGGTCTTTTCGAGAGTGCCGGACAGCGGGCCGACGAGATAGGTATTCGAGGTGAGCAAATGGTTGAAAGCGTGAATTCATATCTCGATCAGCTGCTGCATATCCACTGGTTGCGACCGGAAACGGCCCTCTGGCGTACGTTTGATTGCCTGCTGATGGAGAAGTACGGAAATATTTCTGGCTGCTCCGCCGACCTCGGATGCGGCGATGGCACCATGAGCTTCGTCATGGCTGGCGGTCGACTGCGAGACTACGACGTGTTCCTCGATGTGGGCGACCTGAAAAGCTACAATTCAGGCGCCGACATCTACAACCAGCACACCAGTGTTTCGGTAGAGACCGACCAGAACCACTTGCGATATGGCTTCGAGTGGGGCATCGACCACAAGGAAGGCCTGATCGACAAGGCGAAGCGCTTTGCCCCCTTCTACCGGAACAACCTTGTCTTCGACCTGAACAAGAAGCTGCCGTTCGATGACGGGTACTTCGACTCGGCCTTCTCCAACATACTTTACTGGCTGGACGACATGGACGTCGTGCTGTCCGAGTGGCAGCGGGTGATCAAGGACAAGGGCCGGCTGCACATTTTTGTCCCCAACAACACCTTCAAGCAAAAGGCCTGGCTTTACTACCAAGCGCCGCACTCCGGAAACCTGAGGTATCTCAATTACTTCGATCGGGGATACAATGCCCTGATCCACCACTGCTACGATCGCGCGACATGGCAAGCGATCTTCAAGAAAAACGGCTTCGCGGTCTCGGACCACCACCTCTACCTGACCGATCCGGTGATGGATGTCTGGAACATCGGCACGCGGCCGGTTGCTCCCCTGCTGATCAACATGGCCGCCAAGCTGGCGTCGGCCGACAGGGGAGCGGTGAAGGAAGAGTGGGTCGACTATTTCCGCCGCTTTTTCGCTCCCATCGTCGAAGGTGAATTCGAGCGCGTGGTTCCCGAGCAAGAAGCTGCCTTCCATTTCTTCGTGCTGGAGAGAAGCTGACCGGCTGACGGCGGGACAGGACGGGCGACCGCCGACACCCCCGGAAAACCGCAATATCGTCCAAGCCGCGCGCATCTGCCGCTGTCATCCCGTCAGCCGTGATCCGTGGGGGGCCAAACCGCCCCACGCTCAATTCACGAAAGGCAGGATCATGCAGTCGTTCATCGAACGGATGGCCGAAGGAAACCGCGCGGCCCCCACCACCGCCGCCGAGGGCTGGACGGCCCATCCCAGCTTTCCCGGCGTCGAACTGAAGTCGCTCGTCCGGGGAGCTGCTACCGGCGGCGCCTTCTCGACGCTGATGGTCCGCATCGCCCCGGGTGGCGCCATGCTGCCGCACCGGCACGACGGGCAGGTGGAGCAGCACTTCGTCGTTTCAGGCCAGGGCGTTGTCGATCTCGCCGGGCGGGCCGTCGACTATGCCGAAGGCGCGCTGCTGATCATCCCCCGCGCCACCGAGCACTCGATCCGGGCCGGCGAGACTGGTATGACGCTGATGGCGCTGCATGCGGCGGCGGAAGCCGGACGCCAGGACACGGCCGACCTTCGCCGTGCCCTGCTCAGGGAAACAAATCGCCTTGCCCCACGCGCCGCGCCGGCGCATCCAGCGCCCCGACCGTTGCGCGCTGCCCGGCGAGCGGCTCGATGAGGCCATCGATCTCGAAGCGCGATTGCGCCTCGCGCGACGGCTGATCCTTGCCGGCGTCGCCCTCGCCGAGACGGCGGCCAGCGCCGGCTTTGCCGACCAGAGCCACCTCAACCGCGCCTTCCGCAAGCTGATGGGCACCTCGCCCGGCCGCTGGGCGCGCCAGATGCGCCGTTAACGAGGCGGGCAAAATAAACCGTTGATCGGCTTCGCCTGATTGTATCTCAGTTGTAATCGAGCTACCCTGGGTAGGTATCACTTGCCGCTTCCGGTTGAGGAACCGAAACGCGCTGGCGCATGCCTCTGTCAGAAGAGTTCGCGAAATTGGCCCGAAACTATGTGATTTGTTGTGAAGCGCGGCGGCTCGCAGCCAAGGCATGGAGTGTCCTGAAGGGCCGGGAAACGGAGTTCGACAGGGACGAGGCCATGGCTCTCTTCGCGGATCTGCGATCCGTCGACGAGAACTACTACCACTACAACATATGCAAGCTGCTCTTTCAGAGAGGCGACGGCGAATTCACCGCCTTCGCCGACTGCAAATTCGGCCCGACGCAATTCCTCGTCGCGCAGGGCTACCGGTGGGGAAAAGGCGTGGCGCCCGACCTCGACCTGGCGCGGCAGCATTACGCCATGGGCTTTCGCCTCGGCAATATCCCCTGCTTCCTGGCGCTCTTCAGCATGCTTTCCCTGCGCGCCAAGCTCGCCAACATCGCCGCCATGCTCCTGCGATCCGTCGAGTTCGTCTACCTGAAGTCCAAATCGGAAGACGACACGCGGATCCTGTACTGAGCCGCCGCCAAAAGATCCTGCCCGCCCCCGAACCGTCGCTCGGGAGCGGTCCTTGTCTTCGCCCTCATTTGGGCAGCTTGAACCCCGGCACCAGGATCACCTTCAACAGCTCGGTCGGCGTTGCCTTGGCCTCCTCGGCCACCGCCTTCAGGCGGTCGGTCCGGCTGGCCTGAACCCCGGCATCCGCCAGCTTCTTGATGATCTCGTCTGGAGAGAGCGCCAGTTCGGTCGCCACCTGCTCGATGGTCTTGGCGCCAAATCCGGCACCCTCGAAGCGCTGGTCGACCAGCTCGGGCGTCCAGGCGGCGTTGGCATCGATCGGCGCCGGCAGCACCGACGGCACCCGCTTTGCCACTTCCACCCAGATCTCGGCCGGAGTGGCGCCGTTGCGGTCAGCCACCCGCCGCATGGTCTCGCTCGTCGAGTCCACCTTGAAGCCGGCATCGCGGATGGCGCCGATAATGGCGCCGGCCGGCGTCGCGGTGCGCAGGGCCAGGGTGTCCAGCGTCGCCTCTTCGGCGTGTCCGAACGGCGGCTCCATGCTGGCATCCACCGACCAGGACGCCTTGATGGCCGCGCTGAGATCGAGCACCCAGGTGAAAGGCGGCACGCCCCACAAGGTGCCGGCGACCAGCACGGCGAGCAGCGCGGCGGCGGCCGGCGCTTCCGGCCGGATCGACACCCGCTGCTGGAACCGGTGCCTGAGATAGGCCACGAACTGCCGCCAGAACAGCATCAGGCCGGTGACCCCCATGATCAGGAAGCCGCCGGTGGTCATCATCGAGGTTACTGCCCGCCAGCTGAATTGCCGGCCATCGCTCAAATCGGTCATGAATGCCTCCAGCCCATCGCAGCGCCTGATCTTCGGCGAAAGCCGGCCCTGTCCAAAGCCGGCAGCAGGCGCTGCCCAATGCCCGCGACTGTCCTTCGCGCACAGTACCTTCGCAATCGCGAATATACTAATGTTTTGTAATCAGCCGTCGCAGCGTCCAGACCGGCGATACAGCCCGATACAATTGCGCGCGCTTTTCGAAGAGGAGGAGACAAGGCGTGCAATGCCCTATATCCGCCCTCGTCCTTTCCGGCTCGAGGTCCTGCGCCTCCGCAGAGGAAGACAGCTTGATGGAAGGAGACGACGGCCTCTATCGCTTTGTCTCAATTATATAATTCTGCCATCCGAGCGAAGGCTGGGACCTCAGGCAGAACGAAGCGAACCGCCGGTATAGGTCTCTCTGTCCAGCGGGCTCCGCAGAGCCTGCCTCAAAATTCGCTGGGGTGTGGCAGATGGCAACGAACGCGAGAACCGGAGTGGAGCGGACTTGAAGCAACTCCAGCAAAAGTGCCCAGCGGTTTTGCGTCCGGAGTTGCGTCTTGAAAAACAGTCCGTGAGCACCGGAAGCGCAGGGTTCTAAGCCCAAGCATCCGCCCGAAAAGTTGCAGACTTTTCGGGCCAAGCGGCTGCCAGAGTTGCCCACCCCAGTAGAATTTTCAGGCTCTCAGTGGTGGCAGTCCTCACCCTCGGCGTGTTGGGCGCAGGTATGGTCGGCGGAAAAGGCTGCGAGATCCTGGCTCAGAAAGGCTTCCACCACATCGCCCACCTTGCGGTGGTCGCCGGCGTAAAACGGCTGGATACCCGAGGCGAGGAAACCGGAAAGCGGCCGCGCGCCCATGCCGTAGGCGACGATGGCGGTCACGCCGCGTTCGGCCAGTTGGCGCACCGGCGCCAGGCAATTGTCATGCGGCTCGGCCGGCAGGATAGCCGCTTCCGCCACGCTGCCATTCTCGATGCGGAACAGCGAGAAGGCGTCGCAATGGCCGAAATGGCCGGAGATATCGGCATCGAAGCCGCCGGGGGCGTCGGAGGGTACGGCAAGCAAGGTCATGATCGGTCTTCATCCTTTGGGTTCTCATCGTATTCCCGGGGAATCTGTCCTGAAATTCGCTGGGTCGCGGCAGATAGCGAAGGCTTTGAGAACCGGCGCGGAGCGGACGTTGAGGTCCGTGAGCACCGGAAGCGCAGAAGCCAAAGCTAGGTGCCCGACCCAGTAGAATTTCGGGGCAGGCTCCCAAGCTCAACGGTGTCCTTCGGCTTGTGCCCGCACCCGCCGCCCTTCGGCCGCGTCACGTTGCCGCCCTCGATGCGCAGGGCCAGCCCGGCCGTTATGGCGGTGGCGGTCGTCCGCCGCGCCTCGGCGAGGATGCGCGACAGCGTCGACCGCGACACGTTCATCCGCCGCGCCGCTTCCTGCTGGTCCAACCCCTCGACATCGACGAGGCGCAAAGCTTCGCAACCATCGAGCGTCAACACGATTTCGCTCAATGAAACCAGCGGGATGCCTTGCGGCTTGAAGTAGCTGGCCGGTGCGTCGTCGCCGACGGTGCGGGGTTTCCGAGGTCTCGCCATCCGGTCTCCGTTGTGGGAATACACCCATAACATGCGCCGCCGATCAGCGGCGCAACAGTCGGTTATGCACGTATACTCATAATAAACGAGGGCACCAGCGACGCGCATGCGACCATCGCGGCTCACTAAAGCCGGCAATCGTCTTCCGTCACACCCGCCGTCAGGAGCGGATCGCCGCTACGTACAGGCCTCTTCGAGAACCGCGCCTGCTCGCAACAGAACCATGTCGCCCTTGTCGACGCAGCGCTTCTTCCTGACCGACCCCGCAAGGTCGAAACCGGCCGGCAAGGCAGCCTTCGCAATGGCCGCCACCCTGAACCGCTCGGCGATGTTCCCGGTTGCGAAATGCCCACAACCCAGCAAACCCAGCCCGGTTAGCCAATAGACCAAGCCGCGCCGCTGCCAGAACGGCCTGATGTCGCGCACCTCCGGGAAGGCACCGCATCAGCCGGACATTGACCAGCGGAATGAAGGCCACCATCGCCGTCTTGGCGTGGCCGTAGGCGTCGCACGACCTGACCGCCCCGGCCCGGCATCGCTGATGCCGCCCGCCCTATTTCCCCTGCTTGTCGATGTATTTACCGACAGCCGGCGCCGCGACGATCGCCACCGCCGCCCAGACCAGCGCCCATTTCAGGCTCCTGCGCCCGTCACGGCGGCGCCGGCCCAGCAGCCTTCGCAAAACCATGCCCAACATCGCCAGTCTCCCGCCATCCTGCCGCGACCGACCATCGCGGCGTTCCAGGGGACAATGGTTTGGGGCACGTCCGGTTCCGCCTCTCAACCAACGTCGAGGATGGATTTCAGCGCCATCACTGGTTACAGATATCCACAACCACACCTCGCCAACCCTCGGAATGACATGCGAAAACTTGCCGCCGCCGCCCTGCTCTGCCTTGCCATCCTGCCCTCCCCGGCCGCCGCCCGCTGGGATCACCCGGACCCGTCGAGCCAGTTTCCCGGCTGGTTGTTCCAGATGAATGATGATGATGGGACATTTCGCTACACCTGCGCCGCGCCTCGGATCTGCGGCGAGGGCTCGATCGTCAGCTACCGCCTGCACGCCGCACCGGCGCCCACCGAGGCCGAGATCCGTTCAGCGCAAAAGGAGCCGCGCCTGCCGATCACCTGCCGGCGCATCGGCAAAGAAGAGTCCTGCGAGTATCCGAACGCCATCGACAGCAAGGGCCGCCCCACCCACTGGCGGCCGACCTCGATCAAGGGCTTGAAGGCCGATGTGTTTCACAGCGGCTATCTGTACAAGCGCCTGCCGGGCGGCGGGCACTCTCTCATCACTATCTCCAGCTCGGCCCTGACCTACAAGCAGGCCCGGAAGAACTACGACATGATCAGGTCATCACTGACCGACGCCAGTCTGTAGCCGGCACCGCAACCGTCACCACGCCCCCAGAAAGCCGGCCGCTACAGCCCGCACTCTCTAGCCGTCAGCGTTACGCCGACGAGTTCGCGCGCCCCGTCGCCATAGCTGTTGACGATGGTGGCGCCGGCTTTCAAAAGCGGAATGAAGGTTCTGCCCTCGCAGACCTCATGACGGGCCATCTTCGGGAAGAAATCGTCGAGGATCGGATTGCCGCGCTTCATCTCCTCGATCACCCGCGGGGTGACCAGAAAGGTTCTGAAAATCTCCATCCCCCGCGCCTCGTGGGCGAGCTGCGGCACCAGCTTGTCGCCATCAGGCACTGGCGGCTCGGAGGTCACCGCCTTGATCGTCTCCTCGAGCCCCAGTCTGTTGAGGAAATGCTGAACGCGCAGCTCCGGCGGGAAATCCTCGTTGACCGCCAGGCTCCACATGGTCCGCGTCCCGATCTCCCGGATCGCCATGTGGGCGACGCCGAGCAGTGCCAGACCGGCCAGAACCGAGGCCAGGACCAGCGCCGGCCGGGACCGCTCGACGACCTCGGCCTCCTCCCGCTCCGGCGCCACGATCAGCCAGACGTTGGCAAGCGGGATGAAGGCGAGCGCCGCCGCCTTTCCGTGCCCGTGGGCACTCCGCGATCGCGCCGCCGCGAGGCGCCACAGGGCAAAACCGCAGCCGGCCTGCACCAGCGCCCACAGCGCCACCATCGGCGCGACGTGGCCGCCGAGAACCACGCCCCGCATCGGCATCAGCAGGGCCTTGGACGCCGCCGCCACCAGGATGAGGGCGCAATTGCCCAGGAAATACGCTGCCCGTCCGATCCTCGCCGTCGCCCCCCGCACCGCGAAGATCGCCGAGAAAAGCCCGCCGATCACCGCGAGACAAAGGCTGGCGATCCAGATCTGCCGGTCGGCCTGCAGGCTGAAGCCGATCGCCCGATACTCCAGCGTCATCCCCTGGGGCCAGCCGCCGATCAGGCCGGCAAGGCGCGACCACGCCCCGATCTCGGGCGACAGATGACAGTCGCGGCGGGTGACCGGCAACTCCCCCGCCTTGCGCCCGCTGCTGTCCGCATAGATTTCGCGCACCGTCGCCCCGGCCTTGATCAGCGGCACCATGAGCTCATTGGTGCAAACCTCATTCCTGACCGCATCCCAGAAAGCCTCCGACAGCGGCGCGCTAGCCTTGAAGGTGTAGGTCGCGCGGATCTCGGTGCCCGACGCCTCGACGCTCGACAGCGTGAGGTTGTCGCTCAGCTCATAGGGCGGATGCGCCATGTTGGCGATAAAGGCGACCCCACCCTCCAATCCCTCCACATTCACCAGATACTGAACGCTGATGGCCGGCGGCACGCCGTCGGTCTTGCCCAGGACAAGCGCCGTCTCATGGGCGAGATTCGAGCCAAGAAACGCCGACGCCGCCAGAAGAAGAAGACCCACGCCCACGACTTGCGGCCGCCCGCCGACGGATGCGACGCCCTCGGCCTCGGGCCGGGAGGGCGCCAGCAGCAGCCAAAGATTGGCGAGCGGCACGAAGGCGAGTGGCGCCGCCTTTACGTGCCCGAAGGCATCCCGCGAGCGCGCCGCCGACAGAAGGCCGAGACCGAAGCCCCCCACCACCGTCGCCACCATCAGCTTGACCGCCAGTGGTCCGGCATGCCCTGTAACGATCGCCTCCGGCCCGCCCACCGCCCAGTATTGGGCGAGGCTGATGCCCAGGACGAACAGGCTGCTCCAGAAGAAATACGGTATCCGATTCAGCGGCGAGGTCGCCCGGAACCCCATGACGGACCCGATCAGCCCACCGATGCACGTCAGGCCGTGGACGCCCAGCCACAAGTTGGCAGGGCTCTGAATGAGATAGGCGGTCGCAAACTCTTCCAAGGCCGTCTCCCCGCTTGGTTTCAGCCCGGCTAGAGCCCGCAGTCCTGCCGCGCGACCGTCACGTTCGCGAGTTCGCGGCCGTTCTGGTTGTTCACGACATGCCTGAAGGTCGCCCCGGCTCGAAGAAGGGGAAAATTGATAGGGGCGCCACAGATTTTTTTCGTGGTTTCGCTTTCGGAAAAGCCAAACAACGCACCCAACAAGCCAGCACGATAAGTATATTCCACCGTGTTTTCCGTGACATCGACGCCGACCAGTATGGTTGTCACATCCACCTCTACAGGAACTTTCATGCCCCCAAAAAGAAAGTCGAGAGTATCTTTGAGACCAATATTATTTACTAGAAACTGAGAATATATTTCTCGAGGCAATGTTTCACTGTTAAACAGAGCCGTCACCCTCTGAGAGGCCGCATTTTTTACGACGGCGTTGCCTGAAATCAAAAAGCCTATACCCAGCAGAACGCCGACAAAACCGCGCGTCAGCCATATCGGCTTCATGGCAGCGGACACATCTCTCGACCGAGTGAAATAAAGCCAGAGATTGGCCACCGGAATGAAGGCGAGAATGGCCCCTTGCGAATGGCCATAGGCATCGCGCGACCTCGCCGCCGCGAGGAGCCCCGTGACCACCCCATAGACAAACCACGAGACCATCGATCCAGCATCAATATCCAAGCCGTCCCCGCCACGATCGCCTCTGGTGCGTTCGTCCAGAGAAGAAAGTGCAAGGAATGAACGAGCAAAGCCAGCCCGGCACCAAAAAAATAAGGAGCCCTGGCGATCCTCAACTGTGATTTGGGAAAGAAGACTGAAGCAAGTCCCCCGGCCCAGAACGACAACAAGCCGTCGAACATCATCTGGAACGGACCATGAATCACGTAATTCGTCGCAAACTCTTCCATTACTTGGCTCCCCAGCCCAAGCATTATGCGCGTCGGACCAATGCCAATCCGTCGCCATGCCCCAGATGGACACCGCGGACTCGCCCATGGCCTCGATAAGACTCAGAGGAACCAAAACGCGACAGCAGCCACCCGGCGGCAATCTATGCGAGCACCCGATTCTCGACAATCGCAGACTTCCGGATACCCAGAACATTTTGTGAACAAGATCGAGTAAGGGCCGGCGGCATTCAGTTCAGGAACCTTGTTTCCCGGCGTTGGAGTCCGCTCTTCGGCGGCATGCCCCCCTCACGCCACCGCCTTGTGCTCCTCGCGCGCCGCCTCCCACACCTCGCGCGCCGCGTCGGCGTTGATCGCGGCGATGGCGAGGCCGACGATCAGGTCGGGCCAGGCCGAGCGCCACAGGAAGGCGGTGACGAGACCGGCGGCGATGATCGCCACGTTGGCCACCGCGTCGTTGCGGGCCGACAGGAACGCCGCCTTGCCGAGGCTGCCGCCGTGATGGCGCACGCGAGCCAGCAGCAGCGCGCATCCCAGGTTGACGGCGAGCGCCCCCAGGCCGGCCAGCGACAGCGCCCAAGGCTCCGGCGCCACCGGCACATTGAACTTCTGCCAGGCTGTCCACAGCGTAGCGACGCCCGGCACCATGAGGATGGCCGCCAGCGCCATGCCGAGCCGGGCACGCGCCCGCACCGACCAGCCGAGCGCCAGCACGATCAGCAGGTTGACCGAAGTATCTTCAAGAAAATCCACCGAATCGGCGAACAGCGACACCGAGCCGATCGCCACGGCTACCGCGAATTCCACGCCGAAATAGCCGAGGTTCGCCAGCGCCACGATCCTTGCCGCCCGGCGCAGCGGAGCCGCGCCCTCGGTCATCTCCATGACGCGATCCCGCTCAGTCCATCAACGCCCTGGCGCCCCATATGAACCCCTCGCCCTTTTCGGCCTGAGGTCCACCTTGAATTCACGTGTGAATTCAAGGTGGACCTCAGGCAGGATAAAGCGATCGGCCGATATAGGGCATCCGTCATTCAACAGCCTGCGGAGCCTCCGGCCATTATTCGGACGGGTGGGAGAAGCCGCGGTAAAAGCGTGTGGGCTGGAGGAATGAACTGGCGATGTTGGCGACGATCGGCCCATCTCGCTCGCTCGTCTCTTTTGCTTGCAACCACTCGGGGTCGGACATGAACGCGGTCCATTTCTGCTCGCGCTCCGACAGCGACCGCCACTCGATGAGATAGGTCAGGTCATTGTTGGAAGGGCCGATCATGGTCGTCCAGAAGCCGAGCGAGCGGATACCGAGGCGTTCCCAGATGGCCAGCGTCGCGGTCTCGAAACGCTGCTGCAGGGCCGGCAACCTGCCGGGCAGACAAGTATAGATGCGCAATTCGTGGATCACGGGATGCTCCTCATGCAGGATCGGGGAGCTCGAGCATATCACTCACCGCCGGAATAGGGAGAGACCTCTACCATCACGGCGGAAGGAGCAACCAGCCGTCGCCATGCTGGGCAGCGCGACCACAGTGCTGAAATATGGTGGGCGGAAGGACCGATTATCCCTCCCCCAGCAAGCGTTCTACCAGCCCCGCCGCATAATCCCCGTCTGCCCCCTCGCGGGTGAACAGGATGCGGTAGATCACCGGCGCGATCAGACGATCCATCAGCACGGCCGTATCGGGCGGCGTTTCGCCACGGGCGAGCGCTCTCCTGCGGATGATGTCGAGCTGCTGGCCGGTAAAGGCCGAACAGATGCAGGCGTTGTCCGCCCGGTCGGCGGAGAGCACGTCGCGCATCATGGCGCGGCCGGGTTCGGAGGCCATCTCCTCGGCATATTGCTCCAGCCATCCCTTGAGGTCGGCGCGCCAATCGCCGCTGTCGTCGGGTTCGGCATCGGGGCGCAGCCGCTTGACGGCGACGTCGGAGAGCAGCTGCGCCAGGCTGCCCCAGCGCCGGTAGATGGTCGACGGCGTCACGCCGGCCCGTGCTGCGATCGCCGGCACGGTGAGATCGGCGGGGTCGCCTTGCTTCAGGTCCTCCACCGCCTTGAAAATCGCCGCCTGGATGCGGGCGGCGCGGCCGCCGGGGCGCGGAGCCGCCTGAGGGGACCTAACCGTATCCGATTGTTTTTGATCCATTTTTCCAGAACGTTCCCGACCAGCCACGGTCCCGTGACGTCACTAAAGCAAAATATTTGCTTTTATTGCCGCCTTACCCTATAAACGCAAACTCTTTGCTTTTATCACGGAACCCATATCATGACCATCCGTTCAGATACCACGCGGGGCGAAGCCGGCAAACGCCGGGGATTGGCCCTGCACGCCGTCACCCTCATTGCCTTCCTCGCCGCCTCCAGCGCGCCGACACCGCTTTATCCGCTCTATCAGGCAGCCTGGGGCTTTTCCGCCCTCATGATCACCGTCATCTTCGCCGTCTACGCGGCGGCGCTGCTGACGACGCTGCTGTTCTTCGGCGCGCTGTCCAACCATTGGGGCCGGCGGCCAGTGATCGTGCTGGCGCTCGCCGCCGAACTCCTGGCCATGGCGCTGTTCCTCATGGCGCAGGATGGCGGCTGGCTGCTGGCGGCCCGCCTCGTTCAGGGCTTTGCCACGGCGCTGGCCACCACCTCGCTGGCCGCCGCCCTGCTCGATATCGATCACAAGGCCGGCGCCACCATCAACTCCATCGCCCCGATGATCGGCATGGGCGTCGGCGCGCTGGGTTCCGGCCTGCTGGCGCAAGTCGCCCCCGCCCCCCTGCGCTTCGTCTATGGCCTGCTGATCGCCGTGTTCCTGGTGCAGATGCTGCGCAGCGCCCGGTCGGCCGAGACGGCGGCCTCGCTGTCGGCCACCAGATGGTCGCCGCGTCCGCGCATCGACGTGCCGGAGGCCGCCCGCAAGGCCTTCCTGCGCGTCGCGCCGCTCAACATCGCCACCTGGGCACTCGGCGGCTTCTTCCTGTCGCTGATGCCGTCGCTGATCCGCGATATGTCCGGCGGCGCCACCACCTGGCTCGGCGGCGGCGCGGTCGCAGCCCTCACCTTCGCCGGCACCGTCGCCATCGTCACCTACCGCAACAAGACCGCGAGCGCCGGGCTCGCCACCGGCGGCCTGATGCTGTCGCTCGGCACGGCCGTCATCCTCGGCGGCGTCTACCTCGCGAGCCCCACCCTTCTGATGGCCGGCGCCCTCGTCTCCGGCATCGGCTTCGGCGCCGGCTTCCTCGGCGCCATCCGCAGCATCAACGCCAACGTCACCGCCAGCGAACGCGCCGGGCTGATGTCGGCCTTCTACTTCGAAAGCTACCTCGCCAACTCCGTTCCCGCCATGATCGCCGGCTACGCCGCCCGCCATATCGGCCTCGCCGAGACGGCCACTGGGTTCGGCGCCTTCATCATCGCGCTGGCGCTCCTGTCCCTCGCCCTGCCCGACGCCGAGTGCCCGCGGAAGACCGCGGAACAGGGGGCGTGACAATGGGCAAGGCGCCTTATACCGGCGCTTCGCCCTTTCCTGCCTGAGGTCCTCTGCCTTCGCAGAGGATGACAATCTAGGGATAGATTATGTATTTGTTTTATATATATAAATCTGTCATCCCCGCGCAGGCGGGGACCTCAGGCAGAACGAGGAGAACGGCGCATATAGAGCACCCTTCGCTCCCCCCGACCTCAAGCCAGGAACGCCGCCAGCACCGAAACCACCAGCAACCCCGCAAAGCCCAGGTTCACCAGCCGCCCCACTCTCGGGTTGGTGACGGTGCGGCCGAGCAGCGAGCCGGCGGCGAGCCAAGCGACATTGACGATGACCACCAGCGCCAGGAACAGCGCGCCTTTCACCACCTCGTCGGTCACCGGCTGGCCCGGCATCAAGGTGTAGCGCGACACCACCGCCGCCACCGCCACGTAAGCCTTGGGGTTGGTGAGCGACAGCATCACCCCTGGCGAAAGGCCAGGGGCGCGGCCGGGCACCGCCGTCGCGCCCAGCGGGGGCGCGGTGGCGATGCGGAAGGCGAGGTAGAGGAGATAGGCGCTGGCGACCACCGTCACCACCGGCGCGACGCCGGGAGAGGACAGCATCATCGCCCACAATCCCGAGCCGACCAGCGCCACCACCACGACCATGCCGAGGTTGAGGCCGATCATGTAGGGCACGCCCTGGCGGGTGCCGAAGGCGGCGCCGATCGCCGTCAGGCTCAGCGTGTTGGGCCCGGGGCTGCCGACCAGGGCGAGCGAGGTCATGAGAAACAGCGGCGCGGCGTTCATGCGGCCTCCCTCGCCCGGAACGATTTCAATCCATGGCAAATCCCAGCGCAAGGCAAACCGGACCCCGCCGGTCAGGATGGCGCAACCAAACCGCAAAAGCCAGATCGTCGTGCGTCCTGACGGACGCAAGATGACGATCTGGCTCCTTGTTGTTGCATCGGATTTTCCGAAAACCGGATTCCACTTTTCGGTCCGATGCTTCGGCTCAGGCAGGGGGAGCCATCGCCTGACGGTCCGATATGGCAGACCGGCGCGGCCTGTCCTCCCCATTGCGGGCATGCCCCCGGATGGCGGTGGGCGGAAAGCCGAAGCGCTCGCGAAACCGGATGGCGAAGCGGGAGGCCGATTCATAGCCCACCTCCAGCGCGATGCGGTTGACCGCCTGATCGGTCGACTGGAGCAGCAGCAAGGCCTGGGACATGCGGACGTCGGTGAGGAGATCGCCGGCCGTCGTGCCCTCGGCGGAGAGCCGCCGGCGCAGCGTCGCCTCGCTGACGCCCAGGCGTTTCGCCACCCGCTGGATCGTCCAGCGCTCGCCGGTCGAGCTCTCGAACAGCCGCCGCACCTTGATGGCCAGCGTCGGGTTTTCCGCCGTCGGCAACCGAACGCCCTTCAGCGCCAGCCAGACCAGAACCTCGGTCACCCTGTGCCGCGCCACCGCGTCGGGCACCCGCCGCGTATCGCCGATCGCCTCGCAGGCGCGATCGAAGGCGGCGGCAAATTCGAGGTCGACCTTGCCCAGCGCCGCCGCGTCGGCCAGCACCGGCCCCGCCGGCGTCGTCCGCTCGAAGCTCTCAAGGATATCAGGGTCCCATACCAGCCAGCGCGCCTCGTAGAGGCCCCGCTCCGACGGCCGGTTGGTCACGTCGAAGGTCTGCCCGCCGGCAACGGCGATCGCCTCGCCCCCCTTCACCGACCATTGCCCCCGAGCCGACTGCAGGATTTTCGTCCCATGGCCGAGCACGATCAGCGTCGGGCGATCGACGACCAGCCGGCTGAACCTCAGGTCGTTGCGCTGCACGACCACCGCCGTGAAGCCGATCCCGGGGCGCGACCGCGGCCCCTTGACCTCGAGATTATCCGTCATGGCGCCCCCCGGCACAGCGCGCAGAGCTTGTTGCCATCGGGATCGCGCACATAGGCAAGATAGACCGGCCCGACGACGCCGTTGTGCCTCAGCCCCGGCGGGTCTTCGATCGACAGGCCGCCATGCGCCACGGCGATATCGTGAAACGCCCGCACCACCTCCGGGGACGCGCATTTGAAGGCGATGGTGCCGCCGTTGGCCGGGGTGGCAACCTCGCCGTCGATCGGCTCGGTGACGCAGAACGCGCTGCCGTCGTGCCGATAGAACAGGCGCATGGGACCGCTGGCCGCCGGGCTCCGCAGCGGCGCGCCCGCCCCCAACAGCCCGAGCACGGCGTCATAGAAGCGTTTGGAGCGCTCGATATCGTTCGAGCCGACCATCACATGATTGATCATCGCGTCTCCTCTCGTCCGCCGGCGCAAGGCCGGCCTGAACAGTGACGCAAAGCTAGCACCGTCCGCCAGCCTTTTCGGTGCGCGATCGCTCCATTTCGGTGCCGATCCGCTCATCCCGGATCGCCGGCTGTCGGTCCGCGCGCATCGAGATCGTCCGTTTCAAGGCCCGCTTCGCAGCGCCCGGCCGATCACGTTTGATTGCAGGGGGAACCTTGGCCTGCTACTGAGGGTTGGTTACGCGATGAGAGCCAGCCCGACTGACGGCTCCCAGCTTTGATAGGAGGTCGGACATGTCGACACTTCCGAGAACGCCCGTGGAGACGCTCCACCATATCGCAACCCTCGCCGAGCGGATGGCCCAGCAGGCGCAACGCAACGACCTGCCCTTCGTCGCCTATCTGCTCTCCATGGCGAGCCAGGAGGCCCGCGCCGAACTGAAGAAGGCTGGGCTCCCGATCGCGCCGGATCAGAGCCCCCACGCCAGCGGCGTCGTGCAGTAACGGCTCGTCCGTTCGGCCGGCTATTCCGCGTCCTTGGAACCAACCTCTCATCCGGGGAATATCCGTTCCCCGGACGCATTGCGTTTGCGTTTCGCCTGTCGACACCGGAGCTGGAGCGCCATCGGCGGGTCCGCGGGGATCACAACAAGACGGCATCCAAAAAATAGTTACAAATAACAATATTCAATCAATGCTGTCATAAGTTGCACGATTTTTTTACGCTCGCGCAAATACTATCGGGTTCGACGGTCGCAACCTTCACTCGTCGATCGGAATCCATCTTAGAATAGATGGCGCAGGCCCCACCGATATTGGAGCAAGGAAAGAGCGCTTCCGGCTGGCTCGTTGAACGCCGACGCGCAAGAATGACGAAGCAGAAGAACATCACTCTATGAGGCATGGCTGTAATTGCGTCTCATAAGTAAAACAAAGCCAGAATCCACGTACAGAGCGATTTCGTGCATCGAAATCGCCGTTCTGGCGATCGATGTGCTTTTGATTTTGTCTATAGTTGTCTCCACGATCTCCATGACTTCGAAGCTGAGAGCCGTGGCGATCGACAAGCAGCTCAAGATCGAGGCGAACATCGCCGAGATCATGTCCGACGAGATCAACCACTCGTTCCAGGCCATGGAACTGGTGCTGATCGGCCTGTCGGACTTCATCCGCTCCAAGGGCATCGAGAACCAACGCAGGCTCGCCGCCGAGTTTTCGACCCGGCAGTCCAACGACGTGTTGCGCACGCGCATTTCCGCCCTGGCGTTTCTCGACGCGCTCACCGTGATCGATGAAACGGGGCGCGCTCTGGCCGACACGCGTGTCTGGCCGGTTCCCTTCTTCAATTTCAGCGACCGGGAATATTTCAAGGCGCTGAAGAGCACGGCCGGAGAGCCGACCTATCTCAGCCCGCCGCTGATCGGCAAGATCGCCGGTCGCCCCACCCTGGTGCTCGCCCATCGCCTGACCAATTCGGCGGGCGAGTTCCTCGGAACCGTCAACGCCTCGTCGGCCCAGGCCTATTTTTCGACGCGGCTGTCGCGCATCGACGTCGGCGCCGACAGTCTCGTCAGCTTCATCCTCGACGACGGTACGGTGATGGCCCAGTCGCCGCCGCCGCCATTTCCCGATGAATCCCCGGCAACGGGGCACCCGGCCAAATACGACACGAAAGCCCTGTTCGGCCTGCCGATCAGCGGCGGGCTAATCCCCGGCGGCGTGCTCGACGACACGGAGCGCTACACCGCCGTCCGCCGCATCGCCAACTATCCGGCGTCCATCGTCGTCAGCGTCGCCACCAAGACCGTCGATGACGAGGTTCGGACGACGCGCATGCCGATTCTGATCGCCTCGCTGGTGATCTGCGCCATCATCGTCATCGTCACCGCCCTGTGGAGCCGCCAGCTTCGGCGGGAGCGGCGGCAGTCCAGCCTGCAGTATCGCCAGGCGCGCACCGACATGATGACCGGCCTTGCCAACCGGCTGCGCCTCGTCGAGTGGCTGGAAGCCCTGGAACACGATGAGGAAGCCCCGCCGTTTGCCCTCTATTTCATCGACCTCGACTACTTCAAGACGATCAACGACACGCTGGGCCACGACGTCGGCGACAAGCTGCTGACAGCCGTCGCCGCCAGACTGACCGGGGCACTCGGCAACGACAGCCGGCTCGCCCGCCTCGGCGGCGACGAATTTGCCATCATCCGCATGGAGATCGACAACGAGGCCGACGCCCTGCGGTTCGCCGGCGCCATTGTCTCCATCATCAAGCGACCGTTCCTGATCGACGGCCAGCAACTCAGCATCACCAACTCCATCGGCGGGGCCATCAGCCCGCGCGACGGGCGCGACCTGGTTTCCCTGCTGAAGAGCGCCGACCTCGCGCTGTTCAAGGCGAAGGCCGACGGTCGCGGCGCCGCCCGCATCTTCTCGGCGGAACTGGCCAGCATCGCCGAAACCCGCCGCAAGCTGCATACCGACCTTGAAGAGGCCTGGAGCCGTCAGCAGTTCCACATCGCCTACCAGCCGATCTTCGAGGCGGAGAGCCACCGCCTGTCCGGTTTCGAGGCCTTGCTGCGCTGGAAGCACCCCGAGCGCGGCGAGGTTCCGCCGGACGTGTTCATCCCGGTCGCCGAGGAGACCGGCCTGATCGTCCGCCTGGGCGCCTGGGTGCTGCAACAGGCCTGCGCCGACGCCGCCCGCTGGCCGCAATCGCTGTTCGTCTCCATCAACCTGTCGCCGATCCAGTTTCGTGACGGCGCGGTGGAAGCGCAGGTCTACCGCGCGCTTCAGGGCTCCGGCCTGCCTGCCGAACGCCTGGAGCTGGAAATCACCGAGTCGACACTGCTTCGCAAGAAACGCGAGGTGCAGGCGATCCTCGGCAATTTCCGAAGCTCGGGCATCGGCGTCGCGCTCGACGACTTCGGAACCGGCTATTCCTCGCTGAGATACCTGACCGACTTCAAGATCGACCGCATCAAGATCGACCGCTGCTTCGTCGAAGGACTCGACAGATCGTCGAACCACGGGATCATCCAGGCCATTCTGGCCCTCGCCTCCACGCTCGCCCTCCGATGCACCGCCGAGGGGGTGGAAACGGAGGCGCAGGCGGCAATCCTGAGCGAAGCCGGCTGCAGCCACCTTCAGGGCTACCTCCTCGGTCGCCCGCTGTCGCCCGACCACGCCTTCGCCTTGGCGTGCGAGGCAAACAGTTACCTCGAAGCCTCCTGATCGCCAAGCCGATCCGGACCCGAGGCGAGGCAAGGCAAGGCAAGGCAAGCGAATGTCAGGCGCTCCGCGAGCCTGGCTCGAGATTCGCTGGTATCGGGCAGATGGCGACGAGTTCGAGAACCGGAGCGGAGCGGACTTTGAGCAACTCCAGCAAAAGTGCCCTGCGGTTTTGCGTCCGGAGTTGCGTCTTAGGAAAACAGCCCGTGAGCACCGGAAGCGCAGAACTCTAAGCCAAGGCATCCGCCCGAAAAGTTGAAGACTTTTCGGACCAAGTGGATGCCAGGGATGCCCGTCTCAGTAGAATTTCCAGCCAGGCTCAGACCATCGGGTTGCCGTTGGCGCTTACCTCCGGCACCGCTTCCTTGACGTCCCAATGCTCGGCGAGCCGGCCGTCCTCGACGCGGTAGATGTCGACCACCGCCATGCCACGGTCGGCGGGATTGGCCTGGAACAGCGTGTGGGCGACCACCAGATCGCCCTCGGCGATCAGCCGCACCAGGGTGAAGCGCGCTTCCGGCAGGCTTTCGAACATCGTCCCGAGGAAGGCTTGAAGCGGCGCCCGGCCGTTGCCGACGTTGGGATTGTGCTGGATGTAGCCCTCGGCCACGAAATCCGGGAGCGCGGCACTGTCGTGCCCGTTCCACACCTTGGCGTAGAAGTCGGCGACCAGGGCCTTGTTGCGCGCGGCGATATCGATCGTTGTCATGGTTCTGTCCTTTCAGGGGGAGTTGGAAATTCAGGCGGTTTCCACGGCGCCGTCGCAGGGCATCGCGGCGGCGCGGCGGGACAGCCGCAGCGCCAGGAGGCTGAGCGCCAGGAAGCCGACGGAGACGAGCGGCAGGCCGGCAACGCCGAGGCGCGGCAGCAGGCCGCCGGCGGCGAACGATCCAGTGGCCATGCCGACGTAGATCGCCGAGGAATTGAGCGCCAGGACGAGGCCGCGCACCTCCGGCGCCAGTTCCACCATGCGGCGCTGCTGCGACGGCATGAAGATGTCGCTGCCCATGGCCCAGAAAACCAGAAGCACGACGGCGAACGGCAGCCAGCCGGGCACCACATAGAGCGCGCCGAACATGATCATCAGCCCGAGAAGCGCCACCGCCACCGCCCGGTCGGCAGACCACACCTTGGCGATGCGGCGGGCCAGGAAATTGCCGAGCACGCCGGCAAGGCCATAGACCATCAGCACGATCGAAATCGTCTCCACACCGGCGCCGAAGCGTTCGGCGATGAGCGGCGCGATCACCGTGTAGGTGGCGAACAGGCCGGCCATCTCCAGCACCATCACCGCGATGCCCCAGGCGGGGGCCGGCCGCGTCAGCACCTCCCAGAGGTGGCGGAGCCTGACCGGCGCGCCGGCGCCGTTATCGGCCACGAAGCGGCCGATCAGCCCGGCGATCACCAGCGTCGCCAGTCCGACCAGCGCGAAGGTCGGCCGCCAGCCGAGGGCGCTGCCGAGCCAGGTCGAGAGCGGCACGCCGACCACCGTGGCAATGGTCATGCCGGAAAACACCACGGCCAGCGCGTGGCCCTGCCGTTCCTCCGGCACCAGGCTGGCGCCCAGCGCCGACGCCACCGGGCCGATGGCCGCCGCCCCCAGCGCGGTGACGACGCGCCAGACGAACAGCAGCGGATAGTTCGGCGCCAGCGCCGTGCCGAGCGTGCCCACGGCCATCACCGCGAGCCCGATCAGCACCAGCCGCTTGCGCGGCCAGTGGCCGACCAGGATCTGCAAGGCCGGCGCGCTCACCGCGAAGGTGATGGCGAACACCGAAACGAGAAAGGCCACGGCGCTGGCGCCGAGCCCCAGCGAGGCGGCCATCGCCGGCAGGGTTCCGACGACGGCCAGCGATGCCGTTCCCATGGCGAAATAGGCAAGGCTCAGAAGATTGAGCGACAGAGATACGGAGCGATCGAACATGACACCCTCCCTAGAGCACCCGCCGATCAGGTTGAATCAACCTGATCGAAAAGCGGCTGCTCCAGCAAATGAATCTGGCGCATTCGCTTGATGACCAGATGTTTCAATCTGGTCGGCGAATGCTCCAGACATCGGATGGGTGTTGGATACCGGGCCGCGTGATATAGCTGAAATCGATTGTCAGTATCAGAGGCATAAGCACCATGGATATGAGGGGCATCGACCTCAACCTTCTCGCCTCGCTCGACGTGCTGATCGAGGAGGAGAACGTCACCCGCGCCGCCGCCCGGCTCGGCATCAGCCAGCCGGCGCTGTCCGCCCAGCTCGCCCGATTGCGCGACGTGTTCGGCGATCCGCTGCTCGTCCCCTCCGAAACCGGGCGCGGCATGCTGCCGACCACCCGGGCCTCGGAGCTGCGCGATCCGCTGCACGCGGCGCTGAAGGATCTCGAAACCGTCGTCCGCCGCCCCGTCCGCTTCGATCCGATGCGTGACACAAGGCGCTTCGCCATCGCCGCCAGCGACAACGCCACCATCGTTCTCGGCCTCACCCTCGTCGAGCGCCTCAGGACGATCGCCGGCCCCGGCATCCGCGTCAGCTTCCAGACCGCGCTCGGCGAGGCCGTCGGCACCCAGCTCGAGCGCGGCGACATCGACCTGATGATCGGCTCCGAGCGCATGGTCCAGCCGGCCATGAAGGCGCGCAAGCTCATCGACGAGACCTACGTGATGGTGCAGCGCAAGGGCCACCCGCGCGGCACCGGGCCGCTCGACCTCGTCGCCTATTGCGCGCTCGACCACGTCCTGGTCTCCACCAGCGGCGGCAGCTTCCACGGCTTCATCGACGAACAGCTCGAACCCCTCGGCTACAAGCGCAACGTCGCGCTCTCGGTGCACCAGTTCATCCTGGCGCCGATGGTGGTCGAGCACACCGACTTCGTCTCCACCCTGCCCGAGCGCCTGGCCCGCCGCTTCGCCGATCGGGTGGACCTCTTCGACCTGCCCTTCAAGGCGCAGGGCTTCAGCCTTTATGCCGCCTGGCATCCGCGCAGCCACGACGACCCGGCCCATCGATGGCTGCGCGAGCATCTGGTGGAGACCAGCCAGGGCTCACGGAACGCGGTATGATGGTCGCGTCATGCGTCCTTTTGGTTGTCACGCGTCTGGTCTATGATGGGCCGATTGAGGGGCCGAACGCGCGTCATCGAGCGTCTTCCGGAATTGGCCCCAAGCTCGGCTCGACAGACTGCGCGCGAACGGGGGCAAACATGTCCGTCGAACTCATCGTTCATCCCGGCGTCGACAGCGCCTTCATCGCCTGGCGGTCGCCTTTCATCGCCGACTGCAGGGGCTTTGCCCTGCGGCGCCGGATCAAGCGCGCCCCCGGCAGCGCCACCAGCCCCAACACCGTCCCTGAAACCGATGCCGACGGCTTTCGCGAGGAACTCGTCGCCAGCTGGGTCGGCTTTGCCGATGGCCCGAACGTTCCCGAGGGCACGCGCCGCCCCACCACCGAATGGCCGATCCAGAAGTATCTCTGGTCGGATTTCGCCGTCAGCCCCGGCGACAAGGTGGCCTACCGCGTGGTGCCCATGGTCGGCCTGGAAACGGCGCTGACCGAAGCGCTCGACCAAGCCTCCGACTGGAGCACGCCGGTGGCGATCGGCGCCGAGACCGAGGGCCACGCCGCCGCCTTCTTCAATCGCGGCATCGTCGCCAGCCAATGGCTCAGCCGCCTGCTGCCCGACGAACAACCCTCGCAAAAGCTGGAAAAGGAGATCGCCGATCCTGACAGCAAGATCCGCCAGTTCCTCGCCGGTCCCATCCGCGACGCGCTGGTGCGCCTGCTGACCGAGGCCGCCAATACCAAAGCCAACGTCTACGCCGCGCTGTTCGAGCTGAACGACCCCGAACTCATCCCCCTCCTCAAGGCGCTGAAAAAGCGGGCGCACATCGTCCTCGGCAATGGCAGCGTCGCAAAAAAGGGCGAGGACGAGAACGCCGACGCGCGCGCCGCGCTCAGCGGCGTCGACCTGCACGACCGGATGAGCGCGCCCCGGGCGCTCGCCCACAACAAGTTCCTGGTGCTGACCGACGCCGATGGCAAGCCCGAGGCCGTCTGGACCGGCAGCACCAACTGGACGACCACCGGCCTCTGCACCCAGGCCAACAACGCGGTGCTGATCCGCAACCCTGACCTCGCCCAGTTCTATCTCGATCAATGGCACGCCCTGGTCGATGCCGGCGACTCGACGCCCAACCGACTTTACAAGGCCAACGGCAAGCCGAAGACGACCGGCAGCGCCCCCAACAGCCCCAAGGGGACGACGCTGTGGTTCACGCCGCTGCGCGGCGGCCTCGACCTCGAAGAAGCCGGCGCGCTGATCGCTGAAGCCAAGGACGGCATCCTGTTCCTGATGTTCAACCCCGGCCCGCGCGGCACGCTTCTCAACGACATCATCGAACTCGCCTCGCCCGGCAGCCCCAACTACAAGCCGGACCTCTACATCCAGGGCGTGGTCAACCAGAACCCCGGCACCAACAAGAACCCCGTCGTGCTGTTCAATCGCGGCGAGCGCATCGAGGCCAACGCCGACGTCGTGCTGCCGGCCGCCATCCCCGGCGCCCTCAAATACTGGAAAAAGGAACTCTTGAAGCTGCCGCGCGCCCACGCCATGGTCCACAGCAAGGTGGTGGTGATCGACCCTTACGGCGACAATCCCGTGGTGATCACCGGCTCGCACAACCTCGGCCCCAAGGCGAGCGGCGTCAACGACGAGAACCTGCTGATCATCAAGGGCAACAGCGCGCTGGCCAGCCAATACGCCGGCAAGATCATGGAGATCTACGCCCAATACCGCTGGCGGCAGTCGGTGGGAAAGCAGGCCGGCAAGCCCAAGTGGTCCGGTCTTGCCAACCACGACAAATGGCAAATCGCCGACCCCACCCAGCCTTACGACAAACGCCGCCTGCGCGAACTGGATTTCTGGTTCGGCAAGGGCGGGTGAAGGCTGGCCGTCCACGACCTCGCCGGCGCCACGGCTATATGGTCGCCGCCCCGCATGATGTTCGCCCTGGCGACAGGGTGAGGGCGAACATCGCTTAGCGACGCCTGATAGGCGACCTCGCTCTCCCCAGGGCCCCTGATATATCTCCCTCGTCGCCCTTTCCGGCCCGAGGTCCTCCGCCTACGCGGAGAATGACGGTTTGATAAGGAGCGAGAAGCGACTAAGTATTTGCTTATAAATATAAATCTGTCATCCTCGTGCAGGCGGAGGACCTCGGGACGAGACGTCAATGAGGGTCGCATAAGGCTCCCCGCGTGCCTTGAGCGCGATATCAGCCGATCGCTCCATCCTGCCCGAGGTCCTCTGCCTGCGCAGAGGATGACAATTTATATATAAAAAACAAAGAAATAGCCGCTCGCGTGGGCTTTCGGTTTCCATCAAACCGTCATCCTCACTGCAAGACGGAGAGACCTCGATGCGCAACAGAGTTGATGACAACCCTATGGGACCGAAATTCGCGTCTATGTATTTGTTTCCTCTATATAATTTTCCTGTCATCCTCGCGCAGGCGAGGACCTCGGGCAGGATGGAGCGATCGGCTGATATAGTGCTCCGTCCCCTCACGCCGGCATCGGCGGCAGCTTGAAGGTGGTCACCAGATCGTCGATCTGATCTCTCGTGAGCAGCGCCGGGTTGGCATTCCTCAGCAGCATGTAGAGCTTGGCGCTTTCCTCCAGCTCCTCGGCCGCCGACACCGCTGCTTCGAAGCTCGGGCCGGACACCACCGGGCCGTGGTTGGCGAGCAGGATGGCGCTGTGCTTGCCGCCGAGCCCGCGGATGGCGTCGGCGACCGAGGGATCGCCGGGGCGATGGTAGCGCAGGCGGGCAATGCAGCCGCAGCGCATCACCTGATAGGGCGTCAAGGGCGGCAGCATGTTGGTGGGGTCGAGGCCCGGCAGGATCGACACCGCCACCGAATAGGTCGCGTGCAGGTGCACCACGGCCTTGGCCTTGGGATCGCTCTCGTAGACGGCGGCGTGCAGCGGGATTTCCTTGGTCGGCTTGTCGCCGCTCAAGTGCTTGCCCGCGGCATCGAGCCGCGACAGGCGCTCGGGCTCCAGAAAGCCGAGCGAGGCGTTGGTCGGCGTCACCAGCCAGCCGCCATCGTCGAGGCGAACCGACAGGTTGCCGGACGAACCCGGCGTCAGCCCACGGTCGAACAGCGACTTGGCGAGCTTGCACATTTCCTGGCGCAGGCGGTCTTCGGACATTTCAGCTTTCCTCCGGACGTAACAGATCATCCCGAAAAGTCGCGAGACCTTTCGGTTGAAGCGAATGCGTGGAAACTGGTGGAGGGCGAGTGAACTAAACCGTCGCGCCCTCGATCAGTTCAAACCCAACATCGTAAATCCCAGACGGCTCGTCCGAGCAGACGAGCCGGGCGGCCATCTCGCCGATCAGCCGGCGCGGCGTGCGAATGGTGGCCAGCGGCTGCGGCGCGAGGCGCGCGACGTCGAGCCCGTTGTAGCCCATCAGCGCCAGCTGCCCCGGCACGGAAATGCCCTTGGCCATGCAGTGGAACAGGCCGCCGAGCGCCAGATCGTCGTTGGCGAAATAGACGGCGTCGAGATCGGGCGTCCGGTCGAGCAGCACGGCGAGGCCGTTGCGGCCGAGTTCGATCGACGACAACGCCGGCACGATCTCGGCGTCGGCCACATGCATGCCGAGCCCGGCCAACGCCTGGCAGAAGCCCTGGTAGCGCTTGGCGCCGCGCTTGTCGCGGGCGAGATCGTGGCCGACATAGCCGATGCGCCGCTTGCCGCGCGAGGCGAGGAAGCGGGCGCTCGCCCGGCCGGCGTCGAGGTTGGAATAGCCCACCACGATGTCGATGCCCTCGGCGTCAGTATCGAGGATCTCGGCAATGCGGATGCCGGCGCCGCGCATCATGGCGAAGGCGCGCGGCGTGTGCTCGAGGCCGGCGACGATCAGCCCCGACGGCCGCCACGCCAGCATGGACTCGATCAGATCTTCCTCGGCCTTCGGGTCATAGTCGGTCACCGCGAACACCGCCTGATAGCCGGCGCCGGTCAGCGTCGGCGAAGCGCCTGAGAGCACGTCGGCGAACACGATGTTGGTGATCGAGGGGATGACCAGCGCGACGAGACGCGAGCCGGTCGAAGCCAGCGTGCCAGCGATGCGGTTGGGCACGTAGCCGAGCCGGCGCACCGTTTGCAGCACCCGCTGGCGCGCCTCGTCCGACACCGAACCCTTGCCGCGCAGCACCCGCGACACCGTGCTCTCGCCCACTCCGGCCTCGCGCGCCACGTCGGCCAGCGTGATCGGCGGCGGACGGTCGCCCGCGCCCTCGGCATTGTCTTGCGGAGCCATTCCTCACCGCCTCCCCTATCTCAAGCGGACCATAATCCCCGTTCGGCAATCGATGCAAGAAATTTGTGGCAGCGCTGCCAAAACGTATTGGCAGCGCTGCCAAGTGGTGCTATCAACGTTGGCAGCGCTGCCACAGCAGCGATTCCATGCCTGGAGGAGACCTCGCATGGGACAGCGCCGGCAGATGAGGAGTTGGAGGAGTCCATATGCCCACGGTGTTCGTTCACCCGCCGTAACCGGCCCGCCGTCTTGCCACGACTTCGATAGAGCGCGCGCCGTTGCCACGGGCCGCCGACGCTTATCCTTTTTTCCAGGGTCTTAGTGCCCGACCCAAAACTCGCTGGGGCGAGGCAGATAGCGATGAATTCGAGAACCGGAGCGGAGCGAACATAAGGTTCGTGAGCACCGGAAGCGCAGAAATCGAAGCTAGATGCCCGTACCAGTAGAGTTTTGGGTCAGGCACTTACGCGGGCAGCGCGCCGATCATGATCGATCCCGCACGCCCATTCCAATCCAGCAGGTAATCAAATGACCAACACTTCCAAACCAACGGCCGCCGTCATCGGCCTCGGCTCGATGGGCCTCGGCATGGCCTTGTCGCTTCTGCGCGAGGGCATCGCCGTCACAGGTTGCGACGTGGTCGCCGCCTCTGTCGCCAAGCTGGTCGAGGCCGGCGGCAAGGCCGCCGCCAACCCGGCCGAGGCGGCGCGCGGTGCCGACGTGGTCATTTCCGTGGTGGTCAACGCCGCCCAGACCGAGGGCGTGCTGTTCGGCGAGCATGGCGCCGCCGAAACCATGGCGCCCGGCGCCGTCTTCGTCTCCGCCGCCACCATGGACCCGGAAATCGCCCGTCGCCTCGCCGCTCGGCTGGAAGCCACCGGCCGGCTCTATCTCGACGCGCCGATCTCCGGCGGCGCCGTGAAGGCGGCCGCCGGCCAGCTGACCATCCTCGCCTCCGGCTCGGCCGCCGCCTTCGCCAAGGCCCGCCCAGCCCTCGATGCCATGGCCGGCAAGCTCTATGAACTCGGCGACAGCGCCGGCACCGGCGCCGCCTTCAAGATGATCAATCAGTTGCTCGCCGGCGTCCACATCGCCGCCGCCTGCGAGGCGATCACGCTGGCCGCCCGCCAGGGGCTCGACCTCCACAAGGTCTACGAGGTGATCACCGCCTCGGCCGGCAATTCCTGGATGTTCGAAAACCGCGTGCCGCATGTGCTCGACGGCGACTACAGCCCCAAGAGCGCCGTCGACATCTTCGTCAAGGATCTCGGCATCATCCAGGACATGGCGCGCGGCGCCAAGTATCCGGTGCCCGTCGCCGCCTCGGCGCTGCAGATGTTCCTCGCCGCCTCCGGCTCGGGCCTCGGCCGCGAGGATGACAGCGCCGTCGCCAAGATTTATGCCCAGCTGGCCGGCGTCAGCCTGCCCACCGCCAAAAGCTGAGGAGACGGGACGATGCCGCGCTTTGCCGCCAACCTCACCATGATGTTCAACGAGGTGCCGTTCCTCGATCGCTTCGATCGGGCGGCCGCCGCCGGCTTCACCGCCGTCGAATATCTGTTCCCCTATGACTTCCCGGTCGACGCCATCGCCGAACGTCTGACCCGCAACAAGCTGACGCAGGCGCTGTTCAACCTGCCGCCCGGCAACTGGGCGGCCGGCGAGCGTGGCATCGCCTGCCTGCCGGATCGCTTTGCCGAGCTGAAGGCCGGCGTCGAAACCGCCCTGCCCTATGCGCTGGCCACCGGCGTCAAGCGCGTGCATCTGATGTCGGGCATCGGCGACCGCGCCAATCCGGCCCACGCCAAGGCCTATCGCGAGGCGGTCAAGACCGCCGCCAACCGGCTCGGCGAGGTCGGCCTCGATCTGGTGCTGGAGCCGATCAACGGCCGCGACATGCCCGGCTACTTCCTCAACGATTTCGCCTGGGCGGTCGACCTGATCAACGACCTCGCCCTGCCGAACCTCAAGCTGCAGTTCGACATCTACCACCGCCAGATCATGCATGGCGACGTCACCATGGCGCTGCGCGCCCTGATGCCGCTCGTCGGTCATATCCAGATCGCCTCGGTGCCGGCGCGCAACGAACCGTCGGATGGCGAGCTCAACTACGGCTTCCTGTTCGCCGAACTCGACCGCCTGGGCTACGCCGGTTTCGTCGGCTGCGAGTATCGCCCGGCCGGCGTCACCGAAGCCGGCCTTAGCTGGTTCGCCCCCTACGTCGGACAGCGCTGAAAGGACCCATCATGTCGCTTCTCCTCGGCGTTGTCGCCGATGACTATACCGGCGCGTCCGACCTTGCCAACGCCCTGACGCGCAACGGCCTGTCCACCATCCAGACCATCGGCGTGCCGGCCGATCTGGACCTGCCGGAGGTCGACGCCATCGTCGTCGCCCTGAAAAGCCGCTCCATCGAACCGGCCGCCGCCGTGGAGAAATCCGTCGACGCGGCCAGTTGGATGCGCGGCCGCGGCGCCGAGCACATCCTGTTCAAGATCTGCTCGACCTTCGACTCCACCGACCAGGGCAACATCGGCCCGGTCACCGACGCGCTCGCCGCGCTGACCGGCGAGAGCGTGGCGCTGGTCAACCCGTCGTTCCCCGAGAACAAGCGCACCGTCTATCAGGGGCACCTGTTCGTCGGCGATCGGCCGCTCAACGAAAGCCCGCTGAAGGACCATCCGCTCAACCCGATGCACGACGCCGACCTCGTCCGCGTGCTCGGCCGCCAGAGCCGCCGCCCGG
Organism: Pseudomonadota bacterium; assembly: GCA_018262505.1. Classification (GTDB taxonomy): domain Bacteria; phylum Pseudomonadota; class Alphaproteobacteria; order Rhizobiales; family Pleomorphomonadaceae; genus Pleomorphomonas. The sequence goes on from JAGSYV010000009.1 coordinate 44,375, forward strand.
TCGGGCTGATCGACCTGCAGACGGTGGCCGCCGGCAAGGACAGCATCGAGCGGCGGCGCGCCGTTCTCGCCTCGCAAGGCGTCGGCACCGCCATCATCGACGCCATCACCGAGGCGGAGCTTGAGATCATCGGCCGCGTCGCCGTCGGCACCAGGCTGTCGGTCGGCGCCTCCGGCATCGGCATCGGCCTCGCCCGTGCCTATGTGGCCGATGGCCGCGCCAAGGGCACCAAGAGCGCTGCCAGCACCGGCATCGGCGGCCCCGCCGTCTGCCTCGCCGGCTCCTGCTCGCGGGCGACATTGGCCCAGATCGAGGAAGCCAAGGCGGTCATGCCGGTGCTGCCGCTCGACGTCGAGGACGTGCTGTCGCTCGGCAGCGCCGTCGAGAAGGCGATTGCCTGGGCCGGCGAGCGCCTGCCCAGCGGCCCGGTGCTGATCGCCTCCAGCGCCGATGCCGACACGGTCGGCCGCATCCAGTCGCGGCACGGTCGCGAGCGGGCCGGCCACGCCATCGAGGCGGCCATGGCGGCGCTGGCCGAAGCCATGGTGGCGCGCGGCGTCCGCCGTCTGGTGATCGCCGGTGGCGAGACCTCCGGCGCGGTGGTCGATCGCCTCGGCCTCAAGGCCTTCCTGATCGGCCCGGAAATCGCCCCCGGCGTGCCGGCGCTGTTCACGGTCGGCGACGGGCCGGCCATGGGTCTGGCGCTGAAGTCCGGCAACTTCGGTGGCCCCAACTTCTTCGCCGACGCCCTGAAGATCATTGCCTAATCCAGCGAATTGACCGTCGGCGGAACACCCGTCGGCGGGGAGGAACTCGGAACCGCCTTCGGGCGCGTGCCGATGCGAAGGGCCGGACGAGCAACCCGGCCCTTTCAGCCAACAGCGCATCTCACCGGCTCGCCGCTGTCGCGACGGGCAAGGGTCTTTGCACGCCGATTTTGCTGCCCGGCCGGAGGTGCCGGCACATCGGCTTTCCATTCAAGAGGGGGAAAACATGCCAATTCTGATTGTTGCCGTGGGTATCGCCGCGCTGCTCATCCTGATCATGCGCTTCAGGATCAACGCCTTCGCCTCGCTGATCCTGGTGTCGTTTGCCGTGGCGCTGGTGCTCGGCCTGCCGATCGACAAGGTGGTGAAATCCATCGAAAGCGGCATCGGCGGCACGCTCGGCCACATCGCGCTGATCTTCGGCCTCGGCGTCATGCTCGGCCGCCTGATCGCCGAGTCCGGCGGCGCCCAGCGCATCGCCGTGACGCTGATCGACAAGTTCGGTCCGAAGAACGTCCAGTGGGCGGTCGTCGTCTCGTCCTTCATCATCGGCATCGCCCTGTTCTTCGAAGTGGGCGTCGTGCTGCTGATCCCCATCGTGCTCACCATGGCCCGCCAGTTGAGGGTGCCGGTGATGTATCTCGGCACGCCCATGGTGGCCGCGCTGATCACCGCCCACGCCTTCCTGCCGCCGCACCCCGGCCCGACGGTGGTGGCCGGCGAGTTCCATGCCGACATCGGCACGGTGCTGCTCTACGGCATCCTGATCGCCATCCCCTCGGTGCTCTTGGCCGGCCCGATCTTCACGGTTATCTCCAGGAAGATCGTGCCGTCGGCCTATGAGAAGATCTCGCACGGCGCCATCGACAGCAGCGACAAGCTGCCCTCGCTCGACAAGACACCGCCCTTCGGCATCTCGGTGCTCACCGCCATGCTGCCGGTGATCCTGATGTCGGTCGCCGCCATCATCTCCATCATCAAGTCGTCGATGGGCCTGCCCGACAGCACCGCCTTCTCCGTCATCCGCTTTGTCGGCGACGCTTCGGTGGCCATGCTGATCTCGCTGTTCTTCGCCACCTACACCATGGGCCTCAAGCGCGGCATGCCGATCGAGAAGATCACCGATTTCTGCGCCGACGCGGCCAAGGACATCGGCATGATGCTCTTGATCATCGGCGGCGGCGGCGCGCTGAAGCAGGTGCTGATCGACGGCGGCGTCGGCACCTATGTCGCCGCCCTGTTCGCCGGCAGCTCCATCTCGCCGCTGGTGTTCGCCTGGGTGGTCGCCGCCATCCTGCGCGTCGCCCTCGGCTCGGCCACGGTGGCGGCCATCTCCACGGTCGGCCTCGTCGCCCCCATGCTGGCCTCGCACCCCGACGTCAACCTGGCACTGATCACGCTGGCCACCGGCGCCGGCAGCGCCACCTTCAGCCACGTCAACGACGCCGGCTTCTGGATGGTCAAGGAATCCTTCGGCCTCTCCATGAAGGAAACATTCGGCACCTGGTCGCTGCTCTGCGCCATCGTGTCACTGGTGGGCCTGGCCGGCGTACTGACGCTCAACAGCCTGATCGGCTGAAAACCAGCTGTTGTCGAGCTTATGAAAGGGGGGCGCCCAGCGCTCCCCTTTTTCGCTTATCAAAAGAAAACCGGCCCGAACGTATCGGGCCGGCCACGATTGATGCGAGAGTGATGATCAGTTGGCGCCGGCGGCACCGGCTTGGGCAACGGCCATGTCATCCTCGACTGACGAACCGGACACGCCGATCGCGCCGATGATGACGCCATCCTTGTCCTTGATCAGCTCGCCACCGCCGAAGATCACGAGACCGTCGTTGGTGACTTCGATGCCGTAGAGCGGTTGGCCAACCTGGGCGAGCGCGCCGAGGTCCTTGGTCGGCATGTTGAACAAGCGGGCGGTCTTGGCCTTCTTGATCGAAATGTCGACGCTGCCGAGGAAGGCGCCTTCCATGCGGGCGAAAGCCTTCAGGTTGCCGCCGGCATCGACGATGGCGATGTTCATCAGCGTGCCCTGCGCCTTGGCCTTGGCCTTGGCTGCGTCGATGGCCTTGTCGGCTTGCGCGAGCGTGATGTCACCCGGGAGAATCAGCTTGGAGGCATCGGCGGCAAGAGCCGCGCCGGCCATCAGAGTGCCCAGCGCGAATGCAATAACGGCTTTACTAAACATAGTAACTCCTCCTGCGAAGACCGGTCTGCCTCTCCTCATCCGGTGGATTGATATTTACGCTTTTCAAGCGGAATGCCTTTCGAACAAGACTTTGCAGTGCCGAAACACTACAAACCATTCGTTTTGCAGCCGCGTTGGAAGATGTAACATTGAAAAATATATCGATCCATCACTATCCACTGCGTCGGTATTTTGCCGGATGAAAGTCAATCCTGCATGGGAGTCTGAAGAACAGGGCATCGTCCGAAGGGCGTGAAGCAAGGATCGAGAAGATGATGCTTTGATATGTGCCTCATCACCTTCTCGTCCTGAGGTCCACCTTGAATTCACACGTGAATTCAAGCGGCCTGCGCGGGATGACACTTCATTGATATGAAACAGAAAGATAGCGCAGCGCTCGTCGCTCGCAGAACGATCTCCCCTCACCATCAAGCTGTCATCCTGGCGCAGGCCAGGACCTCGGGCAGGACAGAGTGCGATGTCGATATAGCGCTCCCATCACCAATGCCGCCTGATATCGGCCATCGCGCCTCTCGTCCTGAGGTCCTCGCTTTCGCAAGGATGACAGCGTGATAGTGAGGGGAGCCTACCTGCCAGCGCGACAGATAACGGCACCAGTCTAACCGCTTGTCCCTAAATATAGATTTGTCATCCTTGCGAAAGCGAGGACCTCGGGCAGAAGGAGGCGAGCGGCGGATATAGCGTCCCCCCCCCCACCAACAGCTTGAAGCGCCGACCCGGTTCACCCGGATCGGCGCTTCTCATGTTCGCGACCAGAGCCTGAAGCGAAATTCGCTGGGGCGCGGCAGATGGCGACGGCTTCGAGAACCGGAGCGCAGCGGACTTCCTGTCCGTGAGCACCGGAAGCGCAGAAGACTAAGCCCAAGGCATCCGCCCGAAAAGTTGCAGACTTTTCGGATAAAGCGGATGCCCAGAGATGCCCACCCCAGTAGAATTCCCCTCAGGCTCTAGAAGAAGCCGAGCTTCTTGGGGCTATACGACACCAAGAGGTTCTTGGTCTGCTGATAGTGGTCGAGCATCATCGAGTGGGTTTCGCGGCCGATGCCCGACTGCTTGTAGCCACCGAAGGCCGCGTGGGCCGGATAGGCGTGGTAGCAGTTGGTCCATACGCGGCCGGCCTGGATGTTGCGGCCGAAGCGATAGAGGCGGTTGGCGTCGCGGCTCCATACGCCGGCCCCGAGGCCGTAGAGCGTATCGTTGGCGATCTCCAGCGCTTCGTCCTCGTCCTTGAAGGTGGTGACCGAGACCACCGGGCCGAAGATCTCTTCCCGGAACACGCGCATCTTGTTGTTGCCGTGGAAGACGGTCGGCGTCACGTAGTAGCCGCCTTCAAGATCGCCGCCGAGGTGGGCGCGCGTGCCGCCCGTCAGCACTTGGGCGCCTTCCTCGCGTCCGATGTCGAAGTAGCCGAGGATCTTGTTCATCTGCTCCTCGGACGCCTGGGCGCCGATCATCGTCTCCGGGTCGAGCGGGCTGCCCTGCTTGATGGCGTGAACGCGGGCGAGCGCGCGTTCCATGAACTTCTCGTAGATGCTTTCCTGGATCAGGGCGCGGCTCGGGCAGGTGCAGACCTCGCCCTGGTTGAGGGCGAACATCACGAAGCCCTCGATGGCCTTGTCGAAGAAGTCGTCATCCTCGGCCATCACGTCGGAAAAGAAGATGTTGGGCGACTTGCCGCCGAGTTCCAGCGTCACCGGGATGAGGTTCTGGCCGGCATACTGCATGATCAGCCGGCCGGTCGACGTCTCGCCGGTGAAGGCGATCTTGGCGACGCGCGGCGAGGAGGCCAGCGGCTTGCCCGCCTCGAGGCCGAAGCCGTTGACGACGTTGAGCACGCCGGGCGGCAGCAGGTCGCCGACGAGATCCATCAGCACGAGGATCGAGGCCGGCGTCTGCTCGGCCGGTTTCAGCACCACGCAGTTGCCGGCGGCGAGCGCCGGAGCGAGCTTCCAGGCGGCCATCAGGATGGGGAAGTTCCAGGGAATGATCTGGCCGACCACGCCGAGCGGCTCGTGGAAATGATAGGCGATGGTGTCGTGGTCGATTTCGGACAGCGTGCCTTCCTGCGCGCGCAGGCAGCCCGCGAAATAGCGGAAATGGTCGATGGCCAGCGGAATGTCGGCGGCCATGGTCTCGCGGATCGGCTTGCCGTTGTCCCAGGTCTCGGCCAGCGCCAGCAGCTGAAGATTTTCTTCCATGCGATCGGCGATGCGGTTCAGGATATAGGCGCGCTGGGCAACGTTGGTCTTGCCCCACGCCTCGCGCGCCGCATGGGCGGCATCCAGCGCCAGCTCGATATCGGCGGCCTCGGAACGCGCCACTTCGCAGAGCTTCTGGCCGGTGATCGGCGACAGGTTGTCAAAGGTGCGCCCGCTCAGCGCGTCCTTGAACTCGCCGCCGATGTAGTTGCCATACTTGGTCCGGAACGGCAGATCTGCGGCCTTGACTGTGCTCTGATACGTCATTTTGTCCTCCCAGACATGTCGCGCGTTCATCGCGCTGTCAGGAGAGTTGCGTACGCAAAACCCAATATCCAGCCGGCCCACCACGACGGCGGGCTGCCAGTGTCGCAGTTCTGCGACAGTCGGATGAGGGGATGTGGATCAGCCTAAGCGTGGACCATCCGCTGCTCATGTAACCCGAGCTTGTTCAGCTTCCGATGCAGCGTGGCGCGGCTGATGCCGAGAAACTCGGCGGCATGCGACACGTTGCCGTGCGCCCGCGCCAAGGCGCGCTGGACCACCGCGCGCTCGCCGGCGGCGAGGTCGTCGGCCTCGCGCTCTCGGGCGATTAGATCGCCGATCGGGGTGCGCCCGTTGATGTCCGCCGCGCTTAGCTCGAGAAGCTGCCGGGCGGCGCGGGTGGCACCGACGATCAGGTCGTGCCCGTCGACGGCCACCAGCGCATCGGCCCGTCCCTCCGGCGAAGGCGCCAGAACGATGCGGCTGCCGGGGAAGGCGCGGCGAAACAGATCGCACTCGATGCGCCGCGCCGCGTCGATCACCGACTGGGCGATCAGCGTCAGGAAGCCCTCGGTCAGATCGGCCCGGCAGGAGGAGACGTCGATCACCGCCGCCAGTTGGCCGTCGGCATCGTGGATCGGCGAGGAGGTACAGCTCAGGAGAGCATTGCGGCTGAAGAAATGCTGGTCGCGGTGGATGGTCACCGGGCGTTGCTCGGCGATCGCGGTGCCGATGCCATTGGTGCCCTGGCTGCCTTCGCTCCACTGGGTGCCGATCCACAGGCCCCATTGGCTGAAGGTGGCATCGTCGCCGGCCGCGCCCCGCCTTTCGAGCGGCACGCCATTGCGATCGGCCAGCAGCACGCAGCAGCCGACGCCGCCGACGGCGGCATGCAGGCGGTCCATGGCACTGATCGCACAGGCGATCAACGGCTCCAGCGGCTGCCGTGCCAGCGTGATCTCCTCATCAGTCAACCGCCAGACGGGCGGGCGCGGCGCCGTCGGATCGAGCTTGTGCAGCTCCTGCGACCGGTGCCATGAGGCGGCAACAACCGAGCGGACCGCTCCGCCGGCGGCCAGCGTGTCCCGGATGTGCCGTGCGTGAAGTTCATCTGACCTGTCCACGCTTTTCCTCCTCGAGAAGCGTTGGCCACGACGTTCTGAAATTCCTCCTGCCCTAATCCGTCCTCCGCGAAGTCACATGGGGCACCAGCCCGGAGCGCCGGTCCGGTTCCGTCAGACCAAACGGCGCCCTACGGGTAAATCCCGATAGCCGGACACTTCATAATCTTGTTTTCGGAAGTAGACAATTCGCCCAAAGGACTCGGGCAAGACCACGGCGGCAACGTCTGGATGCACTGAAACCGACCGTTGACATCGGGCTTCACGCACAGATGGTGCCGGATACAACCCTCATCGCCTTCTCGTCCCGAGGTCCTCGCTTTCGCAAGGATGACAGTATTATATACAGGAAACAGGCGGATAGCGCTTGCGCACTCTCGCAGGTCGTCGCTCGCGGTTCTGGTGCTGCCGCAGGGGAGCTAGCGAGCGGCTAACCGTTTTCCCCTCTATATAGGACTGTCATCCTTGCGAAAGCGAGGACCTCAGGACGAGAAGACGCTTCGGCCCATATCAGGCTCCCTCGGGCGTTTGAAAGCCCGATAGCTCCCCCTCGCCCCATCCTGCCCGAGGTCCTCGCTTTCGCAAGGATGACAGCATGATATAAAGGGGGAAAACCGGTTAGCCGCTCGCAAGCTCCTCGCTAGCTCCCCTGCGGCACCACCGGAACCGCGAGAGACGATCTATGAAGGTGCGCAAGTACCCGGGGCAAATTCCCGGGCAAGCTTGAAAAACTCCGCTTGGAAGACGGTGGCAATGCCCACCAAGTACTTGAAATCGCTTAATCTCGCACATGCGACATGCGAGATCGGAAATATTGCACCTGCTTGCCCGGGAATTTGCCCCGGGTACGGTGCGCAAGCGCTATCCGCCTGTTTCCTATATATAATTCTCCTGTCATCCTTGCGAAAGCGAGGACCTCAGGCAGAAAGGGCGAGCGGCCCATATAGATCTCCACCCGCCCAATCCCCATCTCACCGGCTGAACAGCAGCCGTCCCGCCAGCGCCAGCAAGAGCGCCCCCATCACCGCATCCATCCACCGCCTTGCCCGCGCGTATCCCCGCTGCACCGCCGGCAGGGCGAACAGCAGGACCACCGCGCTCCACCAGGCCACCGACACCAGCACCGCCGTCGCGATGGCGCCGGCGAACACCGCCGTCGGCGCGCTGGCCGGGATCACCACACCGAACAAGCTCGCATAGTAGGCGGCCACCTTGGGGTTGGAGATGGTGGTGAGGAAGCCGGCGCGCAGCGCCCTTCCCCCACTCAGCACTGGCCGCGACGTGTCAAACCCCACCGCCTTGCCCTGGAAAACGCCCTTGAGCAGCCCCCAGGCGAGCCAGCTGAGATAGGCGGCGCCGACCAGCTTCAGCCCGAAATACAGCCACCCGAAGCGGGCGATGACGCCGCCGAGGCCGGCCGCCGTCACGCTCGACCAGGTGAGCGTTGCCATCACCACGCCGGCCACCACCAGGAAGCCCGAGCGCCTGCTACCGGCCACCGACTGGCTCATCACCACCATCAGCGTCGGGCCAGGGCTGGCGACGGCCAAGAGGTGGATCACCGCGATGGTGGCGAACAGGGCGAGCGTGCTCATGATGGACGCTTTCCCTCGACGTAGCGGGCAAAGTTGTCGAGGATCGCCTGCCAGCCGGCGCGCTGCTGCTCCTCGGTATATTCCGTCTCGGCGTCGAAGGTCACCCGCACGACGACGCCCTCGGGCCGCGGCATGAACGCCACCTGCGCCGTCCGGTCGCCGAACGCGAACTCGATGCGCTCCTGCGGCACGATCTTGGTGTAGGTGCCGGCAAAGTCGAAGCCCATGCTGCCGTCCTTGGCCTCCATGCGCGACGAGAACGCCCCGCCCTCGGTGAGATCGACGCTGGCCGCCGTGGTGTGCCAGTCGTCGGACGCGGCGTTCCACGCCTTGATATCCTCCGGCGTCACATAGGCGTGCCAGACCTCGGCGATCGGCGCGGCGACGGTGGTCTCGACAGTGATCTTCATGGCTTCCCTCCTCTTTCCTGGAATGATCCCAACATGCAGGTAGGACGGTTTCTGTCAGGATGGGCGGCGAGGTGCGTGATATTTCCGGGGGCGTCCCTTTCTGCCTGAGGTTCCCGCCTTCGCGCTATGGCATGCAAAGACCTCAGGAGGAGTGGAGCGAGAGGGCGATATCTGCCTCCCTAACCCTATGGACGTCCTGATGCCACACCACCTGCAATTAACGGCCGACGAAAGTTCCACCCCATGCGCCGCTTGCCAGTTTGATCTGGTCGTTGACAATATAGGCCGACTGCGTGGAGGGCAGCGCCATCCTTGCAAGCATCGGGACGTTGCCGGTGGCTTTGGTATTGCTCAAGGTAATCTTTGTCGCATTTCCAGAACGACAGACGGACGCTTCCCCGGTCAGCCACGGCTGACCGGCTTTGCTGGCCGAGTAGACAAGACCGCTGGCTCCGTCGGTGATGACGATTGTCAGTGGCTTTCCATCATTCTCAGTCGTCTCCTGCCAACTTGCTTTTATATCGCCGGCTTTGAGCTCACTAACGGATGAAAGGCAGCGGGCCTGAGCAAGCGTGGCGCCGCTCAGAATGAATAAGCAAACAAGCAATTTGAATTTTGTCGGCCCCATGTTCTCCTCCTGGGAGACGGAACGGCGGGATATCGGTCAAATAGTCCACTGAGTGGGAACAAAGACCGCGGTGCAGCCTTGAGCAAGCACAGTCCGGTAAACTGCAGATGACAGCCTTTGTTCCTGAAGAATGACGCAAGGTCCATGATGCGTCCCAAGCAAGACCTTGGAGCGCCGGTCTGACTCAATCGGATCGAACGGCGGTCTAGCAGGCTCGCGCACGAACACGCGAAGGGGGCGCTATCCCGCGCGCCCATTCTTTGCTGCTTCCACCCTACCCCTTCAGCGCCTCGCAATACCGCGCGAACGACGCCTCCACCCGCTCCTTGGCGTCGCCAATGATCTCCCGCCCCGCAAACGAGCCGTAGAGATCCGAGAACGCCAAGGACGTCACATGATCCTCGAGCCGCTTCAGCGCCTTCGGGCCGAGCGGGATCAGGTTGGGGTAGCTGCGCATGAAGCTGACGAAGCGGCGGTCCATCGCCACCTGGAGCGCGTCGCCGGGAAAAAGACTGCCGCCGGGGCGCGGGCCGGTCTTCCACAACAGGCCCGTGCTGCCGGCGAAATGGCCGGGCAGATGCACGAGGTCGAGCGTATCGGACAGCGCGAAACGCTCGCCATCCCAGAGGCGCAGGAGGGGGCTGTCGAACCGCACCCAGTCCTCGTCCGCCGCGTGGAGATAGATCGGCACGCCGCCGAGCGCCGCGCTCCACTCCAGCATCGCCGCATAGAAATGCGGGTGCGAAATGGCGATCGCCTGCACGCCACCCAACTCGGCGATCCGTGCCAGCGCCGCGTCGGTGACGGCGGGCAGGCACTCCCACATCACCAGCCCGCCGGGCTGCGGGATCAGGAAGGCGCGCTGGCCGATGGCAAACGATGGCTCAAGGCAAAGCGTCGTCACGCCGGCCGCGTCCTCGAAGCGGATCTCGTGGCTGGCGGCGATCTCCGCCGTGGTCGTCCAGCGCTGCCCCTGCCAGCCGACATATTGCCGCTCGTCGCAGCAGACGGGGCAATCGGTCATCCGCTCCGCTTCGGGGTATTGCGTGCCGCAGGTCGTGCAGACCGGAACACGCGACAAATCGGGCCGATTGATTTGCGTCATTGCCTTACCTCCGGCAAAAGGAATATCTTGATATCAAGATAACTGGAGATGTCTTGATGTCAAGACAAAGGAACGAGGCGCAAGACAATATCGATCGGCGGCGGGCGCAATGGACGGCGGAGTTGCCGGACCTCGACACGCGCGGCATGGCGATCCTCGGCCGCATGCGCTGGATCACGCTCAACCTGCGCCCGCCCATTGAGGCGATCTTCGAGAAACACGGGCTCGACAGCGGCGAGTTCGACGTGATCGCCACGCTGCGGCGCTCCGGCCCGCCATATTGTCTCCGCCCCACCGAGCTTTACTGCTGGCTGATGATCTCTTCCGGCGGCCTCACCGCCCGCCTCGCCAAGCTGGAAAAGGCCGGTCTCATCACCCGCCTGCCCGATCCGGACGACGCCCGCAGCACGCTGGTGAAACTGACGCCGGAAGGCATCGACCTCGCCGAACGCGCCTTCCGCGAAGACATGGCCTTCGAAAGCGCGGTGCTCGACGCCCTGACGCCCAACGAATGCGCCGCCCTGGAAACCCTGCTCCGCAAACTGGCCCTTGACGTGCTGGCCCGCCGTTCGCAACCCTGACACCGCCCTATCGTGTCGCCCCACCCCGTTCGGCCCGAGGTCCTGCGCCTAAAGTGCAGGATGACGGCCTGATAGGGCGCAAAAGCGACTAAGCTTTTGCTTATAAATATAAATCTGTCATCCTCGCGCAGGCGAGGACCTCAGGCAGAATGAAGCAATCGGCCGATATCGCGCTCCCTCGATGAAGGACTACCTGATATTTCCCCTGCGCCCCTTTCGGCCTGAGATCCTCTGCCTTCGCAGAGGAAGACAACCTACGGGAAGGCGCGAAATCGGCTATGTATATGTTTTTATTATATAATTCTGTCATCCTCTGCGAAGGCAGAGGACCTCGGGACGAGAAAGTTCCTCGGCCGATATCGCGTTCCCGTCGACCAGCTCCGCCGCCTCGCCGCTAATCCTCGAACCGCCCCTCGCTCTCGCGGTCGCGCACGTAGCTGTGCTTCAGCGGGAACGGCGGCAGCCAGGCCTCGCGGCGGATGGTCCACAGCTCGTAGGTCGGCTGGAACTGGTCGATGTGATCCAGCGCGCCGAGGTTGACCTCGACCTCGTCGCCGCTGCGCCCGAACACCGACGAGCCGCAACGCGGGCAAAAATACCGCCCATTGTAGTCGCGCGTCTCGCCCTCGATGGTCACCGCCTCCTCGGGGAAGATCGCCGAGGCGTGGAACAGCGCCCCACCATGCTTGCGGCATTCCAGACAATGGCAGATGCCGACCCGATAGGGCCGCCCGGTTGCCACAAATCGCACGTCACCACACAGGCAACCACCCTTGACCTCGCTCATGCCGGCCTCCCGCTGCTGATGAGGCGCAAATGATCGGCCGACCGGCCCGCCTTGGCAACACCCCGCTTCGTCGAGCTCTCGCGCGCCTCGGCCCGTATCGGTCTCCCTCCCCACCCATTCGCTCAATCCTGCGCGGTCGGCCTGATCACGATGCCGCCGATCACACCTCCGGCAGCCTCCTGCTGGGCATGGGCGGAATGTCGTCCTTGCCGGCCATGACATTCCAATAGGCCCATGAGCGGGCATCCATGATGCCGGGTGGCGCCTGCTCCACCGCCTCCCTGAACCCGTCGTCGCCGACATAGCGGCGCACCACGGCCAGATCGTCCGGGGTGCCATAGGTCATTACATAGGCGAGGAACCGCAGCGGATCGGCCAGCGCCTTCTCCGGCGCTTCGAACCAGACCACACGAGGGGCGACCGCCATGAGGTCGGCGTTGAGAGGAAGCGGCTTCATGACTGAAGACTATCGCATAAGATATTCTCGCGGTAGATACTATATTTAGAGTTGCATGAGTCATCACTTTGATGTCTCGGACACCGCTCCTGACACGCCGGAGATGGATCGTGGATAGAGTTACCGCTCGAATTGCCGAGCCCATTTGGGGTGACGGTCTATATCAAGAACGCGCTCGGCAAGCACTTCCTATCCTTGTTCGCCAAGCAGAAGCAGGAAAGCCCATCTTCTATTCCGACCTAGCGAAAGAACTGGGGATGCCGAATCCGCGGAATCTCAATTATGTGCTTGGAAGCATTGGCCGAACAATGCAAAACATATGCAAGCGCTGGCGGCAAAAAGTACCCCCGATACAATGCCTTGTGATAAACAAACATACATATATGCCCGGTGAGGGTATTGGTTGGTTCCTTATAGCAAAGGAGGATTTTGGTTCACTCTCATCTGCCCGCAAACGAGCAATTGTTGATGCGGAACTATCGACCATCTATGGATATCCGCGCTGGCGCGAAGTATTGCAAATACTGGATTTAGCTCCCGTCGCCCAATCCTTCGCAGAACTCAACCAAGTCGCCGCCGGACGAGGTGGAGGCGAGAGCGAGAGTCACCGCATAATGAAAGAGTTCGTCGCGGCGCACCCTGAGGCCGTTGGCCTTCCGCGTTCTACGGTCAAAGGAAGATGCGAGTTCCCCCTGCCCTCGGGAGATAGACTTGACGTGTCTTTCTCCACGAGAGCGGGATGGGTGGCCGTGGAGGTCAAATCGGCAATTTCCGACGAAGCTGACATTGTTCGAGGCCTCTATCAGTGTGTGAAGTACGTTGCCGTAATGCGGGCGGTCGAAGCATCTGAGAAGCGTGAAGTTGGCGCACAAGCCTTGCTCGCCATTGCGCGGTGTTTGCCTAGCGGTCTAGTTCCTCTCAAAAACATGCTCGGTGTTACCGTAGTTGAGAATGTTCCCTCGAAATAGCGCCGGTCACATCCCCAGGTGTCCCGCGATGCTTGGAAGAGATAAGTGCGTCTTCAGTAGAGGCGCCCGGCCCATATAGACCTCCCTCCCCACCCGTCCCCACCCTCCCCCCCTGTCGGCCGGATGAGACGCCTTCGAAACGCCAAGCAGGTCCCCCATGGCGTGAGCCATAGGGAACCCGCGAGGAAGGCTTCGTCGGAGGACGGGATTACTTGGCCTTCTCGATCATGACATCGGCCACCGGGCTTTCGATCTTCTTGGCGATGAACTCCTTGTAGATCATGAAGCACGCGAAGACGATCGCCGAGTAACCGGCGAACGGGAACAGGATGTTGACCAGCTTGTCGAACGGCAGGATGCCGCCGAACACGATGCCGACGGCGGCGAGCACCGTGGCGATGATGTTGAACTTCATGGTCTTGTCGGCCGCGAACTTGCGGACGGTCATCAAGAGGAACGAGGCGACCGCCGAGTAGATGCACAGCACGATCAGCGCCGTGAAGATGAAGCCCAGCACCGGCGAGATGGCGTTGGTGATGGCCAGCGTCGGCACCTGCTCGCCGACGATCAGCTTGTAGTAGACCAGCTCGGCGATCACCAGCATGACGATGGCCAGCGTGAACCCGGCCACACCGACCAGCGCCGACACGCGCGCCTCTTTCAGGCTGCCGGCCGAGGCGCCGCAGGCCACCTGGAAGGGGATGCTGACGATCAGCGCCAGGAAGGCGTAGAGCGCGCCCGACCAGGCCCAGTTGGACGAGGCATACTTGAAGCCCAGCGTCGGCATCGCCGCGTTGGCTTCGCTGAGCAGACCGGTCTGCTGCGACAGCGTGTAGAGGCCGGCGCAACCGACGATCACCATGAAGACGATCTTCACCGGCCCGATGGTGCCGATGATGTTGATCAGCTTTTCAACGCCGAGCAGCGTCGTGCCGAGCGCCAGCAGGCCGATGATCCAGATCCCCGCATAGGTCGGCAACTGGAAATACTGGTGAAGGGTGGCGCCGGCGCCGGCCAGCATGACCACCATGATGCCGTAGATCAGGGCGACGCTGTACCAGATGTAGACCTGCCCCACGTACTTGCCGCAGTAATGCTCGAACACGTCATAGGGGTTGGCGAATTGCTTCTTCTGACCGACGCTGAACAGCAGATAGGTCAGCACGCTGGTGATCACCATGAAGATCAGGGCGGCGATCAGCCCATTGGTGCCGCTGCTGGAGAAGAACTGCAGGATTTCCTGTCCGGTCGAGAAACCGGAGCCGATCCAGTAGGCCGACAACGCGCCGGCTAGCAGAACGACCTTCTTCAGGTTCAGTGATTTTTCCATCATGTCACTCCACGTTTTCAGTTTTTTACTTCGATGGGAAAATTGTTCTCTCCGGCATCACCCATTTAGCCGGATTGAGAAGGCACTGCGTCGGGAATTACCCCCCGACCATGAGTTTCAATATTTCGAGGTCGGTGGACTTCATCCCCTGGCTGGCCACCTGGCCGATGTTGGCGATGGTGCCCTCGACGTCGCCGGTCACCAGCCCCTCGCCGTCGGAGAACGCCTGCCCCTCGACGGCGAGGTGATGGGCCATGATCGCCGCGTCGACCGCCGAGGCGATCTTGGCGGCGCAGGACGGCTTGGCGCCGTCGCAGACGATGCCGCCGACATTGCCGATGGCGTTGGTGATCGTCCGGGAGATCGCCTCATAGTCGCCGCCCAGCATGTAGGTGATGGCCGCCCCCGCCCCGCAGGCGGCGCTGACCGCGCCGCAGAAGGCGGACAGCTTGCCGATCGACGTCTTCTGATGGATGGCGATCAGGTTGGAGAGCACCAGCGCCCGGTAGAGCCTGTCGCGGCCGACTTCGAACGCCTCGGCATAGGTGATGACCGGCAGAGAGGCCGTCATGCCCTGGTTGCCGCTGCCCGAGTTGATGATGACGGGCAGTGCGCAGCCGCTCATCCGGGCGTCGCTGCCGGCGGCGGCCCGCGCCTTGGCCCGCGTCCTGAGGTCGGTTCCCGCGTATTTGAGCAGCGTCCGGCCGACGCCGACGCCATAGTGGCCGCTCAACCCTTCCTCGGAAATGCGGGTGTTCTTGTCGATCTGCTCGGAAATGATCGGCGCGATATCCTCAAGCTTCACCGTATCGGCGAAGGTGATGATGTCGCGCACGTTGAGCAGCGACGGCTCGGCCGCCGCCGCCTCTTGCTTGGCGGTCCCATCCCGGTCGATCAGCACCTCGCCATCGCGGACGACGCGGCAGATGTTGGTGTGCGAGCCCTTGATCGACACCTCGGCCGAGGCTTCGCCCGCGAACACCTTGACGATGATGTGCAGCGTCTCGTCGCCGAGGAGCAGGTGGGTGCGGCAGAAGCCGCCCGTGAGCAACGCACGGATCTCCGCCTGCTGCTCGTCTTTCACCGCCTCCAGCACCTGCATGCCCGCCTTGGCGTCGCCGCCGACGATGCCGGCGATGGCCGCCGCGTCGATGCCCTTGAGGCCGCCAGTCTTGGGCACCACCACGCCCTTGACGTTCTTGACGATGTTGCCGCTGCACCAGACCTCCGCCCTCTCTGGGCGTTGCTTCAGCACGGCAGCGGCATAGGCGGCGGCATAGGCCACGGCGATCGGCTCGGTGCAGCCGAGCGCCGGGATCAGCTCCTTCTTGAGGATCTCGACATAGGTGCGGTAGGTTTTGGCGTCGAGCCGGGCGTTTGTCATCACGGTCATGTCCGGCGCGAGAACTTGACTTCGCAGACGGGGTTGCCCTCGGCGATGGTCTTGCCCAGTTCGAACTCGAAGGCGCCGAACCGGCTGGCAATGCCGCGATCGCCGGACATGGCGATGTCGCACAGCTTGGCCAGCATGTCGTCGTCAACGCCGATCTGCTTCCAGGCCGCCACCAGCGGGCAATAGCCGTATTCCAGCACCAGCTCGCTCTCGTCGAGCTTCTTCACCTCGACCTCAAAGATCTTGAGAACGTCTTCGGTGAAGAAGGTCTTGCCGAAGGACACCAGGCTGCCCTCGGTATCCATCCGCTCCTTGATGCCGTCGCCATGCATGCAGCCGGTGTCGAAGATCGCCTGATGGCCGATGCTCTCCCAGTCGAGACCGCGCTTTTGCGCCTCCTTCAGGATGAGCCCCATCCACAACCCGCGATGCAGGATGGCGCCGCGCACCTTGTTGATGGTGGCATCGTCAGTATTCCTAGGCTGGTTGAACGCACACATGTCCTTGTCTCCACATCAACGGACTGAAAAAATCGCAAGAGTTCAGCCTCGCAGCCGATCGACATCGGCCACGCAAGAAAATCTCTCGGCTTCAAACTGCTATCCGGCGTATTCCCCCGAACCGCCCCGTTAGCTCATCTGGCCTGAACGGCCCGACGACTTCACCCTCGACCTCAAGTCCCTAGCATCACCCCGGCTTCTACTCACCGGACCGGCGCCTTTGCCGGCAAACACATTTCGCCAGCGCGGCGGCTTTGCCCCAAAAGGCTATGCCGCGGCAGGGCATCCCGGGCGGCGGAAAGCCGCCAAATCGGCGCGCCAAAGCCCAGGCCGGTCGGCACCCAACCGCCCGTCCGCCCCGCCTAACACCCTGATATCCTTTCCGGAACCGCTCTCTGCCCGTGGGCCGCCACGCCCCGACATCCCGGCAAACGCCCCGCCGCCCCTCAGGCAGCGCCGCGCCTCCCTAAGTAGTCACCCTCGGCGCCCCGCCACCCTCACCCGGCCCTGCCAGTCACCACGCAACAACCACCGTCTCCCACCAAGCCGACTTACCACCAGCGCGATTTCGCAAAATGAGAAGTGACAACCGCCAACCGACTGACCAGCAACGGTTTTTCAGCGGTTCGCGATTTCGCAAAATGAGAATGTGTTAAGAGGAGGTAACTGGGGAGCCGCAGGCGGGGACACCAGCTGGCGCTCTATACAAGCCCCTCGCCCTTTTCGGCACGAGGTCCTCGCTTTCGCAAGGATGACAGCTTGATAGGAAGGGGAGCCAAGCTTGAGATCCGCCCTATCCAGTTGTTATCATTTATATAATTCTGTCATCCTTGCGAAAGCGAGGACCTCAGGCAGAATAAAGCGATCGGTCGATATAGGGCTCCCCTCAACACCGCTCCACCTCAACGCCTCCGGACCAGCAAACCCTTCATATACTCACTGTCATTGTGAAACCTCATGATCCCCGAGATCTCCTCCTCGCTACAGTCGAGCAGGATCTTGATCTCCGAATCCCGCTTCACAAGATCGACCGTCACGATCGCGCCGGATATACGGTTGCCGCCTCCAGCACCCCGCCAGACATCAATACCCCCGCCATCCATCGACGTCGTATCCCTGAGGTAACCGTAGTCCGCCCCATAGATCATGTTGGGATAACGCGGATGGGACGATCCCCGGGGACGATCGATCACCACCTCACTCTCCCGCACCAACCGCTCAAGCGCCGCCCAGAAGGCTTCATCGGCGTCGATCCCGGCTCCAGGAAATATCTCGCCCATCCCGATATGCCCTCGCCCCTCATGGCCACGACCGCTCGCCAGCCGCCCTCGCAAGCGGCTATGTACCTGTTATCTATCAATCTCCTGTCATCCTCGCGCAGGCCGCTTGAATTCGCGCGCGAATTCAAGGTGGACCTCAGGCAGGATAGGGCGGTCGGCCGCTATAGGGCGCCCTTATCCCCTCTCCTTGATCTTCGGCATAGACGAAGCTTCACAAGGCTGCGCCCCACCGCAACGCTCTCTCCAAGGCTGTTCCGAAGAAGGTCCAGTCGTGGCCGCCCTCCCATTCCTCGTAGCCGAAGTCAAAGCCGAGCGTATCCATCTCCGAGGCGAAGCGACGATTGTCGGCGAGGAAAAACGGATCCGACAGGCCACAAGCCATCCGTATCCGGGGCTTGACGCTCGCGCCCTTGAGCGCGCGCGCCAGGGCCGGAACGTCCAGCCGGGGATCGTAGTCGAGGCCCTCCCCCAGCACGGCCTGGAAGTCGTTGATCAGCCGTTCGCCCCACATCCCTTTCAGCGCCTCGACCGTCAGGCCGCGTGCCTTCAGGTCGAAATCCTCCCTGAGATTGAGGCCGGGCGAGGAGAAGGCCGCGCACCAGCCGAACCTCTCGGGACGGGAGAGCGCGCACCGCAGCGCCCCGAACCCGCCCATCGACGCCCCGACCACGCCCGTTCGCTCGCGCGACGCATCCACGTTGAAGAGGTCGGCGCACACCTTGGGCAGCTCGTCGGCAACATAGCTGAAGTAGTCGAGGCCGTAACGCATGTCGGCATAAAAGCTCCGCGCCACCTCCGGCATGATCAGGATGGCATCGCCTTCGGCCGCGAACGTCGCCAGCGTGGTGTAGTCGAGATAGTCGCCGGACCGGCCGCACAGGCCATGCAGCAAATACACGACCGAGCGCTTGCCGCTCGGGCCTCTTCCATTGGGAATGAACAGGGAAAGTCGCGTCTCCATCTGGAGCGCGGGCGAAAAATACTCACCACGAAGAATCATGTTGCCGTTCCCGAAACCTGCGACGGAACGGAGGGACGTCGCACGCGTCGATCGAAACCGTCTCGATAGCCACCGAAGAGGATTTGCCCATTCAGAGTTTATATGCGGCACGCAGCCGGTCGGCCACATCCTGTCGCGTCATATTCACCTTGAATTGCCGGGGATCATAATCGGCCTCCGCCGTCGCCACCTCGACAAACGCTCGCATGTCTTTTGCAACGGTCTCGGGCAGCGGGTAGCTGGCGTCCGGGCTCAGAAGCTGGATCAGCCGCGCCACATCGTTGCGATGCTTTTTGATGTTTTTCTCATCGACTTTGCCACCCGATGCGCGCTCCCGGCTGAGATCGAGCCACGCCCGTGCCTTGAACGGGATGATCGCCGCCTCGTTGAGCACGGGGACGCCAGCCGCCGCGCTGACCATCGACTTGAGGAAGGCGTAGTAGTCCTCGTCGAGCAGGATCGCCGACAGGCTTGCAGCCGCCTCATCGACCGGCAGCGGCGTAAGATGCGAGCCCTCGGCAAGCGCCAATCCTTCGGGCGACCGCGAGAACAGCTCAAGCATGGCCGGGAAACCTTCGGCCTTCGGCTTCTGGAAGCGGTAGAGGATTTTCTTACCTGGACTTTGCTCCCGGATCTCGTATCTGCCCTCCTCGACAAAGGCCCAGAAGCGCTCCGCAAAGGCAGCGTCCAGCGCCTCGACGATCAGCACGATGTCGAGGTCCTTGGTGGCGCGGAAGTCGAGGCCGACCTCACCCATGATCAGTTCGCAGGCCGCTCCACCGATCAGCACATACTGATGGTCATGACCGACAAAATGCGCGCGGAAGCGATCGATTCCGGTCACCATTCAAACGTCTCCATTAGCTCTTCCGCCGCCTGCGCAACGCGTTCGTCGGGACTTGCCCGAACACTGAGATACAGCGAGAGGCGATCGATGACACCGTCCCGCGCCAGGATCTCAGGGTTGTAGGCCCAGGTCTGAATCTCGGTGCACTCATCGTCGAATGCCCCTGCGGGGCTGAGCGCGAGCCGCTCCTTGAGCCCCTTCCAATGCACCGACAGAATGGCGCGCGTCTCGACCCGAGGCGCAGCCAGCATGGTGTAGCGGGCAAGCGCGCTCTCACCGGCGAGCGGGGCGATAGGGTCTTCGATCCCGCCGCTGACGATACGAACCTTGCACACCGGGGACTGCAATCGCTCCTGGACCATCTCCCATAATTCGCGACCGCCCGACAGCATGTGCAGACGGCGTTGTCGGCCGACATGGCGAGCCTTGGCAAGTTGAAGGCCCTCAAGCTCATCCAGTGCCCGGCTCATGCTCATGATCGACACGTCGAACCGCTTGGCAATGTCGGTCAGGTGCTCGTCTTCAAGGGCGACGCCCTGCAGGATCGCCAGGAGCAGCAATTGCGTGGTCGGGCTGATCTGATCGGCGGGAGCGACCGCGATTCCCGGCGCGCGCTCGCGCAGATCGAGCAATGCTTCCGGAACATAAAGCTGCGCCCCCGGAGCGATGAACCCGACCTGCCGCTCCACCATTTGGCGTCGGACGGCGTTCGGCACATGGTCAAGCAGCAGCAAGACGAGATCGACGCCAAGTTGGCGACGGACCAGATCACGGTGCTTGAGATAATCCGCCGTCGCGCCTTGCCGGGGTTCGCGTAGGCCCATGAGAACCAGGGTGCGACTACCCAACTGCCCCCGCCACAGCTTGTAGCGATCGAGCACGAAGTGCGGAACATTCGTTGGCTCGATCGGTGTCAGTTCGAGCCGCAGCCCAAAAGCGTACCGAACATACGCCTCCGCCGCCTCGGCAAGCGCCTCCAACTGGGTTACAGGGGGTTGTTCTAACATCATTTTGATGATATAACATCAGTATTGTTAAAATCAAGTATGATGTTAGATACAGAAGAAAACTCCGAGACCGACCGGACGGTGACCGACCGGTCTCCGCGAAGCAGGACGGCATGATAGAGCCTCCAGAAATCGCATATCTCTTTGTTTTATATAGAGTTCACGTCATCCTCGCGCAGGCCGTTTGAATTCACGTGTGAATTCAAGGTGGACCTCAGGCAGAACAGAGCAATCGGCCGATATAGCGCTCCCCAAACTCTCACAACCCTAGGCCACAGCCTTCGCCGCCATGTCCGGATGTAATACCAGCTCCCGATGAGTCAGCCACTTCGGGAGCTGGTATAAGCATACATCATAAGCGCCTGAGCCATTTTCTAGCATTGTCCTTCGGATTAAACTGGTCACATGACAATTATCAGACCTGCAGACGCCCGCGATATCCACGTACTGCCAGAAATCGAGCGCAGTTCTGGTGAGATATTCCGGCAATGGCCGGGACTAGAGTGGATCGCGGACGACGTGGTTCAATCAGAGGAGCAGCATAGGGCTATGCTTACACATGGCCTTGCGATGGTCGCGGAGGTGCAAGACTTCGGGATTGCTGCTTTCGTAAACGGAGAGGTGACGCCCGACAGCTTGCATATCTGGCAAATAGCAGTCCACCACGATCAGCAGGGGCATGGCATCGGACGAAAACTGATCGAAGCTATGCGGCGCAGTGCCATTGATCTTGGGATCAATGCACTGACGTTGACAACATTCAGGAAGGTGCCATGGAACGAGCCATACTATCAAAGGCTTGGGTTCAATACGCTGGACGGTAAAGAACTCTGCCCTCGGCTGACAGCGATCCTGGCTGCTGAAGGACAAGCCGGGATACCGACAACATTGCGCTGCGCCATGAGGAAACCCCTCTAGTGGTTCGACTCCAACATTTGCATCCGCCTGATATCGGCCTCGGAGCAAATGTCGGAGTCACAAGAACCACTAGCAAGCTATTGTTTCTAGTGGAGCTTTTGAATTTGACATTTGACCGCGAGCTTTATGTCAGACGGGACTCAAATGTCAAATTCGCTCCACTAGCTGCAAACGGCGTTCTGCCAATTCATGTTCCTATGATCGTCATAATGTCAGTCCGCAACCGATGGTGATCCTTCGTCGCAGGGCTTGGCGCTATCGCAGATCAGATCCCGATTGCGCCTCGTGAAACTGCTACCCCATCTCCTTGATCTTCCTGTACAGCGTCGACAGGCTGATCCCCAGCATCGCCGCCGCCCGCTTCTTCCCCTCCAAACTCTCCCCGCACTCCCCCAGCGCCCGCCGTATCGCCTCTGTCTCCGTGCTCCTTAACACCCCCACCGCCCCCGCTGCCGCCGGGCTTGCCGCCCCCTCCCGTATCCTCACCGGCAGGCTCTCGAACGAGATGTACGGCGTCTGCTCCATGTTGACGGCGTATTCCACGGCGTTGGCGAGTTCGCGGACGTTGCCCTTCCAGGGCCAGGCGAGGAGCGCTTCCTCGGCGTTGCCGGTGAAGCCCTTGATCGACTTGCCGAGTTTCTGGCCGTATTGGCGCAAGAGGTGGGTCATCAGGAGGCGCACGTCGCCCACCCGGGCGCGCAGCGGCGGGATGTGCAAGGGGATGACGGAGAGCCGGTAGTAGAGATCCTCGCGGAACTCGCCGCGCGCCACCAGCTGTTCGAGGTCGCGGTTGGTGGCGGCGATCACCCTGACGTCGACGGCGACGGACTTGTGGCCGCCGAGCCGCTCCACCGTCTTTTCCTGCAAGACGCGCAACAGCTTGGGCTGCAGGTGCAGCGGCATGTCGCCGATCTCGTCGAGGAAGATGGTGCCGCCGTGGGCGAGCTGGAACTTGCCGGGACGGCCGCCGCGCGCTGCGCCGGTGAAGGCGCCTTCCTCGAAGCCGAACAGTTCGCTCTCGATCAGCGTCTCGGGCATGGCGGCGCAGTTGAGCGCCACGAAGGGCTTGGCGGCGCGCGGGCTGGCGTGGTGGATGGCCCGGGCCAGCAGCTCCTTGCCGGTGCCGCTTTCGCCGGTGATCAGGATGTTGGAGCTGCTCACCGCCACGCGCAGCGCCTGCCGCTTCAATTGGCCGATCTGCGGGCTGGCGCCGACGATCTCGTCGAAGGAGGTGGCGAGCGGCGACGTCGTCAGGTTGTTGATCACCTTGTAGACGTCGTCCATCTTCTTCAGCGCCAGGATGGAGCCGGCGTTCTTCTCACCCACCGGCTTGCCGGAAATCAGCACGTGGGTGCTGCGGCTCTGGTCGCCGATGCGGAGCTCGATGTTGGTGAAGGCGGTGCCGGCGTTGAGCAGCGCGCCGACATAGGCGCCGCTGAAATAGGTCTCCACCAGTTGGCCGGCCAGCTCCTCGCCGCGGGCACCCAGCACCTCCTCGACCACGGCGTTGGTGTGCATGATGCGCCCCGCCGCGTCGACGGCGATGATGCCTTCCTCGATGGAGTCGATGATGCGCGTCAGGCGGTTCTTGGAAATCGTCAGCTTCTCGGCGGCTTCCTGCTCGATCAGCTTGCTGACGATCAGGTCGGCCATCCGCCGGGTGAACACGATCAGATTGCTGCTGTTTTCCAACAGCTTGGTGCGCGCCGCATCGGTGATGGCGATCAGGCCGATCGCCCCGACGCGCGCGCCCTCGCGCTCGATCGGTACGCAGATCATCGCCTTGAGATTGCACTCCGCCTGCTCGTTGCAGGCCATGCACTGCGGGCTGTCGGCCTTGCTGGCGATGGTGGCGGTCTCGCCGGTGCTGAGCACGTGGCCGATGACGTAGGTGTCGCGGATCTCCGTCACTTCCTTGTTGAAGTGCCGCTTGGTATCGCCCACCTTGCGGAATTCGGCATCGGAAATGATGACGTCGACATCGAGAACGCTGGAGATCGCCTCCGACACGTTCTGAACCGCCTCGTGGATATCGACCAATCCGACCATCTGCCACCCGCGCCGCGCACCTTTCGCGGCACATCAATGCCTTTTGCGGCGGCGGTCAACTCGCCTATCGGCCCGGCGTGGTGAAATGAGGCGCGCCCTCACTCGACGAGCTGCGCCCTGATCGACTGCAGTTCCTGCTCTCTCACGGCATCCACCTTCGGGTAGCTCATCTTGAGGTCGGCGAAGGTGTCGAGAATGATTTGCGACACGATCAGCCGGGCGTTCTTCTTGTCGTCCGCCGGAACGACGAACCAAGGCGATTGGGCGGTGCTGGTGGCGCCGAGGCAGTCTTCATACGCCTGCATGTAGGCCTTCCAGTATTGCCGCTCCTTGATGTCGTCGATGCTGAACTTCCAGTTTTTCTCCGGGGCATCGATGCGGTCGAGGAAGCGCTTTCGCTGCTCGTCCTTGGAAAGATGCAGGAAGAACTTGACGATGCGGGTGCCGTTCTCGTGCAGGTGGCGCTCAAGATCGGTGATGGAGCGGTAGCGATCGCGCCATATCTGGTTCTCCTTCTTCAAGGCATCCGGCAGCCCTTCGCTGATCAGGATCTCCGGATGCACGCGCACGATCAGCACCTCCTCGTAATAGGAGCGGTTGAAGATGCCGATGCGCCCGCGCTCCGGCAGGTCCCGCGTCGTTCTCCAGAGAAAATCGTGGTCGAGTTCCTCGGCACTGGGATGCTTGAAGCTGAACACCTGGCACCCCTGGGGATTGATGCCGGACATCACGTGCCGGATGGCCCCATCCTTGCCGGCGGCGTCCATGGCCTGGAAGATCAGGAGAACGGCGTGCTGGTTGCCGGCATAGAGCATCCGCTGTTGCCGGCTGAGCTCGGCAACATGGTGTTTCAGCTGCTTCTTGTAGTCGGCGTTGGACTTGTAGACAGGCTCGACGCGCGTCGGCCACTTGTCGAGGCTGACCTTGTGGCCTTCGGCAACCTGAAAATCCTTCGTCTCAATCTTCATGATGGCCCCCATGAGGCGATCTCCGGTCGCTGTTGAGGATAGCGCAACTCACCATGATTTTCGACGCCGCGGCGCGTCACGTTCCGCCGGCCATGCGAGCGATCGCTTGTTCCGCGCCACCAAAGGCCCGGCGAGGGCCGGCAAGTGTCCCGTCAAGATCAAAGGCGACGAGCCGCGAATTGACGCGCGAACGATATCACGCGATGAAAGCCGACATCGCAGCAACCTGGATCTCGCTGCGCCGATAGGATTTGCGGAGCACGCCGCCCCGCGGCTCTCCCCCCTGCGCAGCGAGGCTCCATGGTCGACGACATTGTTTCGCACTCGACGCTTCTGCTGAAGCCGGATCCTTCGCGCGTCGTGATCCGGCCATTCACGCCGGCCGAGGACGAGGACGAGTTCGCCGTCGCCGGCTGCACCCGCGCGCAGCGGATCGCCGATCGGGTGCTGTCGCTCGACGCCGCCGAGGTCGCCGAAGAGTTGCATGGTATCGTGGCGAGCCTGAACGAGCACCACCGTGACGTCAAACGTGTCCTCCTGCGGCGATTTCACGAGATCAACGGTCTGCACATCGCCGCTTCATCGGTCAGCGATAATCAGGCACACCTCATCGGCGCCTATTTCAGCGAGGAATATGCGTTCGAAGCGGCGGCGTTGTTCAACCCGAACATCGTGCCCGCGCTGGATCAGGGGGGCCTGCCGGCCGGCGCGCTGCGCTTCATCCTGTCATTGCGCGGGGTTGGCGAAGGCCATGTTTCCTCGATCACGTTCCGAACCGGCGTGCTGCTGAATGACTGTTCCGTCATCGTCGATCCAGCCAGCGAATGGGCGGTCTCGCCGCGGATCAAGAGCATCCCCGGTGGCAATCCGGACGATCCCGGCGTGCGCCTGTTCTGCGAAGGCAGCCACGATATTTCCGAAACCGTCATCTTCCCCGTCACGGATCGTCAGCGCCACGGCATCGAGGACCTGAGGATGGTGAGATTCGTCGACGACGACGGCGACGCCACCTATCTCGGCACCTATACCGCCTTCAGTGGCAGCGATATCCGCGAGGAATTGTTGCGGACGGTGGACTTCCAGACGATCGATCTGACAGCGCTCGGTGGGCGCGCCGCTCGCGCCAAGGGTATGGCCCTGTTCCCCCGGAAGATCGCCGGTCGCTACGCCACGATCGGGCGTCAGGATCATGAGAATATCTGGCTGCTGACCTCGGACGACCTTTACCAGTGGGAAGGCGGCGCGAAGATCGTGACGCCGCGCTGGCCCTGGGAATTCATCCAGATCGGCAATTGCGGCTCGCCCATCGAGATCGACGAGGGATGGCTGGTCATCACCCATGGCGTCGGCGCGGTGCGCACCTATTGCATCGGCGCCTGCCTGCTCGACAAGGACGATCCGTCCAAGGTGCTGGCGCGCGTCACGGCGCCCCTGATCCATCCCACCGAGACCGAACGATATGGCTACGTCCCCAATGTCGTCTATAGTTGCGGTGCGCTGGTCCATGGCCGGACGCTGCTGCTGCCCTATGCGCTTGCCGACAATGTGACGACCTTCGCGACGGTTCGGCTGGATGCGCTGATCGCGGCGATGGCATAGAGGGTTCGAGCGGCAATGCGGCCCCTCGAATTGTCATCGATCCCGCGCGCGCCCCAAGCATCATCCGACCGGAGTGAAACGAGGATCGAAAAGATGATGCTTACCAAACAAGAACCTAGTGGAGCGAATTTGACATTTGAGTCCCGGCTGACATAAGGCGCCAGCTCAAATGCCAAATTCAAAAGCTCCACTAGAACCAATAACTTGCTAGTGGTTCTCTTGACTCCGACATTTGCTCCGAGAGTGGTAACGGGCGGATACAAATGTCAAATTCGCTCCACTAGGTAGATAGCGATGAATTCGAGAACCGGAGCGGAGCGAACTTCGAGCAACTCCAGCAAAAGTGGGAACCGGTTTTGCGTCCGGAGTTGCGCCTGAGAGGACCTGAGCACCGGAAGCGCGGAAATCGAACCACTAGAGGAGTTGGCACCAGATGACGCAGCGCTTACTGAGTCTGTCCCGCGAAATCCACCGCCTGCAGGCAGAACTGAGTCGAGAAATCGAAGCTGAGCGAGAGAAACTCAGTGGGCATATCAAAGAAACGATCGTTGATTTCGAACAGGATATCGTCGCCGGCCACAAGCGCTTGCGCGTGAGCATCTGGCGCTTCCTCGCAGGGTCGTCACTTGGCACCGCCCTGACGGCGCCGGTGATCTATTCGCTGCTGATCCCACTTCTGGTTCTCGACGCCTGGGTGAGTCTCTATCAGGCGATCTGCTTTCGCGCCTATGGCATTCCGCGGGTTCGCCGCGGCGACTACGTCGTCTTCGACCGTCGACACCTCGCCTATCTCAATTGGATTGAAGCCGTGAATTGCCTCTACTGCAGCTACGCCAACGGCGTGATCGGCTATGTCCGCGAGATCGGCAGCCGAACCGAGCAATACTGGTGTCCGATCAAACACGCCCTCAGAGTTATCGACCCACATGATCGCTATCGCGACTTCCTCGAATATGGCGATGCCGAAGGCTATCGCGGCCGACTGGAAGAATTCCGCATGAACCTGCGGCATGAGCCTCCGACAGATGCCCCGCCGCCGGTGTGAATGCCCCATCCCGTTGGCTCGCCCAGAGCATTGGGCGGAAAAGCGGGAACCGGTTTTCCGCAAAAACAATGCGACAACAAAAAGTTAGAGCAACGATTTGCGTTCGTCAGAACGCACGTTGCTCCAGTGGTTCGACTCCGGCATTTGCATCCGCCCGATACCAGCCTCGCTCATGACGTCATCGGTTGCCGCTCGGGCGCCGGCGGCAGGCCCCACTCACGATTTGGCGACCGCCGCGACCGCCCCTTTGCTTGTCCCGGGACCAAGCGCACAATGCAGTCATTGTCCCGTCGACTGGACAGAACGGACCTGAAGAATGGAACCCCCTCGGCCCGGCAAAGTGGTCGCCATCCGTGGAGCCGTCCTCGACATCGCCTTTGACGACGACCTGCCGGCCATCAACGACGCGCTGGTCGTCCACGACGATCAGGCGGGAGATGTGGTGGTGGAAGTGCAAGCCCATCGCGACGACCGCACCATCAGGGCGATCGCCATGGCCAGCACCACCGGCTTCCGGCGCGGCGATCGCGCCGAGCGAACCGGCGGTCCGATCCGCGTTCCGGTGGGCGATGCCGTCCTCGGCCGCCTGCTCGACGTGATGGGCCACAGCGGCGACGATGGCGCGCCCTTTGCCGACGACGTGGAGCGCCGCCCCATCCACCACGCGCCGCCGCCGCTCTCCGAACAGCGCAAGGTGACCGATCTGTTCACCAGCGGCATCAAGGTGCTCGACCTGTTGACGCCGCTGGCCCAGGGCGGCAAGGCGGCGATGTTCGGCGGCGCCGGCGTCGGCAAAACCGTGCTTGTCATGGAACTCATCCACGCCATGGCCGCCGGCTACGACGGCACCTCGGTGTTCGCCGGTGTCGGCGAGCGCTCGCGCGAGGGCCACGAGATGCTGCTCGACATGACCAGCTCGGGGGTGCTCGCCAACACCGTTCTCGTCTACGGGCAGATGAACGAGCCGCCGGGCGCCCGCTGGCGGGCACCGCTGACCGCGCTGGCCATCGCCGAGTATCTGCGCGACGAAGCGCACCGCAACGTGCTGCTGCTGATGGACAACGTGTTCCGCTTCGTGCAGGCCGGCGCCGAAGTGTCGGGCCTGCTCGGCCGCATGCCGTCGCGGGTCGGCTACCAGCCGACGCTGGCCAGCGAGGTGGCCGCCCTGCAGGAGCGCATCGCCTCGGTCGGTGACGCCTCGATCACCGCCATCGAGGCTGTCTACGTGCCGGCCGACGATTTCACCGACCCGGCGGTGACCACCATCGCCGCCCACGTCGACAGCATGATCGTGCTGTCGCGCGCCATGGCCGCCGAGGGCATGTATCCGGCGGTCGACCCCATTGCCTCGTCATCGATCCTCCTGGACCCGCTGGTGGTCGGCGCCGACCACGCGCGGACGGCGGCCGACGTGCGCCGGACCATCGAGCGCTATCGCGAACTTCAGGATGTCATCTCCCTGCTCGGCATGGAGGAACTGGGCGCCGAGGATCGCCGCATCGCCGAGCGGGCACGCCGGCTGCAACG
Source organism: Pseudomonadota bacterium (assembly GCA_018262505.1). Taxonomy (GTDB): domain Bacteria; phylum Pseudomonadota; class Alphaproteobacteria; order Rhizobiales; family Pleomorphomonadaceae; genus Pleomorphomonas. Next base: position 72,928 of record JAGSYV010000009.1, read on the forward strand.
CTTCCTGACGCAGCCGTTCGCCGTCACCGAAGCCTTCACCGGCGTGCCCGGCCAGTCGGTGCCGATCGCCGACACCATCGCCGGCTGCCGCGCCATTCTCGACGGCGAGTGCGACGACTGGCGCGAGAGCTCGCTTTACATGGTCGGAACGCTCGAAGAGGCCCGCGCCAAGGAAACGGCGGCGCGCGACAAGGACAAGCCGGCCGAACCCGCCCCGGTGCCGTCATGACGGCCACGCTGCGTCTCATCATCACCACACCCGCCACCGTCCTGGTGGACGACGCCACCGTCGTCGCCCTGCGCGCCGAGGACGAAAGCGGTGGCTTTGGCATCTTGCCGGGCCATACCGACCTTCTGACGGTGCTGACCGCCTCGGTGATCCGCTGGCGCAACGCGGCCGGCGCCATGCTGTACTGCGCCGTGCGCGGCGGCGTGCTGACGGTGACCGACGGCGCCCGCGTCGCGGTAGCCTGCCGCGAAGGCACGGTCGACAGCGATCTGCCCAAGCTGGAAGCGGCGGTCGAGGCGTTGCGCACCCGGTCGACCGACGAGGGTCGTCAGGCGCGCGTCGAGCAGATGCGCCTGCACGCCCAGGCGGTCCGGCAACTGATGCGCCTGTTGCGCTCCGCCTCTCCGGGAAACGGGGGACACGCATGACCCATCCCCACAAGGACCGCCAGGATCGTCTGGCCGAGGCCGCCCGTCAGGCCGAGAAGCGGCGGCGCGAGGGACTTGCCACGCCGGAGCCCTCGCTCGGCGCCCGCCTCGGGCAGATCGGCGTTCTCGGCTGGACCATCGTCGTGCCCATGCTGATCGGCGTGGCCATCGGCCGCTGGCTCGATCGCACGCTCGGCACCGGCGTGTTCTTCTCCGCGCCGCTGATCATGATCGGCGCGGCCATCGGCTTCTGGTCGGCCTGGAAATGGATGCACCGCCCATGACGCCCGCCCTGCTCCTCGACCTCGTCACCCCCGCCGCGGTTGCCAAAGCCATCCTCGGCGCGGCCATCGGCGCCGGCATTGGCGCGCTGCATTTCCAGGCCCTGTGGTGGAGTCTCAGGGCCGGCGACGGCGCGGCGCGCTTCGTGGCGAGAACGGCCCTGCGCTGGTCGCTCACCATCGGCCTGTTCGGCGCGCTGGCCTTGCTCGGCGCGCCGGCGCTGCTCGGCGGCGCGCTCGGCCTGCTGGCGGCCCGCCACATCGTGCTGCGCAAGATCGGACGTTTGCCATGACCACCTCGCCGCTCGCTCTGGAACCGCTGTTCCACATCGGCCCGGTTCCCCTCACCTCGCCGGTTCTGATCACCTGGGCGATCATCCTGCTGCTCGGCGTCGGCTGCTTCCTGGCCAGCCGCCGCCTGACGCCGCGTCCCTCGAAGCTGCAATGCCTGCTCGAACTGGTGGTGGGGGCGATCGACGATCAGATCCGCAACACCATGGAAACCGAGCCCGCCCGCTATCGCCCGCTGATCGGCACCATCTTTCTCTACGTGCTGGTCGCCAACTGGTCGTCGCTGGTGCCCGGCGCCGAACCGCCGACCGCCCATCTTGAAACCGACGCGGCGCTGGCCTTCATCGTCCTCGGCGCCACCGTCTACTTCGGCGTCGCCACGCGCGGGCTCGGCGGCTACCTCAAGACCTTCGCCGAGCCGACCTGGGTGATGATCCCGCTCAACATCGTCGAGCAGGTCACCCGCACCTTCTCGCTGATCGTCCGTCTGTTCGGCAACGTCATGAGCGGCGTGTTCGTCATTGGCATCGTGCTGTCGCTGGCCGGCCTCTTGGTGCCGATCCCGCTGATGGCCCTCGATCTGCTGACCGGCGCCGTCCAGGCCTACATCTTCGCCGTTCTCGCCACCGTCTTCATCGGCGCCGCCGTCGGCGAGCGCGCCAAGCCGCATCCATCCAGCGACAAGTCCGCCGAAAAACCGACTGGCAAACCCACGGAGTAAAGCCATGAACATCATCGGAATCGTCAGCATCCTGGCCGCCGCGCTGGCCGTCGCCATCGGCTCGATCGGCCCGGCGCTCGCCGAGGGCCGGGCGGTGGCCGCCGCCATGGACGCCATCGCCCGCCAGCCGGAAGCGGCCGGAACGGTGTCGCGAACGCTGTTCGTCGGCCTCGCCATGATCGAGACGATGGCCATCTACTGTCTGGTCGTCGCGCTGCTGGTCCTGTTCGCCAATCCGTTCAACAGCTGAAGTATTCCAGCAAAAGTGTGACGCGGTTTTGCGTCCGGAATTGCGTAAAAGCAAAAGATAGGCGCTCGTAATGCACATCGACTGGTGGACCCTGGCGCTTCAGACCGTCAACGTCATCATTCTGGTCTGGCTGTTGAACCACTTCCTGTTCAAGCCGGTCGCGGCGGTGATCAAGGCCCGGCAAGCCGAGGCCAACGCCATTCTCGATGAGGCCGCCGCCACAAAGGCCGAGGCCGAAACCGAGAGGACCAAGGCGCGCCAAGCCAACGATCGGCTGGCCGAGGCCCACCAGAAGGCCCTCGCCGACATTGCCGCCGAAGCTGCCACCGAAAAGGCCGCGCGTCTTGCGGCGGTCGGTGTCGAGATCGATCGGTTGCGCGCGACCGCCGAGGCCGAACTCCTCGACCGCGCGCGACACGCCGACGAGATCGCCCTCAACAGGGCCAGCCGCCTTGCCGTCGATATCGCCGGCAAGCTGCTCGATCGCCTGCCGGCCGACGTCCGCGTCGCCGGCTTCGTCGATGGCCTCGCCGACGCCATCGCCGCGCTGCCGGAGACGACCCGGTCGGCGATGGGACAGACGGGCGACGATCTCACCCTGAAGGCACCGCGCGCCCTCACCGATGCCGAACGGACAGCCATCCAGGCCCGGCTGGCCGAGGCGCTGGGACGGAAGGTGGCCGTGACGGTCGAGATCGAGCCGACGCTGATCGCCGGCCTCGAGCTCGAAACGCCACATGCCCAAGTCTGCAACAGTTTTCGCGCCGATCTCGCCCGCGTCGCTTCGGAGTTGACCCAGCATGACAAAGGTTGACAGCGAAACCGGCGCCTGGCTGGAGCGCAGTCGCGCCGCTCTGGCCCGGACCGACCTCGTGCCGCGTGGCGAGGCGGTCGGCCGCGTCGTCTCCGTCGCCGACGGCATCGCCCGCGTGTCCGGCCTGCCGGATGTCCGGCTCGACGAATTGCTGGTGTTCGAGGACGGCTGCTCCGGCTTTGCCAGAACGCTGGATGCCGACGAGATCTCCGCCGTGCTGCTCGATGACGGCCTGACCGTCGAAGCTGGCAGCCGCGTCACCGGCACCAACGAGGTGATGCGCGTGCCGGTCGGCCCCGGCCTGCTCGGCCGCGTCGTCGATCCCTTGGGCCGACCGCTGGATGAAGGCCCGCCGATCGTCGCCGAAGCCTATCAGCCCATCGAGAGGGCGGCGCCGTCGATCATCGACCGCGACCTGGTGGCGAGCCCGCTCGACACGGGTCTTCTGGTCGTCGATGCCCTGTTCGCCCTCGGCCGCGGCCAGCGGGAACTGATCGTCGGCGACCGCGCCACCGGCAAGACCTCGATCGCCGTTGACGCCATCGTCAACCAGAAGCACTCCGACGTCATTTGCGTCTACGTCGCCGTCGGCCAGCGGGCGACGGCGGTCGAACGGGTGATCGAATCCGTCCGCCAGCATGGCGCCATGGAGCGCTGCATCTTCGTCGTCGCCTCGGCCGCCGCCTCGCCCGGCCTGCAATGGGTGGCGCCGTTTGCCGGCTTCACCATCGCCGAGTATTTCCGCGATCGTGGCGGCCATGCCCTGATCGTCATCGACGACCTGACCAAGCACGCCGCCACCCATCGCGAGCTGGCGCTGCTGACGCGCGAGCCGCCGGGCCGCGAAGCCTATCCGGGCGACGTGTTCTACGTTCATGCCCGCCTGCTGGAACGGGCGGCCAAGCTGTCGGCCAAGCTGGGCGGCGGATCGCTGACGGCGCTGCCGGTGGCCGAGACCGACGCCGGCAATCTCTCCGCCTACATCCCGACCAACCTGATCTCGATCACCGATGGCCAGATCGTTCTCGACACGCGGCTGTTCGCCGCCAACCAGCGGCCGGCCATCGACGTCGGCCTCAGCGTCAGCCGGGTGGGCGGCAAGGCCCAGCGACCGGCCCTCCGCGACGTCGCCGGCCGCATCCGCCTCGACTATGCGCAGTTCCTGGAGCTGGAGATGTTCACCCGCTTCGGCGGCATTTCCGACACCCGCGTCAAAGCGCAGATCGCCCACGGCGAACGCATCCGCGCCCTGCTCAGCCAGCCGCGCTTTTCCGGCCTCGGCCCCGACCAGCAGGTGGCGCTGCTGGCGGCGCTGGGCGACGGCGTGTTCGACGTGCTGCCGATCGGCGCCATCGCCAACGTCAGAGCCAGGCTCGCCGAACAAGCCGCGACCGACCCGGCAAAATCCATCGAGACGCTCGACGAGTCCACAAGAGCCCGCCTTGTGGAAACGATCCGCCGGCTGGCCGTCGATGTCGGCAAACCGCCGCCGGAGACGCCACCCCAGGGGACGCCACCATGAGCGAACGCTCCAGCGACGTCGAATCCCGCATCGGCGCCGTCCATCAGCTGTCCATCGTCATTTCGGCCATGCGCGGCATCGCCGCCGCGCGATCGCGCGAGGCGCGCGCCCGGCTCGACGGCGTTCGCGCCCACGCCGCCATCATCGCCGGTGCCATCGCTCAGGCCCTCGGCCAACTGCCGCAGGTCGGGCCGGGACAATCCGTTCCGATTGCCGGCAATCGGCACGTCGTCATCGCCTTGTGCGCCGAACAAGGTTTTGCCGGCGTGTTCAGTGAACGCATTCTCGATCACGCGCAGACTGTGACGACGGCGGCGGCGCGGCAGGGGCACACCAGCGAACTCCTCATTGTCGGCGACCGGGGCGTGATGGTCGCCCAGCAGCGCGATCTCTCCTTCGGCTGGTCGGCCGCCATGGTGGAGCACGCCGATCAGGCGACCACGCTGGCCAACCGGCTGGCCGACGAGCTTTACGACCGGCTGCGGCAGGACAATCTGGCCGACGTGACGCTGATCCACGCGATGCCCAACGCAGCGGCGGCGCTGGACATCGTCGAAAGGCGGCTGCTGCCGTTCGACTTCGATCGCTTCCCCGCCGCGACGGCCCCGGTGGCGCCCATCATCACCTTGCCGCCGCGCCAGCTGCTGGCCCGCCTGTCCGAGGAATACGTCTTCGCCGAACTGTGCGAGGCGCTGGTGCTGTCGCTGGCCGCCGAGAACGAAGCGCGGACGCGGGCGATGATCGCCGCCAAGACCAACGTCGCCAAAACCCTCGACGGCCTGGTCTCCCGCTCCCGGCAATTGCGCCAGGAAGAAATCACCAACGAAATCATCGAACTGGCCAGCGGTGCGTCGGCACCCCGGTGAGGGCCGGGACCTAGTGGAGCGAGTTTGACATTTGAGTCCCGGCCGACATAAGGCGCCAGCTCAAATGTTAAATTCAAAAGCTCCACTAGAACCAATGACTTGCTAGTGGTTCTCCGTACCTGGGGCAAATTCCCGGGCGGCGGGGCTAGCCACAGACTGTCGTTCGTGATTCACGATATGGGTGACCAAGCCGCCGCGCCTCCCCGTCGATT
>JAGSYV010000092.1 GCA_018262505.1 Pseudomonadota bacterium
AAAAACAAGCGATCGTCCATGACGAAATGGGTCGGCCGGGGAAAACGATTCAACGCGTCGCAACAGGCAGCGACCCGGAAGGGAAACGTGCCTGGATATGTCAGGACATTCCCGTAGAGATTTTTGAGCCCTTCCAAGTACCCGCACCGCTTCCCATAACTGTCTCCGACATTCAAAATTTCTTTCGATGGGTTTTAGCTGAGGTTTATGCTGCACTGCAGCATAGGCCGATATTTGATATTATTACCTCAAAAACGCCCTCAATTGCCGCAGATAGTGGCGAATCGACGGCCTACCCCTCGTCTAAAGTCGTATTTCAGCCGCATTTTGCCTTATGCAAAGTTAACTAATCGAGCTTCAAATGCTGCCGTGCGAAAACTGCATTCCTGACATGCATGCCACCCTCTAGCCCCGCATGGCTCGTTCGCCTAAATGTTTGGGTGTCGAGAGCGAAGCGCAGCAGACGACAGACTAAAGAGCGCAGCGCCTCACAACCCGAATGGATGAATGAAATGCTGGACACCGTTGTCAACAAGCTCCGCAGCTACCGCAAGTACCAGGAGACCTATCGCGAGCTCTCCCGTCTGAGCACTCGCGAGCTTGCCGACCTGGGCATCTCCCGCGGTGAAATCTCGAACGCCGGATTTGTGAGTACCGACCTGCCCGTCCTCCTCCCTGGGCATTGTCGGTTGGATCGCAGCAATCCTCCTCCCTTGCTGCGGTCGTCCTGTGATGCACCTCCTCCCGCATCGCAGGTTAGCTGTAGCGGCATACCTCCTCCCATGCCGTCTACAGAAAATTGCAGCGCCCACCGGATCTCCTCACTGCACGCGCTCGACGGACGTGTTATCCCCCCGCCATGACCCAACAGTCCCTAGCCCCCGTTCATATCGTCGGCGCCGGCCTTGCCGGCTCGGAAGCCGCTTGGCAGCTCGTCTCTCGCGACATTCCGGTCGTCCTGCATGAAATGCGGCCGCGTCGCGGCACCGAAGCCCACAAGACCGGTGGCTTCGCCGAACTTGTCTGCTCCAATTCCTTCCGCTCCGACGATCATGAGAACAACGCCGTCGGTTTGCTGCATGAAGAAATGCGCCGCGCCGGATCGCTGATCATGAGTTCGGCCGACGCCAACAAGGTTCCAGCCGGTGGCGCCCTTGCCGTCGACCGCGAAGCATTTTCGGAAAAGGTCACCGCCACGCTGCGCGCTCACCCGCTCGTCACCGTGGTCGAGGGAGAAATCGACGGCCTGCCGCCTGAGGATTGGGGAGATGTGGTTGTCGCCACCGGTCCGCTGACGTCACCGGCGCTCGCCGATGCCATTCGCGCCGCCACCGGCGCTGCCTCGCTCGCCTTCTTCGACGCCATCGCGCCGATCGTCCATTTCGACAGCATCGACATGGACAAAGCCTGGTTCCAATCGCGCTACGACAAGCCCGGCCCCGGCGGCACCGGTGCCGACTATATCAACTGCCCGATGGACAGGGATCAGTATGAGGCCTTCGTCGACGCCCTGCTGGCCGGCGAAAAGACCGAGTTCAAGGATTTCGAGAAGACACCCTATTTCGATGGCTGCCTTCCGATCGAAGTCATGGCCGAGCGAGGCCGCGAGACGTTACGCCATGGACCGATGAAGCCGGTCGGCCTCACCAACCCACGCGATCCCACGGTAAAGTCCCATGCCATCGTCCAGCTCCGTCAGGACAACGCGCTCGGTACGCTCTACAACATGGTCGGCTTCCAGACGAAGCTGAAATACGGCGCTCAGGCCGACATTTTCCGCATGATCCCGGGCTTGGAAAAAGCCGAATTCGCCCGACTCGGCGGACTTCACCGCAATACCTATCTCGACAGTCCGCGCCTGCTTGATCCGGTGCTCCGCCTCAGGGCGGCGCCGCGCCTCAGGTTCGCAGGTCAGGTGACCGGTTGCGAAGGCTATGTCGAATCGGCATCCATCGGCCTTCTTGCCGGCCGCTTCGCCGCTGCCGAGCGGCTCGGCACGTCCGCCGCCCCTCCGCCGCCGACCACCGCCCTCGGCGCTCTTCTCGGCCACATCACCGGTGGGCATATTTCCGCCGAAACGGAAGGCGCCCCCCGGTCCTTCCAGCCGATGAACGTCAATTTTGGGCTATTCCCGCCCATTGAGGTGCCCCGCGAACCCGGCCAACGGCTGCGTGGCCACGAGAAGACCATCGCGAAGCGGCAGGCAATCTGTCGCCGTGCGCTAGTCGATCTTGGCGGCTGGCTCGGTTGACAGCCGCGATGTCGGTGTAGTTTCAAGAAAAACTCAACCGGAAAGAGTATTTGTTCCGGCAGTAATAATTACAAAAGGAAAATCTGGCTTATACAGAGACAGCGACTCCTTTTGGAAAGCGAACGATGAGGCCCGGCCGGCTGCCTAAAGTCCTGCTGCGTGTGAGCGGGTGGATTGCTCGACCTGCGAGCTTGCCGGCATTGGTCGCACTTATCGCCGTCAGCCTGCTCGGCCTGCTCGCCGACTACCAGAATCGGCAGATATTCGAACAGCATGCCCGAGCGAGCATTGCTGACCGCCTGTCGGTCATTCGGGCGCGCGTCGAAGGCAACGTCAGCCGTGATATCCAGATTGGCCGCGGCGTCGTTGCGGCGCTGGCAACTCACCCCACCTTAAGCGAAACCGAATTCGCTACCCTTGTCGAGCATCTGCTGGCAACCGGTTCTGATCTCCGCCTGATCGCCGCCGCCCCGGATATGGTCGTCCGTATGGTCTATCCGCTCGTCGGCAACGAGAAGGTGGTTGGCCTCGACTATACCAAGACGCCATCCCAACGGGACGCCATCATGCGCGCTCGGACCACCGGCCAGCTCGTCATGGCCGGCCCGCTGGAGCTGGTACAAGGCGGCGTTGGCCTTGTCGGCCGGTTCCCCGTGGTGACCGATCGCGCCGATGGACCACCCGTGTTCTGGGGCATCGTATCGGCAGTGATCGACGTCGACCGCCTCTATGCCAACAGTGGCATCACCACCGCCGATTACGAACTTGACCTGACCATACGCGGGCGCGACGGCAGAGGAGCGGCCGGCGAAACGTTCTTCGGCTCGAAAGACATACTGACGCACGATCCGCTCACCACGGCGGTGAGCATTCCCGGCGGCACCTGGGAACTCGCTGCCACGCCGAAGGGCGGATGGCCCGCACCACCCAACAGCACCGTCTTCCGCCTGATGATCGCCTTCATCGGCCTGCTGGTCGTGCTGCCGATCCTCATCACCAGCCACCTCTACGCTGAACGACACCGCACCCTCGATGAACTGAGTGAAGCCAAGAGACTGGCCGAGGCCCGCAATAGCCAGCTCGAGGAAGCCAACCGCCGCGCTCGGCATACCTCCCTGCACGACGAACTGACCGGCCTGCCCAACCGCCGCTATCTCATGGATCATCTCGGCCAGCTGGAGGCCAACATGCCGGCGGTGGCCACGCGAGTCGCCGTCCTTCATATCGATCTCGACCGCTTCAAGCAGGTCAATGACACCTACGGGCACGCGGCAGGCGATTGTCTGCTCCAGTACGCGGCCAGCCTGATGCGCACCATATTCCGGTCCGACGACATTGTGGCCCGTGTCGGCGGCGACGAGTTCGTGGCGGTGTGCGTCAGTGAGGAACCGGAGACGCTCGCTCGCCTGTTGGCCAGCAACTTGATTACCGGCTTCCGCCACCCGATCGACCTGGGCGAAATCAGCTGCCGCAGCGGCGTTTCCATCGGGATCGCCTGCTCCGGTCTGCTTGACAGCCAGCCCTACAAGCTTCTCATCGACGCCGACATCGCCCTCTACCGGGCCAAGAAACTTGGGCGCAATCGCTTCGAGTTTTTCACCCAAGCCTTGGAGGCGGAAGTCGTCAGCACAAAACGCCTGGCCGACGATATCCTCACCGGCATCGAAGAAAAGCAGTTTATCGCCCACTATCAGCAGCAGTTCGACGCTTCGACGCGCGAGGTGGTCGGCCTCGAGGCGTTGATCCGCTGGAATCATCCCACTGAGGGGCTCCTCCTGCCCGCCCAATTCCTCAAGGTGGCGGAGGACATCAACGCACTGCCAATCCTCGACCATCTCGTCTTGGAGATCGTCCTTACGCACCGTCTGAACTGGATTGCTGCCGGGCTGCGCGTGCCGCGCATTGCCGTCAACGTCTCGATGGGCAGGCTGCGCGACGAACGCCTTGTCGACATGCTCCGGACGATGGCCATCCAGCCGGGCATGCTGTCCTTCGAGCTCACCGAAGCGATCTATCTCGACGATAGCGACGACATCATCCCCGACAATATCCGCGCCCTCAAGGAACTGGGCATCGAGATCGAGATCGACGATTTCGGCACCGGTTACGCCTCGATCGTCAGCCTGATGCGGTTGCAGCCGAACCGCCTCAAGATCGCCCATCAACTGACCGGCTCCGTTTCCACCTCTTTTGCCCAGCGCCAGCTCATTCGCGCGATCGTCGAGATCGGGCGAACAAAAGGCATCGGTGTGGTCGCCGAGGGCGTTGAAACGATGGAACAGGCCGATATTCTGGCCGACCTCGGCTGCCAGACGCTGCAGGGCTACGCGCTTGGACGACCGGTCGACGCCAACGCGCTGGCGAACCTGATGCTCCGCGAAAGCGAACCGGCCCCCCCTGACCGTCTGCTTGTTTCCCAGGGCGATCAGAGCTAAGGAAGGATCTGGTCGGCAGTTCACCGAGGCGTCGCTGTCCCCCTGGGAAAGCTAAACCTGCCATTCTTTCCGGAAGTCGACGGACACTCGTCCCGTGCCCCGCCGCAAGCCAGCGACCAGCGACCAGCGACAATCAGCAATGATCGGCACGCACGAGGATTGATTATGTCCAGAGACATTCTCCCCTTCATCGCGCCAGACCTGTCGGCTCTCGCAAAAGCGCTTGGCCGCGAGCTCGGCCTGATCGACGGCAAGCCTGGCCACGTACAGCTTCTGAATATGCTGGCGCGCACCGTCGGCTACCGCAATTTCCAACATCTCCGCGCCGCTTCGCTGGCGGAAGCTCGCCTCGCCGAACCGCCTTCCGCGCCCGAGCCGATCGATTATGTGCTCGTCGAGCGGGTAGCTGGTCATTTCGACGCAGATGGCCGTCTCTTGCGCTGGCCATCGCGCTACGGTCACCAGCGTCTGGCGCTCTGGGTGCTTTGGTCGCGCCTCGACGCCGGTGCCGTCTACAACGAGTTTGAGATCAGCGTCGTCATCCGCAACAATCACCTCTTCGGCGATCACGCGCTGATCCGACGTGCGATGATCGATGTCGGCCTGATCGTCCGTACCGTCGACGGTCGGCAGTATCGACGCGTCGAGCAGCGGCCGTCTGGCGAAGCGTTGGCACTGATCCGTCGCATGGCGACCCGCGTCGCCGCTTGACGGGGATGGCCGGAAGGGCGTTCAGCCCTTTCGCGCCGCGTGAAGCCGCTCGATGACGAGATCAAAATAGCCGTCGGCGTCGATCTCAGTCAGCACCAGCGCGTTCTTCGGCCGGTTGGTCACCGAATGCCAGTCGACCACGGTCATGCCGCGCGTCAGCTCATCGCAGGAGATCTCAACGTTGACGACACGCCCGTTGAATAACTCCGGCTTTAAAAGATAGGCGGTGACGGTTGGGTCATGAAGCGGCCCGCCGTCCATGCCCCAGGCCTTCTCGTCGAACCGTTTGTTCCACTCGAGCAGATGGTAGAAGGCTTCCATATGCGGCCCGCCCCGAGCGCGCAGCTTGTCGAGCCGGGGCTTCTTGGTCAGTGTCGTGTGGGTGCAGTCGAGCGGAATCATGACGATCGGTGCACCGCAGCCGAATACCTTCTTGGCGGCCTCGGGATCGACGTAGATGTTGTATTCGGCGGCCGGCGTGACGTTGCCTCCCTCCGAACGCGCGCCCCCCATCAGCACGATAGCTTCGAGGCGCTCGGCGAGGCGGGGCTCCTTCGCCATGGCGAGCGCGATGTTGGTGAGCGGCGCAAGACAGCACAGCGTCACCGTCTTCGCCGGCCGCGACATAACGAGTTCGACGATCTTGTCTGGCGCAAAGCCTTCAGCCGCCATCGCCACCGGATCGGGCAGGTCGTAGCCTTCGAAACCGGTCGCGCCGTGCACATACTCCGCCGTCTCGAGGATGCGCACCATCGGGCCGGCAGCGCCGGCGTAGACCGGCACATCGCCAGCCCGCCCCACCAGCTCCAGCGCTTTGAGGGCGTTGCGTGTGGTGTGATGAAGCGGCACGTTTCCGCCGACTGTGGTGATCGCCAGAAGCTCGAGCTCATCAGGAGAACCAAGCGCCATCAGGAAGGCGACGGCATCGTCGGGCGACGGATCTGTATCGATGATGATGGACTTGACCATGAGGGGCTCCGGAAACGCTTGTCGGCTCCCGCAGCCTTATCCGTTCAATTACCTAGAGGCAACGATCAAGTCACCCGAGCATGGCAGATCAATCGGAAACGAACAGCTTGCCGTTTGCGAGTCCCAACAGCGTCGCCAGCACCACGACCAGCACCAGCAGGCTGGCGATGGAAAGTTGCGCCCAGAGCAGCCAGTCGGCGTAGGGGAAGGGATAAGCGCGCACCAGCGTGAACAACGCCACGGTAAAAGCCGCCGCTGGGAAGGTATAGCTCCACCAGGACAGCGCCAGCGGCGCTTTCAAAAAGCGCGGCAGGATAGTGAGGAATACCAAGGCGAGGAACGATGCATAGCCGAACAGCGCCAGGGCCGGCCAGTCGACTTTACCCTGGAGTGCCACCAGGGACAGGAAGGCAACCGATGGCGGCGCCAGGAAGATCACCAAGGTCGGTTTCAGCTTGTCGGGAAAGGCCGGCCCAGCCGCGATTCGCTGGAACAACAGCGGCTGCATCGTGAGCCAGAAGATCAAGCCGACACCAAACAGCAGCCATGAGGGCATGATGACGCCGAGCCGGACCCCGAACACCGGGGCCAGAAGCATGCCGACCAGCGGAATCAGGGTCGGCGGCATCAGCGACAGCGGATCGTTGCGCGGCGTCAGCATCAGGCCACGCACGGTGAAAAGCGCCACCATGAGATGCAGCATCACGGCGACCACCCATACCCAAAAGGCCGCCGCCGGCTGAGTCGGAATCAACAGGGCCGAGATCATCATCAGGCCGATGGTAAAGGCGCCGGCAAAGGCGGCGCGCGCCGGATGGCTGAGGTCGGCAAACAGGGCGCGCGGATGGCGAATTTCCCGCCAGATATGAAGAAGGGTCAGAAGGGCCCAGACCAGAGCCGCAACCGACAACAGTGCTTCGCCAGGAAAGCTGGGGACGCCAAAATAGGCCGTCGCTTCGCGCCAGGCCAAACCGAGGCCGCCAATTCCCATGGGTGCCGAGAACAGCGGAAAAGGCAGGTGGGCTGTACGATACGGCCGCACCGGCGCAGCCTTTGGCTCCGCTTCGTCGCGATCGGTTCTGGGTGCGGTCGCCATATCGTCCTCCTCGTGCGGGCGGGAACGTCCGCGACACACTCTCATTTTTACACAGGGAGGCTAAGGCTCCGTAAAGCCTAACGGGTCGAACTTGGCCTTAAGCCGCCTTGCCAAGCCAAACGAACGCACCAGTATGACGGAAACGCCGACAAGCTGTCCGCGTCTTTGTTCGAGGTGTCCTGATGTCCAGCCAGCCTGTTATCACGTTTCACGGTGCGGCGGAGACCGTTACCGGCTCCTGCCATATGGTCGAGTTGGGCGGGCATCGGATCCTGATCGACTGCGGCATGTTCCAAGGCTCCAAGACGGAGAAGGAACTCAACTATCGCGCCTTTCCCTTCGAGCCACACGCCATCGACGCCTTGATCCTGACGCACGCCCACATCGACCATTCGGGGCTTGTGCCGAAACTTGTGAAGGATGGCTTCAAAGGTCCGATCTTCGCAACGGCGCCGACGATCGACCTCTGCAAGGTGATGCTGCCCGATTCCGCCCATATCCAGGAAATGGAAGTGGAGCAGCTCAATCGTCGCAACCAGCGGCGCGGACAACGGGAAGTGACGCCGATCTACACGCTGCTCGACGCCTTGGAAGCAGTAAAGCAGATGCGGTCGACGGAACTCACCGAGTGGCGAGAAGCGGCACCGGGTTTCCGCTTCCGCCTTTGGAACGCTGGCCATCTGCTCGGTTCGACGTCGGTCGAGGTCGAAGCAACCGGCGGCGATCGGCCCGTGCGTATTCTGTTCTCCGGTGATCTTGGGCCTGACAACAAGCTGCTACAGCAGGCTCCGGAGGCGCCCTCCGGCTGGGATCACGTGGTCATGGAATCAACCTATGGCGACACCGACCGTCAGGAGGTGACCGAAGCCCGCCGCCGGGCGGAGCTACGTTCCGAGGTACGGGCGGCAATCAATCCGGACGGCGTGCTGTTGATCCCCTCTTTTGCCGTCGAGCGCACACAGGAGCTGCTCGCCGATCTCGTCCATCTGTTCGAGACGGGTCAATTGCCGCCCTGCCCCGTCATCATCGACTCGCCGCTCGCCAATCGGGCGAGCCAGATTTTCCGCTCCTACGCCCGCAGCCTCGACAACGGCGACCTTTTGCTCCGCGCTTTTTCTTCGCCGCATGTGCACTTTACCGAAAGCGTCGAGCAATCGATGGCGCTCGACCAGATGCACGGCTTCCACATCGTCATCTCGGCGTCGGGAATGTGCGAGGCCGGCCGTATCCGCCACCGCTTGCGCAACTGGCTGTGGCGATCCGAAGCGACGGTGCTGCTGGTCGGCTACCAGGCGGCCGGCACGCTCGGACGCCTGCTCGCCGACGGCACTCCGGTGGTTCGCCTGAAAGGCGAGCAGATCGATGTCCGAGCCCGCATTCGCAAGCTCGATCTCTACAGCGGCCACGCCGACGGGCCGGAGCTGGCCGCCTGGCTCAGGAAGCGCCTGCCGGTGGCCGGCACCGTGTTCCTGGTGCATGGCGAAGAGAAGGCCATCGAGGGCCTTAGGGCTCGCCTTTCCGACAGCCTGTCCGCCGAACACCTCGTCGATCCAAACCTCGATGCCTCCTATCGGCTCGGTCACGCCGCCGCCGTCGAGATCGTTGACACGGCAAGGAGGCCACGCCTCGCCCCGAGGCAGGTCGGGCACACCGACTGGCATAACGACTTCCAGGGCCTCCTTCTCGATATACAAGCGGAAATCGGCAAGGCAGCCGACGAAAAGGCGCGCGCCAAGGTTATCCGTCGTCTCAGGGGCGCGCTGGCCGCCGAATAGCTTGGGAGTTTCGTCTGCCGCGCCGGCGAGCTAGAACGATGCGGCCGGTCAGGTGCCGCATAGGGTGGGCGGGTTCCGCCCACAACAAGGAACGGTCCGCAATGCCAATCAATGCCATAATCACTCTGAAGAGCGATGGCCCTTCGTCGGTCAACGGCGATCGCATCCGTCTCTTGGAGGCGGTCGCTCGCGAGGGCAGCATTTCGGCCGGCGCCAAGGAGGTCGGCATCACTTACAAGGCCGCCTGGGACTGGATTGACGCCCTTGCCAATCTGTTCGGCCAACCGATGCTGGCCACGCGCACAGGCGGCAAGGCTGGCGGCGGGGCCACGCTGACCCCGGCCGGTGCCAAAGTGATCGAGGCCTATCGCCGCATGGAAGCGGAGATGGCCCGCGTGGTGCGCCTGATCGAGCCCGACCTCGCCGGCAGTGGCATTTCCCCCCTCAACCTCTTCTCAGGCTATTTCATGCGAACCTCGGCGCGCAACGTCCTTCGCGGCACCATCGTCTCCATCGACGCCGACACCCTCAATGCCGACGTCGGAGTGGCGGTGTCGAGCGAGACCACCATCCATGCCACCGTCACCGCCGGCAGCCTCAAGGATCTCGGGCTTGTCGTAGGGCGCGAGGCGATCGTGCTGATCAAGGCACCTTTCGTGATGATCGCCCCCGGCATCGAACCGCCGGCCATCTCGGTTGCCAACCGCATTTCCGGCCGTATTGCCCGCATCGAGCGTGGCGCTGTCAACGCCGAGGTGGTGCTCGAGGTCGGTGGCGGCAAATCGCTCACCGCGTCGATCACTGCCCACTCGGCCGAAGCGCTATCGCTTCAGGAGGGCGCCCCCGCCTTCGCTCTGTTCGACGCCAGTCACGTGATCATCGCCATCGACTGAGTGGTTATCAGCGCGTCGCCTTGCGCCTCCTGACAGATCCCTGCCGAGGTCAGGGGCAAATATGGATCAAATCGACCTTTGGGTTTGCCTCGTCTAGCGAACGATGCGGATTGGCGGTAAATGTCCGATTGAATCGATTCTAAAAGCAGCTCTGTTCGCCCGGTGATCCGATGACCCAAGTCCGCCTGATCATGTTGATCTTCTTTCTGGAGCCGCTCGTCTTCGGCAACTGGCTGTCGCGCATTCCCGAGGTACAGGCGGGGTTGGGGTTCCGTCCTGCGGAGTTGGCGCTCGCCCTGCTCGGCATGCCGATCGCCAACCTGTTGATCCTGCCCTTCGCCGGGCGGATCTGCGACGCCGTCGGCGCGCGCAATCTCCTGATCTGCACTTTCGCCGGCATGCTGCTGATCCTGACCTTGCCTGGTCTCGCCTTCAACATGCCCTCGCTGTTCCTGATCCTTGCCTCCTGCGGCGCGCTGCTGGCGCTCGCCGAACTGGCCATGAATGTCGAGGCGGCCCGCATCGAAGAGGAGGCCGGCCGGCTGATCATGAGCACCTGCCACGGCTTCTGGAGTGTCGGCATCGGCGTCGGCAGCTTCGTTGGCGCCACTCTCGCCACCTTGGGGCTGACGGTCACCCAAGCGCTGGTGCTGTCGGTGGTGGTCGTGCTACCGGTTTCAGTCTGGGCGGGGCTGCGGTTACCGGCGGTTGAGCCGGTCAAGGCGGCGGACCATGTGCCCTCGCCGTCCTTCTTCGCCATTCCGCCGAAAGCCCTGCTTCTGGTCTGTGTGTTCAGCATCGGTTTCGCCGTCACCGAGGGATCGATGGGCGACTGGTCGGGCATCTTTCTACGCGACGAGACAGGAACGCCGACCGCCATGCTCGGCTACGGCTATGCCACCTTCGCCGCGCTGCTCTCGGCGGGGCGCTTCCTGGGCGACGCCTTGCGCAAACGCTTGGGCATGGTGGTGCTGGCGCGGCTTTGCGTATCGATCGCCTTGGGTGGTGCGCTGCTGCTAACCGTCGCCGGCAATTTCTGGATAGGCGCCATGGCCTTCGGCATGATCGGCCTCGGCATCTCCGTCGCCTTTCCGTTGGCAGTGACCGCCGCCATGGCAACGCCTGGCACAGCAGCCGGCAACGTCGCCATCCTCTCGGCGATCTACGTGCTCGGCTTCCTGGCCGGCCCGCTGGTCATCGGCGGCCTCGCCGAATTCTTCGGCATCCGCGTCGGCCTGATGTTCCTGATCCCAGTCCTTATGGTCAGCCTCACGCTCACCGGCTCGCTCCGCCCCGGCGAGCGCAAGACGGCGGCGGCGGCGGCGGCTGAGCCGGCCGGCGCCTAAGCCATCAGGCCACCCGGTTCAAGATGGCAACAAAGAAGCCGTCCGTGCCGGTCAATGCCGGCGTGAGGCGCAGCATCGATCCGTCGCGACCATCGAGGACGAGACGTGTAAGATCTGGCGCCTTCGTGCCAGTCACCGTCGCAAAGGCGGCTGCCGCGTCGCCCAGCGCGAACTCTGGCGCTCGGGCGAGGAAGGCGGAGATCTGCTCCTCGTTTTCCTCCGGTAACACCGAACAGGTGATGTAGACGATGCGGCCGCCGGCCTTCACCAGTCGCACCGCGTTATCGAGCACCGCTGCCTGCTCCTTCAGGCGGATCTCAAGGGCGCCAGGCGCCAGGCGCCACTTGGCATCGGGCCGACGGCGCCATGTCCCTGAGCCGGTACACGGCGCATCGACCAGGACGAGATCGCTCTTGCCGGCGAGGTCGGCAAGCACATCCTGTTCGCGGCGCGGCTCGCGGATCTGGATGTTGCGGCTGCCGGAACGATCGATGCGGTCGAGGATGTCGCCGAACCGCCGCTTGTCGCTGTCATAGGCGTAGATCTGGCCGTGATTGCCCAGAGCAGCGGAAAGAGCCAAGGTCTTGCCGCCGGCCCCGGCGCAGAGGTCGACCACCTGCCGGCCGCCGCCGTTAGCGGCGATCAATGCCGCCAGCTGACTGCCCTCGTCCTGCACCTCGAACCAACCCCGCTTATAGGCAAGGTCGGACGAAACATGGCCGGGCCGAAGGTCACCGTCGACCGCCGGAATGCGGATGCCGACCGGCGACCAGCGGCAGGGCTCGGCCTTGAGGTGGGTAAGACCTTCGAGCACCTGCTCGCGCCCGCTTTTCAGCGTATTGACGCGGAGATCGACGTCGGCGCGACCGGCCAGCGCTTCCCCCTCTTCCACCGCGCGGTCCCCGAAGGCACGAGCGAGCGAGGCGGCCAGCCATTCGGGATAGTCCCCCTTCACCCAGTCGGGCGCGTCGGCCGGAACGATGCCCGCCGACAGCGCCGTGCGCTCCTCGTCGGTGAGTGCTGATGGGGCAAACTTGTCCTCAGTGAACAAAGCGTCCAGTGACGGAACGCTCCGTCCCCACAGACGCACGGCGGCGGCAAGCGCCAGTGCACGCGGGCTGTCGGAGCCCATGACGGCGGCAAGCGACGCCTTACGGCGCAACACATCGAACACCAGGTTGCCGATAGCGCTCCGATCTTTCGAACCCGCGAAGCGATGGGTAAGCCCCCAATCCTTCAGCGCATCCTGCACCGGGCGCCGCGTGCGCTCGACATCGCCCAGCACTTCGATCGCCGCAGCGATCCTGCCGCCGTCTCTCATGGCTTTATCCTTCGGTTGCCCGTCTAGTCTTGTCGCCGACATATGAATGAGACGGCCGCCGGGAGCAAGCCCGACGGCCATCCTATGGATGCGGCAACTGGTGTCTCGATACCCGGATGCCTTACACGGTGCCGGGGTAGTTCGGGCTCTCGCGGGTGATGGTCACGTCGTGGGCATGGCTCTCGCGCATACCGGCCGAGGAGATGCGCACGAACCGGCCCTTCTCCTGCAGGTCGGGAATGGTCTTCGCCCCGACATACCCCATGGCAGCGCGGATGCCGCCCACCAGTTGATGAACGACCGAGCCGAGCGGCCCCTTGTACGGCACCTGACCCTCGATACCCTCAGGCACCAGCTTGAGCTGATCGCGGACTTCCGCCTGGAAATAGCGATCGGCCGAACCGCGCGACATGGCACCCACCGAGCCCATGCCGCGGTAGCTCTTGTAGCTGCGCCCCTGGTAGAGATAGACCTCGCCGGGGCTTTCGTCGGTGCCGGCCAGCAACGAGCCGATCATGCAGGCGGTGGCGCCGGCGGCCAGCGCCTTGGCGCAGTCGCCGGAGAAGCGGATGCCGCCATCGGCGATCACCGGCACACCGGCGTCACGGGCAGCCGAGACGCCTTCCATGATGGCGGTGAGCTGCGGCACACCGACACCGGCGACAATGCGCGTGGTGCAGATCGAGCCCGGACCGATGCCCACCTTGATGGCGTCGGCACCGGCGTCGATCAACGCCTTGGTGCCGTCGGCGGTCGCCACGTTGCCGGCGATCACCTGCACGTGGTTGGAGAGCTTCTTAACCTTGGTCACGGCCTGCAGCACATATTCCGAATGGCCGTGGGCGGTGTCGACCACCAGCACGTCGACGCCGGCGTCGATCAGTGCCTGCGAGCGCTCGTGCCCCTTGTCACCGACGGTGGTGGCGGCGGCAACGCGCAGGCGGCCCTGGTCATCCTTGGCGGCATTGGGGTTGAGCCGCGCCTTCTCGATGTCCTTGACGGTGATCAGGCCGACGCACTGGTAGGCCGAATCCACCACCAGCAGCTTTTCGATGCGGTGCTGATGCAGCAGACGCTTGGCCTCGTCATGGCTGACGCCCCGCGTCATCAGTTCGTAGACGCGCTGGTTTGGGTCGGAGGCAAAGCGGACGTCGCGGTTGGTCAGAATGCCAACGAGACGCCCGTGGCCGCGACTGCCGTCGCCGGCGTTCTCGACCACCGGGATGCCGGAGATGTTGTAGGCCTTCATGAGGTCGAGCGCTTCCTTCAGCGTCGCCTCTGGACCGATCACCACCGGGTTGACCACCATGCCGCTCTCGAACTTCTTCACCTGCCGCACGTGCTCGGCCTGCGTGTCGACGTCGAGATTGCGGTGGATGACGCCAATACCGCCGGCCTGAGCCATGGCGATGGCAAGGCGGGACTCGGTGACGGTGTCCATAGCCGACGACAGCAGCGGAATGTTCAGCTCGATGGTGCGGGTCAGGCGCGTACGGACGTCGGTGTCGGCCGGCAATACTTCCGAATGGCCAGGCATCAGCAGCACGTCGTCAAAGGTCAGCGCGAACTCGCCACCTGCGGAAGGAATGAAGAATGAAGCCATGACCAACTCCTAGGGCTCGCGGGCGACGAAATGAAAATAAGCCTGTCCGATCACCGAATGAAGTTGGCGGTGGTCTCTACCACGGGTGCCGCGTTTGGCAAAGGCAAAAGCGCGACTTTGGTATACTTACGCGAAAGCGCTGACGCATGGCAGAGCCGCTTGAATCGCAGCGCGAAGACAAAACCAACAGCGATGGGTATCGGCAGGGGCTTGCCAGCTACCGGACTCAACGCTTGAGCGGATTCTCGCTTCCATTAATCTTTTCAATGATTTCCACAACACTCCGAATGTGCTGCTCTATGAACAGGCGGGGATGATCGACCGGTTCGTCGACGTGTTCGTAAACCCAGGTCAGATCGTGCGGGATGTGAACGGCGAAAGCCCCGGCCTCCAGTGCCGGTAGAATGTCGGAGCGCAGCGAGTTACCGACCATCAGCCCCCTGTCCGGCCCGTCGCCCCGGGCGGCAAACGCCCGGGCGTAGGTGGCAGCCGACTTGTCGGAGACGATCTCCACGGCGTGAAACAGCCCGGCGAGGCCCGATGCGGTGAGTTTGCGTTCCTGGTCGAACAGATCGCCCTTGGTAATCAGGATCAGCGGATAGCGCTCGGACAGCGCTTCCAGCGTTTCGCGAACCTCCGGCAGCAGTTCGACGGGATGGTTGAGCATCTCCCGACCCATGGCCAGGACGCCAGCGATCACCGAGGGATCGAGTTGCCCGGCACTGACTTCCAGCGCCGTTTCCATCATCGACAACACGAAGCCCTTGATGCCGAAACCGTAGACGGGAATGTTACGCTTCTCGACCGCGAACAGCCGGCTCGACAAGGTCGCCCGGTCGCCGAAGTCGGTCAGAAGATCGAGGAAGCGTCCCTCGGTGTCGCGGAAGAAGCACTCATTCTGCCAGAGCGTATCGTCGGCATCGAAGCCGAGGGTGGTAACCGTCGTTTGCACCATGTGTCCGCTCCCCGATGATGTGGCGATTGCCGGCGCGGTGTGCTCCGACTAAAGGAAAGCCGTCCGCATTTCTCAGCAAGGCCCGCCATGCCGATTCGAGCCGTTCTGTTCGACAAGGATGGAACCCTTCTCGACTATCACCTCACCTGGGGGCCAATCAATGTGGCCGCTGCCGAGATCGCCGCGGCTGGCGATCGTGCTTTGGCCGACCGCCTTCTCATCCATGGCGGCATGGACAGGACGAGCATGATAACCCGTCCTGGCAGCCTGCTCGCCGCCGGCAGTACCATGGAAATTGCCGCCGCCTGGGTAGCCGCCGGCAGCCCATTCTCGCTGGAAATCCTTGCCAGCCGTCTCGATGCGCTGTTCACGGCGTCGGCCACCGGCTCGGTGCCGATCGGCGATCTCGACACATGCTTTTCGGCACTCCGCACAGCGGGCCTGACGCTTGGCATCGCCTCGTCGGACAACGAGGCCTCCATCCGCCGGATGCTGGATCACCTCGGCCTGACCCATCACATCGCCTTTGTCGCCGGCTATGACAGCGGCCATGGCGTAAAGCCCGGCCCCGGCATGGCGCTCGCCTTTGCCGCAGCGC
Organism: Pseudomonadota bacterium; assembly: GCA_018262505.1. Lineage (GTDB taxonomy): Bacteria > Pseudomonadota > Alphaproteobacteria > Rhizobiales > Pleomorphomonadaceae > Pleomorphomonas. Next base: position 15,954 of record JAGSYV010000092.1, read on the forward strand.
TTAGCCTCCAGCCATCGGAGATCGCCGTCGTCGGTGACAACAGTCATGACATCGACATGGGGCGAAGCGCCGGTGCTGGCCTTGTCATTGGCGTCCTGAGTGGCACCAGCGACGCGGCGGTGCTCATGCCGATCGCCGACGCCTGCCTTTCGGACATCAGCGAGCTTCCAACCTTCCTCGCGCCGCATATTGCCGCTTGATGCGACGAAGATGCCGCCAGTTCGGCGTTGACTTGGGTGTCCACGCGCGCGAAATCTCGCGCCGCCTTTCCCGAACCGTCAAGGAATCTCGCCATGCAGCCCGGCCGCGACATATCCATCCTCATCGAGATCATGGCTCGGCTGCGCACCCCGGGAACCGGTTGCGCTTGGGATCTTCAACAAACCTTTGAGACCATTGCCCCCTATACCATTGAGGAAGCCTACGAGGTGGCCGAGGCGATTGCTCGTGGCGATCGGCATGATATCTGCGACGAGTTGGGCGATCTGCTGCTGCAGGTGGTGTTCCATGCCCGGATGGCCGAGGAAGAAGGCGCCTTCGCCTTCCCCGATGTGGTGGAGGCGATAACCCGCAAGATGATCCGGCGCCATCCGCATGTGTTCGGGCCGGCTGAGGCCCGCACGCCGCATCTCGTGAAAGGGTTGTGGGAGAAGATCAAGGCCGAGGAAAAGGCCGAGAAAGCGGCCCGCCACGGCGGTGAGAGTCCACATGGCCTGCTGGATGCCGTATCGATTGCCATGCCGCCGATGTTAAGGGCGGTCAAGCTGCAGCAAAGGGCGGGAACCGTCGGTTTCGACTGGAACGACCCCCGCGCCGTGCTCTCGAAGATTCGCGAAGAACTCGACGAGTTGGAAGCGGAGATGGACCGCGCCGACAATGGAGAGGTGAACAAGACCGAAGCGCGCACCGCCATCGAAGCCGAACTCGGTGACGTGCTGTTCGCCCTCGCCAATCTGGGCCGCCATCTCGACATCGATCCGGAAGCGGCGGTGCGAGCGACCAATGAGGTTCTGGCAGGAAGCCAAGACCGAAGACTGATGGCCCAAGTGGCGCCTAAATAGCGAGAAACCCGGCACGGTGGCCGGGTTTCACAATCCTCTCGGAGCCGGACCGTCTTCGAGCCTGCGGCTCGTGGTCCGGGGCAACTGGCGAGCGATCCCGATGACGGGATCGATGTGGCGGCGATCAGAAGCCGGCATTGCGGAACATCCCACGGTCAACGGCGCGCTGACGGTACTCGAGGTCGATCCGGTCGGTAGCCTCGTTGAGGTAGGCAAGCTCGCGTTCCGCGGAGGAGGCGGGGCGAAGGGCACGGGCGGCCTTGCGAAGGTGAGTGAACATTTTATCTTCCTTTCGATCCACGAACCGCCGGTTTTCTTCAGGACCCAGCGATCCGTTCCTCTGTCCTGACGTCCATGAACATAATGTATTCTGTTCTTGGGACCAGATCGAATGTTGCATGACGCGCATGCATCCTGCGAATTGGTCTCAATAGATTTTCTTTCGGCAGGATTCAGAGAAACTTCAGTCGACTTCATCAGCATCCCAAAAACCTAACGATCCATTAACCATTCAGACCGACAGACGGCGGCACCGGACGCACCCAACCAGACGTAACGACGAGCGACGATGCGATAAGCCCTCAGCCCCCCGGACGGAAACGACAAAAGCGCCCGGGCGGTCAAGCCATTCGGGCGCTCGTCGACAGGACAGGAAACTTTATTCTCGGCTATTCCGGCGCAGTGGCTCGCCGGCCATCTTTGCCCATCGTCGCCGGCACCAAACGCGCCAGCGACATTATCGTTGTTTGTCAGCGAGTTACATCAAAGACCAAGGTTCCGATTGCGGCGAAACAGACCACGGTCGACCTCACGCTGACGAAGCTCCAGGTCGATGCGATCGCCAGCCTCATTCAGATAGGCTGCCTCGCGTTCGGAAGCGCTGGCGGAGCGGAAGGCCTTCTTCAGGTTGGCAAACATAGCTGCATCCTTTCTCTGGGTGCCGCCGGGATCATCATTGCTCCGGCGTTCGTTTCTTCCTCTTGCAAACTAAAAATAGCTATTTCTGCGGATCGTACCAGCGCGTATACCGCAACGCGGCCATGCGCCACATGCGAAGCAACTTGAAGAATAACTATGGTGGATCTTCAGATAAACTTTTGCGACGCCAAGAAATGACAAAAGCGCTCCGGCCGTCAGGCCAGGGAGCGCTTGCGTCATGCTCGTCTTTTTCCCGCCCACCTTCGCGTGGGCTATCTCCGGTTACAGGCCGAACGGGCCGCGCCGGAACAGGCCGCGGTCAATCTCCCGCTGGCGATATTCGAGTTCGATGCGGTCGCCGGCAGCGCTCAGGTACCGCATCTCGCGCTCCTCGGTGGAGGGAACATGCAGAGCGCGGGCAACCTTCTTCAGCGGACCAAACATGACTTTCACTTCTTTCAACGATACGGATCGGCGGGAGTTTCGCTCCCTCGAAAGGGGCGTCGACGCCATCGCCTTGCCCACCCATATATACTTTCGTCGTAGCGTCACCAAGATCAGTCGTGCAAGCCAGCCATGCGAAAGGCCCGGAATTGCAACATTATTTCTTCATGATCGTTTCAGCGAAATTTAAGTGCACGGCAAAAGCATGGCGAAACGTCTATCTTTCCGCAACGTCGCCATATTTGCGTCATGCGACCGGATCGACTACCGCTCCATTCTCGATCACCATGCCGTCGTAGGACGGCACAACACCGGCCGGAAGATCGTCGGCCAAGGTCCGGTAGTCGAGATCATGGTGCATATGGGTGAGGACGATCAGCTTCGCGCCGACGCGCTGGCCAGCCTCGATCGCCTGACCGACCGAGAAATGGCTGACGTGGGGCCGGTAGCGCAACGCATCAACGATGAACACGTCGACACCTTGGATGAGCGACCAGCTTTCATCGGGAACGGCACTGACGTCGGGCGAATAGGCAACCCCGTCGAAACGATATCCGATGCTGTGGATGTCGCCATGCGTCTGCACGTAGGGCATCACCTCGATCGGCCCGCCTTTACCGCTGATCGAGAAGGCCCTGCCCGCGACGACGCGATGTTCGGCGACGACGGGGGGATAACCAGAGCCCAGCGGCGTCTCGAAACAATAGCCAAAGGCATCCTTCAGCCGAGCCGCCGTTTGCTCGTCGGCGTAGACCGGCACGCGATGACCGCTGTTGTGAAAGAACTGGCGGAGCTCGTCGATGCCATGGATATGGTCTGCATGCGAGTGCGTGTAGAGCACCGCGTCAGTCGTGCCGACACCGGCTCGCAGAACCTGTTCGCGAAAATCCGGGCCGGTGTCGACAATAATGCGGGTAACCCCACCATCCTCACCGATCCGTTCGACCATGAGCGACGATCGCAGGCGGCGATTTCGCGGCTCTTTGGGATCGCAGGCGCCCCAGTCGTTGCCGATGCGCGGTACGCCGGGGGAAGCGCCGCAGCCGAGAATGGTGAAGCGCATACGTTCGGTCATGACGCGAACGCCTCGCGCGGCACCTTGGCAAACAGCCGAGCAAAATTGGCGGTGGTCATTGCGGCCATCTCACCGGGCGTAACGCCCTTCACTTCGGCGAGCACCTTGGTCGTGTGCGCCACATAGGCCGGTTCGTTGCGCTTGCCGCGCCAAGGTAGCGGCGCCAGATAAGGGGCGTCGGTTTCGACCAGAAGGCGATCTTCAGGCACATCTCGGGCAATAGCTCGCAGGTCGTCGGAGCGCTTGAACGTCAGGATGCCCGAAAAGGACAGGAAGGCGCCAAGCGCTGTTGCCCGCTCCATCAGTCCACGACCGGACGAAAAGCAGTGCAGCAGGATCGGAAAGGCACCCTTCGCCGATTCCTCCTCCAAAATAGCAGCCATCTCGACGTCGGCGTCGCGTGAGTGAATGCAGAGCGGAAGTCCGGTCGTTCGCGCCGCCGCGATGTGCCGGCGAAAAACCTCAACCTGCACATCGCGCGGTGAGGAATCGTAGAAATAGTCGAGCCCGGCTTCGCCAATGCCGACCACCTTGGGGTGGTCAGCCAGCTTCACCAGTTCTTCAACGGCAACGTCCGCCTCTTTCTCCGCCTCGTGCGGATGGGTGCCAACGGTGCAATAGACCTGAGGGTGTGCCTCGGCGATGGCCCGGACCTTGGCAAAGTCGCGGACACGCGTACCGATCGTCACCATCAGCCGCACATCGGCCGCCGCTGCGCGGGCGATCAGCGCGTCTGTCTCGCCGGCAAAGTCGGGAAAATCAAGATGGCAATGGCTGTCGACGATCATCGTATCTGAACGCAAAAAGACGAGGGATTGTTCCGACATAGCCGCTGGCCGCGCCGCTGTCGAGCATCGGTGACCGTTGGGCTGATGCGCGCGCCGCGCCGATCGTCACAAAAACCTCACCCGCAACGGCTAGAGAAACTGCGGTCGCGGCATTCATTCAGCCGCTCAGCCGTAGATTGGAAATTGCGATATTGCAAAGCCACTGGCCATTTCGTCGGCCGAATTTCCGGACGCCCTCGGGCGTCCGTCTTTTTTGGTGAACCGCGGTTAAGCCGCATATCCGAAAAGTCTGCAGCTTTTCGGGCGTTCCAATCCCCCCAGCATCCGCTTATCCGAAAAGTCTGCAACTTTTCGGGCGTTCCAATCCCCCCAGCATCCGCTTATCCGAAAAGTCTGCAACTTTTCGGGCGGATGCCATAACATCCCGTGCCATGCGTCCCGACATCCTCAATCCTCTCTTTCAACCGCTCACATCCCTTCCCGGCGTTGGCCCACGCACGGCGCCCAAGCTTGAGAAACTGGTCGGTCCCGGCCGTGAGGCGACGCGCGGCGCGGTGGTGCTCGACCTCTTGTTTCATATTCCGACCGGCTTGATCGACCGTAGCCATGAGACGCTGGTCGAATCGGCGCCAGAAGGAGCGATCGTCACGCTGCGCGTTCGCGTCGACCGTCATCGCCCTACACCGCCCCAGTCGCGGGCGCCTTACCGTATCGCCGTTCACGACGACAGCGGCGAACTCACCGTCACCTATTTCCGCGCCGACAAGGGCTGGCTCGAAAAGCTCTATCCGGTCGGAGAAACGGTGCTCCTTTCCGGCCGCATCGAACGGTTCAACGGTGCGCCGCAGATGAGCCATCCCGACCACGTGGTGCTGGAGGTCGAGGCCGAGAAGCTGCCGCGCCTCGAGCCGGTCTATCCGATGACCGAGGGCGTGGGCGGCCGGTTGATCGCCCGTCTGGCCGACGCGGCGCTCTCCCGCTTGCCCACTCTGCCGGAATGGCTCGACGAGGCACACCGTCGCCGCGAGGACTGGCCCTCCTTTGCCGAGGCACTGCGATATCTTCATAAACCAGAGGCCGCCGAGGAGACCGACCAGCCGAGCCCGGCCCTTACCCGCCTCGCCTATGACGAGTTGCTCGCCAACCAGTTGGCCCTCGCCCTCGTCAGGCGCCAGCTCAAAGGCACGGCGAACCGACCGCGCCTGCCCAACGGCGATATCGCCCGTCTCCTGCGCGCCGCCCTGCCCTTTCGCCTGACAAGCTCTCAGGATGCGGCCATCGCCGACTCGGTCGCCGACCTCTCGGCGCCATCGCGCATGGTGCGGCTCATTCAGGGCGATGTCGGATCTGGAAAGACCATGGTGGCTCTGTTTGCCGCTGCGGCCGCCGTAGAGGCCGGTGGACAGGTTGCGGTGATGGCACCAACCGAACTGCTCGCCCGCCAGCACGCCCAGTCCATGGCCAACCTGGCCGAGGCAGCGGGGCTTCGGCTTGCCCTTCTGACAGGCGCCGACAGAGCAAAGGGCCGGCGGGAGACGCTGGAGAGAATCGCCGCCGGCGAGGTCGACATCGTCGTCGGCACCCATGCGCTGTTCCAGTCGGCTGTGGAGTTCCGCAACCTGACGCTGGCCGTCGTCGACGAACAGCATCGCTTCGGCGTCCACCAACGGCTGGCGCTGTCGGCCAAGGGCCTGACCACCGACCTGCTCGTCATGACGGCGACACCCATTCCGCGCACGCTGATGCTTGCCTATTTTGGCGACATGGACGTCTCTCGTCTCACGGAGAAACCGGCGGGCCGCAAACCCATCGCCACCGTCACGGTGCCACAGGAACGTATCGGCGAGATCGTCCAGCGCGTCGCGTCGGCCATCCGCCTGGAAGGCGCCAAGATCTACTGGGTGTGTCCGCTGGTCGAGGAAAGCGAAACCATCGACCTGGCCGCCGCCGAAGAGCGCTATGCCGACCTCAGGCAGCATTTCGGCGACGATGTGGCGCTCGTCCATGGCCGCATGAAGGCGGCTGAGAAGGACGCCGCCATGGCCCGCTTCAAGGCAGGGGAAGCCCACATCCTGGTAGCCACTACCGTGATCGAGGTTGGTGTCGACGTCCCAGACGCCACCATCATGGTCATCGAGCACGCCGAACGCTTCGGCCTTGCCCAACTGCACCAATTGCGCGGCCGGGTCGGCCGCGGCGACAAGTCGTCGGCCTGCGTGCTGCTCTACAAGGGGCCTCTGGGCGAAACAGCCAAGGCACGTTTGAACGTGATGCGTGACACCGAGGACGGCTTCCGCATCGCCGAAGAGGACCTGAAGCTCAGAGGCGGCGGTGAACTGCTCGGCACCCGCCAGAGCGGCATGCCCGGCTTTCGCTTCGTCCGCCCCGAGCACCACGGTGCCCTGATGGAAACGGCCCGTGATGACGCGGCTCTGTTGCTCACCCGCGACGCCGGCCTTGCCGGCCCGCGCGGTGAAGCGCTGCGCCTGCTGCTCTATCTATTCGGCCGCGACGAAGCGGTGCGGTTGATCCGGGCCGGCTAATTACAAGGAGTCAGCGCTCCCCCTCCGCCCGCACCTCGCTCGCCACATCGCGAATGGCCGCCATCATCAGCTCAGCGCCCAGTTCAAGTGGCGCACCGGAGCGAACAATCAGCCCCAGCGGCCCGAAGGTATCGGACGTATCGACCGGCAACTCGCGAAGCGTGCCGGCGGCAAGGTCGCCGACCACCTCGCCATAGTGGGCGATCCAGATGGCGTCGCTCGTGGTGGCAAATGCTCGGCCGAAAACCGTTGACACCGTATCGATACGCCGAAGCCGTGGCCCGACGGCCAGGCGGATCAACAGTTCGACGGCGTGATCGTGGATGATCGACCCTGGCGGCGGCACCAACACGACATAATCCGAGAGGCGCCCCAAACCTGCCCCTTGGGCGAACAGTGGATGCTCACGCCGCGCCACCACCGCGACACGCTCGGTATAGAGATGTTCGAAGGCGAGACCGACCATGCTGGCAGGCGAGCCCATGCGCCCAAGCGCGAAATCGAGTTCGCCAGATCTCAACTGCGCAAGGATGGCGCTATTATCGGCGGTTATGATCTGCGGCGTCGTTCCGACGCTGGTGCCGAGGAAACGTGAGACCGCCCCCGGCAGAACACGCGATGACGCCGAGGCGAGCGCACCCACACGGATGATCGACGCACCCTGCTTCAGCGCCAGCTCGACCGATTCGACACCCTGGCGCAGCGCAGCGATCGACGCACTGGCAAAGCGCAGGAAGACCTCGCCATAATAGGAAAGAACCACGGACCGGTGGCTGCGATCGAACAGCTCCACACCGAGAATTTCTTCGAGTTCACGGATGGTCTTCGACACCGCGGGCTGGCTGATGGATAGCGATACCGCCGCCTTGCCAATGCTTTTCAGCCGGGCAACTTCCACAAAAGAACTCAGATGCCTATGTTTGATGCGGTTCTCGATCACGCTGGCCCCTCTATAACCGGCCGTTATGTAACGGGGCTCACAGCTTCTCTGCCATGAAACATTGGTCGAGTCCGTGTCCGCCCTCGTCCGTAATCGGTGGTAGGATGGCCCAAGCGCCACCGCCGACCCAGACAATCATCCCCAAGCAATCACCCGAGGAGTGCCTATGCAGAAATCCAAGCTCCATCTCGACGTCATCGTCGATGTTGTCTGTCCCTGGTGCTTCCTCGGCAAACGCCGGCTCGATGCGGCAATCGCCGAACTGGACGATCTCGACATCGAGGTCCGCTATCGGCCATTCCAGCTCGATCCGACCATCCCTCGGGAAGGAATCGACCGCGAAGAATACATCATAGGCAAATTCGGCAGCGCCGACGCGCTGGATGAAGCGCATGCCCGTCTGTTCGCTCTCGGCGCCGACGTCGGCATAACCTATGCTTTCGATCTTATCGAGAAGAGCCCCAACACGTTCGACGCCCATCGTCTCATCCGTTGGGCGGCTGATGAGGGCCTTGGCGATGCCATGCTGGAGCGTCTGTTCTCGCTGTACTTTGAAGAAGGTGGCGATCTTTCTCAAGTGGACACACTGATCGCCGCCGCGGAGGAAGTTGGCCTCGACGGCGACGAAGTGACGATGAAACTTGAGGATGGCGCAGACCTTGAGGCCGTGAAAGCGGACATCGCCCATGCCGGCCGCATCGGCATCAC
>JAGSYV010000203.1 GCA_018262505.1 Pseudomonadota bacterium
CCCAAGGAGAAGGTCGACATCTGGAACGCGATGATCCGCCATTATCTGCGCGGTCGGCCCAATCTCCGTCGTGTCTACGTGTTGATCGACGCCCGTCATGGCATCAAGAAGAACGATGAAGACGTGTTGACGCTGCTCGACAAGGCCGCCGTCTCCTACCAGATCGTGCTGACCAAGGCCGACAAGCTGAAGCCGGGCGGCATCGACAAGGTGCTGGCCGACACGGCCGAGCGCATTCGCAAGCGTCCGGCGGCCTTCCCCGAAGTGATCGCCACCTCAAGCGAAAAGGGTGCGGGCGTCGAGGATCTGCGCACGGCGATTTCTCGGCTACTTGCTGGCGCCTGAGCGGCGACGGGTGGCGCGGCTCGCGGTTCAGCCGTTGAGCCTTGACCCTCGATCGGCTATAGGCCTTGTCGATCCAACCGACGCCGAGGCCGCCATGACCACATCCCCGCCCGAATCCACCGAAGCGATGCTGTCGCGCGCCCGTATCATCTCGGAGGCGCTGCCCTACATGCAGCGCTACGACGACAAGACCATCGTGGTGAAATACGGCGGCCACGCCATGGGCGACCCCGATCTCGCCCGGGCCTTCGCTCGCGACATCGTGCTGCTGAAGCAATCGGGCATGAAGCCGATCGTCGTGCATGGCGGCGGCCCGCAGATCGGTGCGATGCTCGATAAGCTCGGCATCAAGAGCGAATTCAAGAACGGCCTGCGCGTCACCGACCGCGCCACCATGGAAATCGTCGAGATGGTGCTGGCCGGCTCCATCAACAAGCAGATCGTCTCGGCGCTCAACGCCGAGGGTGGCAGGGCGATCGGCCTCTGCGGCAAGGATGGCAACCTCGTCACCGTCGAGAAGGCGACGCGTACCATGCGCGACCCCGACAGCGAGATGGAGAAGGTCATCGACCTCGGCTTCGTCGGCGAGCCCAAGGTGGTCAACCCGGCCGTGCTCGACATGGTGGCTAAGGAAGACTTGATTCCGGTGGTGGCGCCCGTCGCTCCCGGCGTCGATGGCGAGACCTACAACGTCAACGCCGACACCTTCGCCGGCGCCATCGCCGGCGCATTGCACGCTGCGCGCCTGCTGTTCCTGACCGACGTGCCGGGCGTGCTCGACCGCGACGGCCAGCTTCTCAAGGAACTGACGCGTGTCGAGGCGCAGGCGCTGATCGCCGACGGCACCATTTCCGGCGGCATGATCCCCAAGGTGGAGACCTGCTTTGACGCCTTGAAGCGCGGCGTCGACGCGGCGGTGATCGTCAACGGCAAGACGGCGCACGCGGTTCTCCTGGAGATCTTTACCGAGACAGGCGCCGGCACGCTCATCCGCCGCTGATGACCGCCGACGCATTGCTCGCCGGCGACGATCTCTCCCTCTTCGCCGGCGTTCGGGATTGGATCTTCGATCTCGACGACACGCTGTATCCGCCGGAGATTGGCGTTTTCACCGCCGTGATGGGCCGCATCCGCAGCTATATGGCGCGGGTAACGGGCGTCACCGCCGAAGACGCCTTCGCCCTGCAACGGAACTACGCCGCCCGCTATGGCACGACGCTGCGCGGCCTGATGGAAGAGCACGACGTCGATCCGGAGGATTTTCTTGCGGAGGTTCACGCGGTCGACCTCTCGGTGCTCACCCCGCATCCGGCGCTTGCCGCGGCGCTCTCCCGTCTGCCGGGCCGCAAATTCATCCTCACCTCGGCTACCCACGCCCATGCGGGCGAGACCCTTTCCCGTCTGGGCATCGATGACCGCTTCGACGGCGTGTTCGACATCGTCGACGCCGGCTTTCTGCCGAAGCCGGCCGAGGCGACCTACGCCGGCTTCCTCGTTCGCTTTTCCATCGAGCCGACGGTCGCCGCCATGTTCGAAGATACGCCGCGCAACCTCGTGGTGCCGCGCGCCCTCGGCATGCGCACTGTTCTCGTGACCGGTCGGACAACGCCACACTTCGATGGGGCCGCTGCCGACTTCATCACCGCCGATCTTCCAGCCTTTCTTACCCATATCGCCGACACGCTTTCCGGCTGATGAGCCATGCGCTGTCGGGGCTGGTGAAATCGGGCTTTCGCCTGTATGAGAAGGCTCCTTTTTCTCGCGCCGTGCCGGCCCTCGCCGTTGCCCGCGCGTCCCCTCCCAGGAAGCCCATGTCTTTTTCTCAAGCCCATCCCGCGCTGGCGCGAGCACTCGCCGCCCGTGGTTACGCCGATCCCACCTCTGTCCAGTCGGCCGTTGCCGCACCGGAGCTCGCCGGTGCAGACATGCTGGTGTCCGCCCGCACGGGCTCCGGCAAGACCGTTGCCTTCGGCATGGCGCTCGCCGAGCGTCTTCTCGGCCCGGCCGAGGTCTTTGGCCCGGCCGGAAAGCCACTCGCTCTCGTCGTCGCGCCCACCCGCGAGCTCGCGTTGCAGGTGGCGCGCGAACTCGCCTGGCTCTATGGCGAGACCGGTGCCCGCCTCGTCTGCTGCGTCGGCGGCATGGACCCGCGCCGCGAGCAGCGGCAACTGGCGCAGGGCGCCCATATCGTCGTCGGTACGCCCGGTCGCCTCTGCGACCACCTCGATCGCCGCAACCTCGACCTGACCGACGCGGTGGCCATCGTGCTCGACGAAGCCGACGAGATGCTCGACCTCGGTTTCCGCGAAGACCTCGAGAAGTTGCTCGGCGCCGCCCCCGCCGATCGCCAGACGCTGCTGTTCTCCGCCACGCTGCCGGCCGACATCGTCCGTCTCGCCCGCGACTTCATGCGGAAGGATGCGACGCGCGTCGACGTCGCCGAGGACGGCGAGGTGCATGCCGACATCGATTATCACGCCGTTCGCGTCTTTCCCCATGAGATCGAGAAAGCGGTGGTCAACCTTCTGCGCTTTCACGATGCGACCACGTCCATCGTTTTCTGCGGTACGCGCGAGGGCGTGAAGCGCTTGACCGGTGCGCTTCTCGAGCGCGGCTTCTCCGTCGTGGCGCTTTCCGGCGAGATGGGGCAGGGCGAGCGCAACGAAGCGCTATCGGCATTGCGCGACGGTCGCGCCCGTGTCTGCGTCGCCACCGACGTAGCGGCGCGCGGCCTTGACGTGCCCGATCTCGGCCTCGTCATCCACGCCGATCTGCCGCATGATAGCGAGGTGCTGCTGCACCGCTCCGGCCGCACCGGTCGAGCCGGTCGCAAGGGCGTCTCCGTGCTGCTGGTGCCGTCGACCCGTCGCCGCCGGGCGGAAAGCCTGCTGGCCGGTGCCGGTATCGAGTTGTTCTCAGAGGCGGCGCCCTCAGCCGAGACGATCCATAAGCTGGATGAGGAGCGTCTGCTCGCCGATCCACTGCTCAGCGAGGAGATTGGCGAGGACGAGCGTGCCTTCGCCAGCCGCCTCGCCGAGGGCAGGACAGCCGAGGAGTTGGCCGCCGCCTTTGTCCGCCTCGCTCGCACCCGACTGCCGTCGCCCGAGGAAATCAGCGATCCCGTCGAGCATAAGCCGCGCCGCGCCGCCGACGCCCCCGAACGACCGAAACTGCGGGATACCGTCGACTTCACCGGTTCCGCCTGGTTCCGCCTGTCGGTCGGCCGCCGCGACGGCGCTGAGGTCAAGCGCATCCTCGCCTTCCTGTGCCGCCAATCCGGTCTCAAGGGCCGCGACTTCGGCGCCATCCGCCTCGCCGATGGCGAGACTTTCGCGGAAGTGGCACCGGGCGGCATCGCCGCCATGGAGCGGCTCTCCGCCGCTGGCAACGACGAGAATGTCGTCATCTTCCGTGCCGATGGCCCGCCATCGGCGGGACCTGCCGGCCCCCGCAAGGACAAGCCCCGGCGTGAGGACGACCGTCCGAAGGCCAAGGCTAGACCGCCGCGCGACGGCAAGCCGCCATATAAGGATGCCCCCCGTGACGGCAAGGCGCCCTACAAGGATGCGCCGCGCGACGGTAAGGCACCTTACAAGGAGCCGCGCGATGGCAAGCCGCCCTATAAGGGCAAGAAGAAAGACCGAAAGGCTGGCTGATCACAGGCCATCTGCAAAGCCGGATGTGATAATACTTATGCACGCCTCGGCTTACGGTGGTTGGACCGGCCCTTTTGCAGTGAAGGCCGCCGGCTCTTCGGTGGTGGCGGTGATAAGGCTTTGAAGCGGGAAAGCTTTTCCTGATTTGAATTGGCCGTCGTCACGCGTGCCATCTTCCCGACGACCGGCTCAGGAGCGCATGGCGTTTTGCTCTGACGGTCGCCGCTTTTGTTGCGCGCGCCGGGCAAAACCCCTAAAGCACGAGGCCGATGCCAATCCTGCATGGCCCATTCGGAGACCATCATGACCGAGACTGCCGCCACGGCCGCCTACGCCGACCTCGTCGCCACCCTTGACGCCGCCTGGGAGGATCGCGCCTCCGTTACGCAAGAGACGAAGGGTAAAGTGCGTGACGCCGTCGAGGCTGCTCTCGACCTGCTTGATGGTGGCAAAGCACGCGTTGCGGAAAAGATCGACGGCGAGTGGGTGGTCAACCAGTGGCTCAAGAAGGCCGTGTTGCTCTCCTTCCGCCTGACGCCGACGGCGCTGATCTCCGGCGCTCCTGGCGGTGCCTCCTGGTGGGACAAGGTGCCCTCGAAGTTTGAAGGCATGGATGCCGCCGCCTACGAGGCTGCCGGCTTCCGTGCCGTGCCCGGCGCCATCGTCCGCCGCTCGGCCTATATCGCGCCGGGTGCCGTGCTGATGCCGTCCTTCGTCAACCTTGGCGCCTATGTCGACACCGCCACCATGGTCGACACCTGGGTCACCGTCGGCTCCTGCGCCCAGATCGGCAAGAACGTTCATCTCTCGGGCGGCGTCGGCATCGGCGGTGTGCTTGAGCCGATGCAGGCCGGCCCGACCATCATCGAGGACAATTGCTTCATCGGCGCCCGTTCCGAGGTTGTCGAAGGCGTTGTCGTCGGCGAGGGTTCGGTGATCTCCATGGGCGTCTTCATCGGCAAGTCGACCAAGGTCATCGATCGTGCCACCGGCGAAGTACACATGGGCAAGGTGCCGCCCTATTCGGTGGTGGTCTCCGGCTCGATCCCCGGCAAGCCGCTGCCCGGCCAGAACTGGGGGCCGTCGACCTATTGCGCCGTCATCGTCAAGAAGGTCGACGACCTATTGCGCCGTCATCGTCAAGAAGGTCGATGCCCAGACGCGTTCCAAGACTTCGATCAACGAGCTGCTGCGCGACTGACCGAAAGGCGAATCCGTGCTATCCGAACGGCCGGCAGGGACTGCCGGCCGTTTTTTTGTTTTGAGGAGGGGACATGCCCCACGATCCCGTCGCCATCGCCCGCGACCTTCTGATGTGCCCGTCGGTGACACCCGCCGAGGGCGGGGCGCTCGCCTTTCTCGAAGGATTGCTGGCACCGGCCGGTTTCACGGTGGATCGTCCCGTCTTCAGCGACGCGGGCACGCCGGACATCGAGAACCTGTTCGCCGGCATCGGCGCCGGCAATCGCCACCTGACCTTTGCCGGCCATACCGACGTGGTGCCGCCCGGCAAGCCGGAGCTGTGGCCGACGTGGTGCCGCCCGGCAAGCCGGAGCTGTGGAGCCACGGTCCGTTTGACGGGGACATCGAGGGCGATAGGCTCTATGGCCGCGGCGCCGTCGACATGAAGGGCGGCATTGCCGCCTTCGCCGCCGCCGTCCTGGATTTCATCGAGGACAACGGCCAGGATTTCGGCGGTCGCATCTCCTTTCTCATCACGGGGGACGAGGAAGGACCTTCGATCAATGGCACGGTGAAACTTCTCGATTGGGCGTCCAAGCGCGGCGAGCGCTTCAGCCACGCCATCGTCGGCGAGCCGACCAACCCTACCGCCCTCGGCGACATGGTGAAGGTCGGCCGTCGCGGTTCGCTGTCCGGTTTCGTCAAGCTCAAGGGCGTGCAGGGCCACGTTGCCTATCCGCATCTTGCCGACAATCCGCTGCGCGTCGTGCCCGCAGTGATCGCCGCGCTGATGGACCCGCCGTTCGACGGCGGCAATGAACGCTTCCAGCCCTCCAACCTTGAGGTCACCTCGGTCGAGACGGGCAATCGCGCCACCAATGTCGTGCCGGCCGAGGTGGAGATCGCCTTCAACATCCGCTTCAACGACATCTGGACGGTCGAGGCGCTGCAGGAA
>JAGSYV010000204.1 GCA_018262505.1 Pseudomonadota bacterium
GCCGCGTCGATCGCCGACCGACGGCTTTCGGCGAAGAAGGCCAGGGTAATCATCTGGGCGATCAGTACGGCGGCGATCAGCAGCACCGAGAGCTGGCCGCCGAGACTACGGGGGAACAAACGTGTCTTCACTCGGACATTTCCTGAACCTCGGCGGCGAAGATATAGCCACCACCCCAAACCGTCTTGATCAGCTCGGGACTTTTCGGATCGATCTCGATCTTCTTGCGAAGCCGGCTCACCTGGTTGTCGATGGAACGATCGAAGATCTGCGGCGTGCGACCGGATGTGAGATCCATCAGCTGATCGCGGTTCAGCACCATGTTTGGACGCTTCAGGAAGGCGGCCAGCAGTTGAAACTCGGCCGTCGAAAGTGGCAGAGCCACTCCGTCGCCGCCAATCAGTTCACGGCGGCGAGCATCCAGCACGAAGCGGTCGAACTTCAACCGGCGGGCCTCCAGTGGGTCTCGAGATTTGGGCACCGCCTGTGTCCGGCGCAATACGGCGCGGATGCGGGCGAGCAGTTCACGCGGGTTGAAGGGCTTGGTCAGGTAATCGTCGGCACCGATCTCCAGGCCAACCACGCGGTCGGTGTCCTCGGCCATGGCGGTGAGCAGGATGACCGGCGTCTCCGAGCTTTCGCGCAAGAAGCGGCAGAGGCTGAGACCATCCTCGCCGGGCATCATGATATCGAGGACGACAAGATCGACGGCCGCCGCCTTCAAGGCCTTGCGGGCCGCCGCCGCACTCTCGGACGTGGTGACGCGAAAGCCATTCTTTATGAGATAGCGGCCAATGAGGTCTCGGATTTCGCGATGGTCGTCGACCACCAGGATGTGGGGTTGCGGCTCGGTCATGACGGATACTCGGGCGGTTGTTTCCCAAGGATAGCGATCCGCCGGATCCATGCCAAAGGAAATGGTATCGAGATGTATCAGGTGTGGGTGAAGTTACCGCTCAATACAACCAGGACCTTTCTCGGCGAATTTGGGCGACAATTGCTCCCTATGTTGATTTCACCGCCGACGGGAACCCCCATCGAGCCGTGGGCGGAACGGACAACAAGGAGAAGTTCCCGTGAAAGCGCTCACACTCGCTACGATTTCCGCCATCTCTGTCGTCGCTATCGGCACCGTTGCCTTCGCTGCCGGCCCCGGCATGGGGCCGATGGGTATGGGTCCCATGGGCATGATGGGCATGGGCCCTGAGGGCGGCCCGATGAAGCTGTTCGCCGAGGCCGACACCAACAAGGATGGCAAGCTCGACACCGCCGAGATCACCGCCTACCGCGACAAGATGTTCACCGAGGCCAATCCCAGCGGCAAGGACGGGATCACCATTCAGGACTTTGAGCCCTGGTTCTGGAAGCAGCACCGGGAGATGATGGTCCGTTCCTTCCAGCGCCTCGACGCTGACGGTGACGGAAAGATCACCAAGGCCGAAATGGAGGCGGCGGGCGACCACATGCTCAGCCGGCTCGACCGCAACGACGATGGCACCTACTCGCTTCCCAGCCGCTCCGACCGCGATGGCTGGGGCCGCGACGGTCGGCAGGGCCGCCATCATGGGCCCGGCATGATGCAGCGCTGGATGGGCCAGAATGTCGGTCCGGGCGACGATGAGGCGCCCGCCCCCACTCCCGCGCCCTGATCGCTCCTGTCCCAGGAAATACGAAAGGCCGCTCTCCCCGGAGAGCGGCCTTCTTCATAGCCACGCGCGGGCCGATAGCCCTCAATGGGATGCAAGGATCAAAAGGTCTTCCTTTTTGAAGGAGACACTGGCCGACATGCCGATCTTGGGCAGTTCGAGCGCTGGATCGTTGAAAATATCGAGCGACACCCGCGCCTCCCTGAGCCGCACCCGCACCCGGATGACCGCGCCAAGGAACGCCACCTCTTCGACGCTGCCGGTCAGCGTGTTGCGGTCATCGTCGCCACCGCCGAGGATGAGCGCTTCGGGCCTCAACGCGACAATTGCCTCGTCGGCAATCCCGAAGGCGGACATGTCGCGCTTGGTGACCACTGGCTGACCATCGATCGATACGCGGCCGGTTGCCGGATCGACCACACGGGCCTCCAGAAGATTGAGCGTGCCGACAAAACTGGCAACGAAGCGTGTCGCCGGATTGTTGTAGATCTCCGAAGGCGTGCCGACCTGATCGGCACGGCCCTGATTCATCACCACGATGCGATCGGAGATGGACAGCGCCTCTTCCTGGTCATGCGTGACGAACACGGTGGTGATGCCGAGCTCGCGTTGCAAGGCGCGGATCTCCTCGCGCAAGGAAACGCGGATCTTGGCGTCGAGCGCCGACAGCGGTTCGTCGAGCAACAGGACCTGCGGCTTGATCGCCAGGGCACGGGCGAGCGCCACACGCTGCTGTTGGCCGCCGGAGAGCTGATAGGGATAGCGGTCGCCAAGCTCCGGCAGCTTGATCAGCTCAAGCATCTCGGCGACGCGCGCGTCGATCTCGCCCTTTTCCTTGCCGGCAATCTTGAGACCGAAGCCGATGTTGCCGGCCACCGTCAGGTTGGGAAAGAGGGCGTAAGCCTGAAACACCATGCCGACGTTGCGCTTTGCCGGCGGCAAGTTCGTCATCTCGGCGCCGCCGACCCGGATCGAGCCCGACGAGGCAGCCTCGAAGCCAGCGATCATCCTGAGAATCGTGGTCTTGCCGCAGCCCGACGGGCCGAGGAAGGAAATGAACTCACCCTTCTCGATGGAAAGGTTGAAGTCGTGGACCACGGTATTCGGACCGAAGGACTTCTTGAGGTGGCTGATTTCGATGAAGGACATCGGGCGGTTCCGTGCGGTGGGCCGATCAAGGGCGGGCGGCGGCGGCGTTGCGGGAGATAACCTGGATAATGCCCATGCAGGCCCAGGTGATCATGAAGGCCATGACGGCCAGCGCTGCCGGCTCATAGGCACGATTGGCGCCAATAAGCTGGAGGTAGGGACCGAAGGCGGGCCGATTGAGCAGGCTGGCGAAGGTGAACTCGCCGATGACGATGGCAAAGGTCAGAAAGGCGCCCGACAGCATGGCTGAGCGGATGTTGGGCAGGATGACGCGCCAGATGATGGTGCCCGAGGAGGCGCCCAGGCTTTCGGCGGCTTCGGTCAGCGTCCGAACGTCGATCGAGCGAAGTCCTGTTTCGATCGACCGGTACATGTAGGGCAGCGCCAGCGTCACATAGCCGCAAGCGAGCAAAAAATTCGTGCCGAGCGACGAGTTGGTCAGCGGCAAAAGGCTCGACGAATTGTAAAGGCGCAAATAGCCGAAGACGATGACGATGGCCGGCACCACCAACGGCAGAAGCGTTATGAACTCGATGAAGGGCCGGAGCTTCCTGAGCCTCAGTTCGACGAAGTAAGCCATCGGCACGATGATCGCCATGCCGAAGATGATGGTGACGATGGCGAGCGCCACCGAAAAGCTGAAAGACGCTTGAAAATGCGGATCGGCGAGCACCACGCGGTAGGCCTCGAAGCTGTAGATGCCTCGGACCTTTCTCAGCGAGAACTCGAAAGTGGCGGCGAGCGGCACTAGGAAGTAGAGCGTGCCGATGAGAATGGCGAGCCAGTGGCCAAGGCGGCTGGACTTCATTTGAGCCACCTTTCGCTGCGCACGCGGAGCAGGATGTAGCAAAGATTGGAAAGACCGGTGATGACGATCATGCCGAAGGCAATGGCGTAGCCGAGATTCTGATCATGCAGGACGTCGCCCCGGATCTGCGCATACAGCAGGATGGTGACGATGTTGAGCGACGAGCCGGTCAGCGCATAGGCCGTGGCAATGGCGCCGAAGGCATTGGCGAACAGAAGCAGCGTCGCGCCAAGAAAGCTCGGCAGCAGCACGGGGCCGGCGATGTAACGCCAGTATTGCCAGCTGGAAGCACCGAGGGTGGTCGCCGCTTCGCGCCATTCCTTCTTGATCCCCTCGATAGCCGGCGTGACGATCAGCACCATCAACGGAATCTGGAAATAGAGATAGGTGAGCGTCAATCCCCAGAAGGACAGGAGATTGAACCCCTGCGCGTAGATGTTGACGCCGAAAATCGCCGACAGGAAGAGCGTGACGAGCCCTTGCCGACCGAGCGTTGCCAGGAAGGCGAAAGCAAGTGGTACGCCGGCGAACTGCGAGGCGACGCCGGAGAAGGTCATGATGGTCGGCCGGATCCAATGCGGCAGGCCGCCGGACACCGCCGCATAGGCGATGAAAGCCCCGATCACAGCGCCCATCACCGCCGAGGCGACCGACACCTTGATGGATATCCAGTAGGAAGAAAGGATGGTCGGGGTCCACAGCTTGCCGAGATTGGTGAGCGTGAAGCCGCCGTCGCTGTCCTGGAAAGCGCCGGCCACCAGAAAAAGGGTCGGCAAAATCAGAAACAGAAGGGCAAAGACCATGAAGGGCGTGACGCCAACGACGGCCCAGGGCACGCGTAGGCGAGGAAGACTGGCAGGCGAAGCGTTGGAAGCCATGCTGTTCGCTATCCGGATCGGCGATCGCGGAAAACCGCCCTCCAGCGCGAGCTGGAGGGCGGAACCGGGAATCGGGGGCAGGCGGCCTTCCGGCCGCGCCGGGCCTTACTTGACGTCGGCGCCGACGACGCTGTCCCAATTCTTGGTGATGGTTTCCTTGTAGGCCGCCTGCTCGTCGAGCGTCGGGAAGATGGCGTTGGCATAGGCCTCGGCCGGCGGCAGCTTGTCGAGCAACGCCTGCGGCACCTTGCCGTTCTTGGCGAGGTCGTTGAAGCGGATCGGATGGCAATAGCCCTTCAGCCAGCCGAGCTGACCTTCGTCCGAATAGAGGTATTCCATCCACAGCTTGGCGGCATTGGGATGCGGCGCATAGGCCGAGATCGCCTGAATGTAGACGCCGGCCAGAACACCGGTCTTCGGGACGACAACGTCGATCGGCGGATTGCCGGCCAGCGTGTCGCGCCAGGACAGGAGATTGTAGTCCCAGGCAGCGATGATCGGGGTGGTGCCCTGAGCGAGCGAGGCCGACTTGCCGATCACCGGGACGAAGTTGCCCTTGGCGACGACGTTCTTGAAGAAGCCGAGACCGGCTTCGCCAGCCTTGGCAACGTCACCGCCGGCAGCCGACAGGCCGGATCGCCGGCCAGCGCCACGGCATTGGCGAGTTCCGGCTTCAGGAGATCGGCCCAGTCGGCCGGGCTTTCCTTGACGAGATCCTTGTTGATGCCGAAGGACATCACGCCGTAATAATCGCCGTACCAGTTGCCGTCGGCATCCTTGGCGCTGTCGGGAATGCTGTCCCAGGTTGAGACCTTGTAGGGCTGCAGCAGACCGTCCTTCTTGGCCGACGGACCGAAGCTGAGGCCGACGTCGACGACGTCAGGCGCCTGGTCGCCGGTGTTGCCCTTGTTCGCCTTGATCGCCTCGATCTCGTCACCCGAGCCGGCGTCCGGATTGAGTTCATTGACCTCGAGGCCGTACTTGGCCTTGAAGCCGTCGATGACGGCGCCGTAGCCGCACCAATCATGCGGCAGCGCGATGGTGGTCAGCTTGCCTTCCTTTTTGGCGGCAGCGACGAGGTCATCGAGCGAGGCGGCAAACGCCGGTGCGGCAGCGCACAGAACGGCCTGCGCGGCGATGGTCGACGCGAGAAACAGCTTGAACGACATGACGGGTTCCCCTGTTGGCCGGGTGCCCCTGCACCCGGATGTCCCACTCTTCGGCAACGGCCAGTCTCGCCCTCGAAAGAAGGTGAGCGGGCCTCGCGCGATTCAGATGGCGCACCAATCCGGGATGCCGTAAGCGGTCAGGGAAAGGTTCGCCGTCTCCGCGTTCTTCGTTACCTGAGTTATATGACAGTTTGTTGTGAGTGCCGTCAATTCATCCAGGTCTTTAGGGACGTTGCCTTTTTCGCCGACTAACGGCTTTCCCGCGCCATCAGTAGCCTTTGCCGCGATCCACAAGATGACGGAGTGGCCGACCGGCCTCGTAAGCGGCGATCTCGCCGACCACATAGCGGCTGAGCGCCACCGGGTCGCTCTCGGCGGCGACATGCGGCGTCAGGAACAGATTGGGCGCCCGCCAGAGCGGGCTGTCGGGCGGCACTGGTTCGCTGGCGAACACATCCAGGCTGGCGCCCTTCACACGTCCATCCGACAGGGCATCGACGAGGTCCGCCTCCACCAACGAGCGGCCGCGGCCGGCATTGAGGATCACCGGTCCGCCAAGCGGGCCATCCTTGGCAAGCGCATCGATGACAGCACGGTCGATCAGATTTTCCGTTTCAGCCGTCAGCGGCAGCAGAGAAACGAGGATGTCGGTGCGCGCCAGAAAGGGACCAAGGCCCTCGGTGCCGTGGAAGCATTCGACGCCATCCACCTGCTTCCCGGTCCGGCTCCAGCCGCCCACCTTGAATCCCAGCGAGAGTAGCGCCCGGGTCGCGTCGCGACCAAGTTCGCCGAGCCCCATGATGCCGACCCGCACCGCGCTCGCCGCCCACTGGCGGAGCGGCTGCCAGGCGCGAGCTGCCTGCGCCGCCGCGTAATGGGCGTGACGGCGATGATGCAAAAGCACGTTGAGCACCACCCATTCGGTCATCCGGCCCGTCAGGTCGGGATCGACAATGCGGACCACGGGAAGGTCGGGAAGGTCGGGATCGGTGGTGAGATGATCGACGCCCGCTCCCAGCGAGAAGATCACCTCGAGATTAGGGAAGGTCGCGAGATAGCCGGGCTCCGGCTTCCAGACCAGCGCATAACGGACGGTGGTGGGATCGAACGCGTCACCAGGAAGCACGATCCGCCGATCGGGTGCGGCCTCTTGCAAGGCATGGATCCAGTGGTCGGGCTTCCAGCCCCGGACGGCGACGAGAATGGTCATGGCGTTTCCCGAGTCTCAAGATGGTGCCACATTGCCCGGCGGGATGGAGGGAAGGCAAGCCTTGCTCCTTCCGTTCCGGCCAGATCATGCTCGCCACGCAATGCTGAGGGCCGTTTTAACGGCTTCGAGGAGTTGCCCGAATGGTCGCTATTGACGGAAATAGCTGCCATGCGTATCTGACTTTTCATGTCAACACGCCCTCTCGTCATACTCCCCGCCCCGCAGCTTCGCCTGACTTCGGCCCCCATCGCCCGCGTCGACGATGGCGTTCGCAAACTCGCCCAGGACATGCTCGAAACCATGTATGCGGCGCCGGGTATCGGGCTCGCCGCCGTGCAGGTGGGCGAGATGAACCGCCTCATCACCATCGACGTATCGCACGACGAGGACGCCAAGGATCCGCGGGTCTTCATCAATCCGGAAATTCTTTGGAAATCCGAGGATCTGTCGGTCTATGAGGAGGGCTGCCTCTCCATTCCCGAGTACTACGAGGAAGTCGAGCGGCCGGCCCGCGTCCGGGTCCGCTATACCAACCTCGCGGGGGAGCCGGAGGAGCTGGAGGCAGATGGTCTGCTGGCCACCTGCCTGCAACATGAGATCGACCATCTCGACGGCGTGCTGTTCATCGACCACATCTCCAAGCTGAAGCGCGACCGGGTCACCAAGAAATTCGTCAAGGCGGCCAAGGAAAAGACGCGGATCTGACATCAAGCCAGCCCGGCGCTTGACGGCACCCTCCGCATGGTATGAAAGGCGGGCGGAACAACCGCTCGCGAGGTCGTCATGCCGCTCAGGGTCGTCTTCATGGGAACGCCCGACCCAGGTGGTCGCCGCCTATACGCGAGCGCCGAAGCCGGCCGGGCGCGGCATGGACCTCCGACGTTCGCCGGTTCATGCGCGCGCCGATGCACTCGGCATTCCGGTCCTGACGCCAAAGACTCTGAGGAGCGAAGAAGCGCAGGCGGCCTTCGCCGGTCATGGCGCCGACGTCGCCGTCGTCGTGGCCTATGGCCTCCTCCTGCCCAAGCCGGTGCTCGACGCCCCTCGCTTCTGCTGCCTCAATCTGCATGCCTCGCTGTTGCCGCGCTGGCGCGGCGCCGCGCCGATCAATCGTGCCGTCATGGCCGGTGATCCGGAATCCGGCGTCATGGTGATGAAGATGGAAGAAGGGCTCGATACCGGCCCGGTGGCGCTGACGGCCCGTGTCGTCATTGGTCCGGACATGACGGCCGGCGAGCTGCACGACGCCCTGTCGCCGATCGGTGCCACGCTGATGGCCGAGGCGCTCGGCAAGATCGAGAGCGACTCGCTCACCTTCACTTCGCAGGCTGAAGAAGGGGTCACCTACGCCTCGAAGATCACCAACGAGGAGACCCGCATCGACTGGCGGTTGGCCGCACCGGCGGTGCATGACCACATTCGTGGTCTTTCCCCATTCCCGGGCGCCTGGTTCGCCGCCGACCTCGGCAAGGGCGAGGAGCGGGTGAAGCTTCTGCGCAGCGAGCGGGCGGAAGGATCGGGCGCGGCCGGCACACTGCTTTCGTCCGATGGCGTCGTCGCCTGTGGCGAAGAGGCGGTCCGCCTTGTCACGGTGCAACGCGCCGGCTCGAAAGCGATGGCTTTCGCCGACTTTGCACGTGGCGCCCGTCTCGCCACCGGCTTCAAGTTTGGCTGATCATCATGCCCCGCTATCGGCTTCTCATCGAATATGACGGCAGCGGTTTTTCCGGCTGGCAGTCGCAGGCCGAGGGAACCGGCGTCCAGGACTATCTGCAAAGGGCAATCCTGAGATTTGCCGGCGAGCCGGTCGTCATCAAGGGCGCCGGCCGCACCGACGCCGGCGTGCACGCCCTTGGCCAGGTCTGCCACTTCGACATCGCCAGGACACTCCGCACCGACACCATCCGTGACGCCGGCAACGTGCATCTTCGCCCGCACGCCATCACCATCGTCTCAGCCGAGGAAGTGCCGGAGAGCTTCGATGCGCGCTTTTCAGCGCTGAGGCGACACTATCGCTATCGCGTCTTCGTGCGGCGGGCACCGCCGACGCTCGAGCGCCACCTCGTCTGGCACGTTCCTGTGCCGCTCGACGTCGATCGCATGGCGGAAGCCGCCAAGGTACTGCTCGGCCGGCACGACTTCACCACCTTCCGCTCCTCGGACTGCCAATCGAAGAGCCCGGTGAAAACGCTCGACCAACTCGACGTTGTCGAGGCCGGCGGCGAGGTGCACTTCCTGGTCTCGGCCCGTTCGTTCCTGCACAATCAGGTCCGCTCGATGGTGGGTGGATTGAGGAAGGTTGGCGATGGCCGCTGGACAGCCGCCGATCTCCAGTCCTCGCTGGAGGCCGCCGACCGTCGCGCCTGCGCACCGGTGGCGCCGCCGGAAGGGCTCTGCCTGATGCGGGTCGATTACTGACATAAGGAAAGGGCGGAAAGTGTCCTCTCCGCCCTCCCTAATTCAGATCGACACCCGTCTTACTTCGGCCAGACGAAGGTCGTCGGTAGGTGCTGGTAGAGCCAGGTCTCGGTCAGCGTCTTGTCGCCGGAGCGGAGATAGAGGCGCATGTCCACCGGGGTGGGGCCATCATCCTTGAAGTCGAACACGGCGCGCCAGCGGGTCGTGCCGACCACCGGCAGCGTGTAGACACCGGAGATGGAGCCCGAGGATGCCGACACCACCGCTTCGACGCCCGACGACTGGTTGTAATCCTTGAGGTCGCCGCCATCGAAGTCGATCACGTATTTGACGACACCGGCCGGACGAACCTGACCGGGAACGCCGCCGAAACCGAGGCGCGTCGAGTAAACACGGCCAACTGACGCCGAGCGCGGCTCGTCGACGCCCCAGGTGAGGCGATAGTCGAAGGCGATCTCGCTGCCCCTGCTGGCCGGCTCAGCCGGCAGCCAATAGGCGACGATGTTGTCATGAATCTCGTCGTCGGTGGCAATCTCGACGAGTTGTACGGCGCCTTCGCCCCATTCGCCCTTCGGCTCGACCCATACCGTCGAACGCTTCTCATAGAAGACGCCGTCGTCCTGGTAATCCTCGAAATTGCGGTCGCGCTGGCAAAGCCCGAAACCCTTGACGTTCTTGTCGACGAAGGTCGACGTCATCACGTTGATCGGGTTGTTGAGGGGGCGCCAGACGCGTTCACCGGCGCCGTTCCAGATGGACAGGCCGTCCGAATCGTGGATTTCCGGCCGCCAGTCGGGCGCCCGCTGACGGTTGGTCTCGTCATACCAGAACATCGACGTGAGGGCAGCGATGCCAAACCGGGCGATGTCTTCGCGCGGATAGAAGCGGACGGCCATATCCATGATGACCGTGCGGTTTTCATCGCGACCGACGTCCCAGCGCACGGCGCCCGAGACGCGCGGCCCTTCGACGTCGGCGTAGATGGCAAACTGGCCTTCCTTGGAGGCGCCGAAATAGAAGTTGGTGAAGCGCGGGAATTCCTCGGGCGTCGGCATGGCGACGTCGATGGCCAGCGCGCGCGCCGACAAACCATATTGGTCAAGCGCACCCGACGAGCGAAAATAGGCAGCGCCGAGGAAAGCCAGCCAGTCGCGCTGGCCGGTCTCATCCATCACGCGGAAACCGGCAAAGCCAATGTCGCCGGGCAAGCCCGCAGCCGGGTTGTCCTTGGGTATGGTGAAGTAGTCGGGCGAGTAGAGGACTTCCTGCGCCTTGTCACCGTCGATGAGGTAGATGCCGACCGGCAGCTTGAAGTAACGGCCCAGATGGAAGAAGCGCAGCGGCGCCTTGCCGCCGGCGGCCTGTACCGTATGGTCGTCCTTGAA
>JAGSYV010000093.1 GCA_018262505.1 Pseudomonadota bacterium
GCCCCAGATCAGGTCGACCTTGTTCTTCTTCAAGAGGAAGCCGACGCCCTGGCTCATCTGCTGGGCGATGCCGCGCGACCGCTTGACGATGGCGGCGACATCGGCACCCGGTTTCTCGGCCTTGATGCCGTAGTCGGCGGCGTGCTCGATATAGTGGAAAATCTCGGCCGAACGCAGCAGCGCCTTGGCGGGAATGCACCCCCAGTTGGGGCAGATACCGCCGATATAGGCGCGCTCGACGACGCCAACCTTGAGGCCGAGCTGGGCGGCACGGATGGCGGCGACATATCCGCCGGGACCGGAGCCGATGATCAGGATGTCATACTGGGACATAGGTCTATGCCTTCAATCTGGGTTCGGCGTGGGCGAAGCCTCTCGCCGGAAGCAGGCGGCGCCGACGCTGTCGGCAACCGCCTCCCGAAATGGACGACGGATAAACTCCGTCACACCAGCATCGACATCGGCTTCTCGATGAAGCCCTTGAACGCGCGCAAAAGCTCCGCGCCGAGCGCACCGTCGACGGCGCGGTGGTCGGTGGAGAGCGTGACGCTCATCACGGTGGCGACGGCCAGCTGGCCGCCCTTCACCACGGCCCGCTGCTCGCCAGCGCCGACCGCCAGGATCGTCGCGTGCGGCGGGTTGATGACGGCTGCGAAGTCCTTGACGCCGAACATGCCGAGGTTGGACACCGAAGTGGTGCCGCCCTGGTATTCTTCCGGCTTCAGCTTGCGGTCCTTGGCGCGCTTGGCGAGATCCTTCACCTCGTTGGAGATGGTGGAAAGGCTCTTCTCGTTAGCCTTGCGGACGATCGGCGTGATCAGGCCGCCGGGGATCGACACGGCGACGCCGACATCGGCGTGCTTGTGCTTCAACATGCCGCCATCGGTCCAGGAGACGTGGGCGTCCGGCACGGCCTTGAGGGCCAGCGCGTAAGCCTTGATCACCATGTCGTTGACCGACACCTTGTAGGCCGGCTTGCCATCGGCGGTCGGCGCCGCGTCGTTGATGTCCTTGCGCAGCGCCAACAGCGCGTCCAGCTCCACATCGACGGTGACGTAGAAGTGCGGCACCGTCTGCTTGGACTCGGTCAGGCGTCGGGCGATGGTTTTGCGCATGCCGTCGTGCGGGATCAGCTCGTAGCTCCCCGGATCGAACAGCTTCAGCGTCATCTCGTCGCTGGCACCAGCCGGCTTCGGAGCGGGCGCAGCGGCCGGAGCCGACGCCTGCGGAGCGGCTGCCTTCGGCGCGGCCTCCGCGCCTTCGACGTCGCGCAGGATGATGCGGCCCTTCGGCCCCGAGCCCTTGACGGACTTGAGATCGAGGCCCTTGTCCTTGGCAACTCGACGGGCCAGCGGCGACGCGAAGACGCGTTCGCCCTGTTCCGCCTTGGGAGCCTCGGCCTTCGGCGCTTCAGCCGGTTTGGCCTTCTCGTCTGCCTTCGGCGCTTCCGCCTTGGCCACGGTCGGAGCAGCCCCATCGGCGGCCGCCGCGGCAGTGGAAACATCCTCGCCCTCTTCGGCGAGGATGGCGATCACCGCGTTGACCGGCACGTCGGCCGCGCCTTCGGCGACCACCAGCTTGGCGACGACACCCTCGTCGATCGCCTCGACCTCCATGGTCGCCTTATCGGTCTCGATCTCGGCGAGCACCGTGCCGGATTTCACGGCATCGCCCACTTTGACGTTCCATTTGGTCAGGTTGCCCGTCTCCATCGTGGGAGAGAGCGCCGGCATCAGAATCTTGATCGGCAT
Source organism: Pseudomonadota bacterium (assembly GCA_018262505.1). GTDB lineage: Bacteria > Pseudomonadota > Alphaproteobacteria > Rhizobiales > Pleomorphomonadaceae > Pleomorphomonas. Next base: position 1,752 of record JAGSYV010000093.1, read on the forward strand.
TTTATCTCTCCTCAGCGATAGGTGACGGCGCGCACCGCCTCGATCACATCACCGACCGTCGGCAGGGCGAGCTTCTCGAGGTTGGCCGCGTAAGGCATCGGCACGTCCTTGCCGGTGATACGGCCGACCGGCGCATCGAGATAATCGAAGGCGTTGGCCTGGATCTGGTAGGCGATCTCGGAGCCCACCGAACCCTGCGGCCAGCCTTCTTCAACCGTCACGCAGCGACCAGTTTTCTTGACCGAGTTGACCACCGTCTCGATGTCCATCGGACGGATGGTCCTGAGGTCGATCACCTCGGCGTCAATACCAAGGCCGGCCAGTTCTTCCGCAGCCTTGATGGCGTAGGACATGCCCATGCCGAACGAGACGATCGTGATGTCCTTACCCGCCTTGTGGATACGCGCCTTGCCGATCGGCAGCACGTAATCGTCGAGCTTCGGTACATCGAAGTGATGGCCGTAGAGAACCTCGTTCTCGAGGAAGATCACCGGATTGGGGTCGCGGATTGCCGCCTTGAGCAACCCCTTGGCGTCAGCCGCGCTATACGGCATCACCACCTTGAGGCCGGGGATCATGCCGTACCAGGCAGCATAGTCCTGGCTGTGCTGGGCGCCGACTCGAGCCGCGGCGCCATTGGGGCCGCGGAAGACGATCGGACAGCCCATCTGGCCGCCGGACATATAGAGCGTCTTGGCCGCCGAGTTGATGATCTGGTCGATCGCCTGCATGGCGAAGTTGAAGGTCATGAACTCGACGATCGGCTTCAGGCCGGCGAAGGCGGCACCGACACCGATACCGGCGAAGCCATGCTCGGTGATCGGCGTGTCGATGACGCGCTTGGCACCGAATTCATCAAGCAGACCCTGCGAGATCTTGTAAGCGCCCTGATACTCGGCGACTTCCTCGCCCATCAGGAACACATCGCCATCGCGGCGCATCTCCTCGGCCATCGCTTCGCGCAGCGCTTCGCGCACCGTCTTGCTTTCGAACTGCGTCCCAGCGGGAAGGTCGGGATCGGCTTCCGCCTTGACGGCAGGCGCCGCCGGCACAGTGCTTGATGCCTGCGCCACTGGCAGCGGCTTTTCGGCCGGCGCCGCCTGGGCGGCCGGCTTGGGAGCACTTGTCTCGCCCTCCGCGCCGACACGGGCGATCACGGCGTTGACCTTCACGCCCTCGGTGCCATCGGCCACCAGGATTTCGAGAAGTTTGCCTTCATCGACGGCTTCGATTTCCATCGTCGCCTTGTCGGTTTCGATCTCGGCGAGCACGTCGCCGGACTTCACGTCATCGCCCACCTTCTTCAGCCACTTGGTGAGCGTGCCTTCTTCCATGGTCGGCGACAGCGCCGGCATCAGGATGTCGATTGCCATTTTTAAAACCTTTCGGCGCTGTCAACGAAGAATGTCGGTCCAGAGCTCGGACGGATCCGGCTCGGCATCGGCGGAGGCGAAGTCGGCCGCTTCGGTCACGACGGCACGGACGTTCTTGTCGATCTCCTTGAGATCGTCCTCGCTGGCCCAGCCCTTCTCGACCAGCCGCTTCCTGACCTGCTCGATCGGATCGCGCTCGTCGCGCATCTTCTGCACTTCGTCCTTGGTCCGGTACTTGGCCGGATCGGACATGGAGTGACCGCGGTAGCGGTAGGTCTGCATTTCCAGGATGTAGGGACCGTTGCCGGCCCGCGCCCATTCGACGGCGCGATCGGCAGCCGCCTTGACGGCGCGAACGTCCATGCCGTCCACCTGCTCGCCGGGAATGTTAAAGCTCTCGCCGCGCTTGGCAAAGTCGGTCTGCGCCGAGGAACGACTGACCGAGGTCCCCATGGCATAGCGGTTGTTCTCGATGACGAAGATCACCGGCAGCTTCCAGAGCTGCGCCATGTTGAAGGTCTCATAAACCTGACCTTGGTTGGCGGCACCATCGCCGAAGTAGACCACCGACACGTTATCGGTGCCGCGATACTTGTCGGCAAAGGCAAGACCGGCGCCGATCGGCACCTGGGCGCCGACGATGCCGTGACCGCCGAAGAACTGCTTCTCGCGGCTGAACATGTGCATCGAGCCGCCCTTGCCGCGTGAATAACCGCCCTGGCGACCGGTCAACTCGGCCATGACCCCCTTGGGGTCCATGCCGCAGGCCAGCATATGGCCATGATCGCGATAGGAGGTGGTGACCTGATCCTCGCCCTCGCGCAGCGCCTTGCCGATACCGACGACCACAGCTTCCTGACCGATATAGAGATGGCAGAAACCACCGATCAGACCCATGCCGTAGAGCTGACCGGCCTTCTCTTCGAAGCGCCGGATCAGCAGCATGTCGTGATAAGCCTTGAGCTCATCATCCTTGTCGAACTCAGCGACCTGATAATTGATGGCCGGGTTGGAAATCTTGCCGGTTTTTTTCGTTGCGGAGGTCGGGGCCGAAGCGCGGCTGCGCTTCTCGGTCGCCGGTCGTACAGCCATTGAGCGTTCCTCCCGTGTAGGGATTATTTCGTAGGGCGCCGACGGAACCCCTTTCCCGGGAGCAAGTCAAGGTTTGGATCGCATGTCAATCATGCGAAAGCCGCATCACTGGCCGTGCGAGTTAACTGGAATCAAGTTAATTCAAGAAAAATATAGCAACGTCAATTGGTTTTGGCCTGCGCCAACTTATCAAAATCCATGATCACCACCTCATTGGGATTGACCACGAAGACGGGCGATGCTGGCGGGTAATCATACGCAACGAACTCACGCGGAACGGCGGGAACGGCCCGTTCCCTTACCCAGGGAGTCTGAACCAACGTGGTAAAAGGAGGGTGAACAGCGTCCGATATGCCCCCGCAAAATGAGTCATCAGAGCCATACAATAGATAAAAGGTGGCAATCCGCTCATCGCTACCGCAATCACGACATCGTGTCCGGACTTCTCAGCCGCAATGGCGCCGAGGAACCGCCAAACCGCCACGAAAGCCGGCGATGCATCTGCGGAAGTCGGAGGATCAGGCGTGAGGTTTGGGCAGATACGGCCGCGGCCGGCGACGGTACTGTCGATCCTCGGTCATGCAACATTCCTCGCGCTCCTCGCCATCGAAGCCCCGCGCTACTTGGCTGTAAGTAGGCCACCCGCGGCGATTGAGGTGGTCATGGTCGCCCCACCGGAGAACCGCCCCGCTCCCGTTACCCCTCCCACCACGGCCACACCCGCGCAGCCCCAGGCCGCCAGCCAGTCGACGGCGCCGCTGATCAATCCGGCTCGTCCGCCGTCCAATGCACCAGTAACGGCAACCGAATATTTTGCCAGCGCCGTCCTGAACGATGCTCGCAATCGGAAAACCCGGCAAACGCTTGCCGCGCTCGGCAGCGACGAACGGTTGATTCAGCTCTGCAATATCGAGGCAATGGAGCAATTGAAGCGCTGGAAGGCCGGCTTCGTTGCCGATCATATCGTCGCCTACGCCACGGCAGATCCGTCACTGACGGCAGCATCGATCGAGGCGCCCGGCGCCGCCGTCCATGCCGGCGGGAAATGGTATCGGCTATCGTTCGGTTGCACCGCACGAACCGACTTCCAACGCGTCGAGTCTTTCGCTTTCACGCTCGGCCGGCCCATCCCTCAACAGGAATGGGAACAGGATAACCTGCCCGAGCAGGTCGACGGCGACGCCACCGATTAGTACCAACTCGCGAAGATGCTGACGCATCCGCTCATTGAGGCCATTGCCGATTTCTCATTTGCATCTGAGGCATGAGAAATCGGCAAACGGAATACCAAGAGGCATTTTCAATGCATCTTGGTATAAGGCTTGCCTCAACCGGCGATCGCCAGACTCTTGAGCTTTCTGTGCAGCGCCGAACGCTCCATGCCGACGAATTCGGCGGTGCGCGAAATATTGCCGCCGAAACGGTTGAGCTGGGCCTTGAGATACTCTCGCTCGAAGATCTCGCGCGCTTCCCGCAGCGGCAGCGCCATCAGGTGTTCCCCACCCGAACCCGACGGCAGCGACGGCAGCATGGTGCCGATCTCCGACGGCAGCAGATCGGCGGTGATCACCGCCTCCGGATCGCCGCGCGTCAGGATCATCAGCCGCTCGACGTTGTTGCGGAGCTGGCGGAGATTGCCCGGCCAGTCGTGCGACTGCAACACGGCCATCACGGCGAGGCGGTGGAACAGGTCTTCGCGGAAATGACCCTCGGCAATCTCGCGCTCGAGGTCACGCGCCGTCGACGACACATAACGCACGTCGACGTGCACCTTCTGCGTACCGCCTACGCGCTCGAAAGCCTGATCGACGAGGACGCGCACCATACGGTTCTGCATCTCGCGCGGCATGTCGCCAATCTCGTCGAGGTAGAGCGTACCGCCATGCGCCTCCTCAAGGGCGCCAACCTTGCGCTTGCCGTCATCGTCGGACTCGCTGCCGAACAGCTCGATCTCCATGCGATCTGGCGAGAAGGCGCCGCCGTTCAGCACCACGAACGGGCCGGCCGCCCGGTGAGAGTGCTCGTGGATGGCGCGCGCCACCGATTCCTTGCCGGACCCGGAGGGACCAGAGATCAGCACGCGGCTGTTGGTCGGCGCGACGCGATCGATGGTGTTGCGGAGTTGGTTGACCACCGACGACCCGCCGACGATGCCTTCCTGGCGATCGGACCGGATCTGCAGCTCACGAATCTCGCGCTTGAGACGCGATGATTCCAGCGCCCTTTCGGCGATCAGCACCAGGCGATCGGCCTTGAACGGTTTCTCGATGTAGTCGTAGGCGCCGCGCTTGATGGCGGAGACCGCGGTCTCGACATTGCCGTGGCCGGAGATCATCACCACCGGCACGTCCGGATTGCCGGCTTTGATCTCATCGAGCAATTGCAAGCCGTCGATGCGGCTGCCCTGCAGCCAGATATCCAGGAAGATCAACTGCGGGCGCCGCTCTGCAATCGCCTGAAGAGCCTTGTCACAGTCACCGGCCGTCCGGGTGCCATGACCTTCATCCTCAAGGATGCCCGCCACGAGATCGCGAATATCAGCCTCGTCGTCAACGATCAGAATGTCGGTCGCCATTGTTTCCTGCGTATCCGTTCCGCCGCCGAGCGGCCATACCCCGGCCGCTTCGGCAGTAACATAAATGTCACACGATCTGAAGCCCTATCCACCGTAAACTGTCGACAATCAACCCGTTCTGTGCGGATCGGTCGGCAAGCTGATCCTGACCATGGCTCCGTGGCCACCGTCGGCGACCGCCGGCGAGTCCAAAAGATCGATACTGCCGCCGTGCTCCTCGACGATCTTGCGCACGATGGCAAGGCCGAGGCCGGTCCCCTTCTCGCGCGTCGTCATATAGGGCTCCAGGAGCCGATGCCGCTCGGTTGTCGGCAAGCCAATGCCGGTATCCACCACCTCGACGACATTGAAACCGCCGGCTTCGCGGCCATAGACGTCGACGCGCGCACCGGTCCGCCCGCCTTCGGGCAGCCCTTCAATCGCTTCGACCGCATTCTTGACGAGGTTGGCAACCGCCTGGCTGATCAGCCGGTGATCGAAACGCCCCATCAATGGGGTTGCCGGCAAATGTGCCTCGAAGGCGATCTCCGGATGGCCGACACCAAGCAAGAACACCGCCTCGCGCACGCATTCGCCAAGATCGCGCTCCTCGAAGGAGGGCTTGGGCATGCGCGAGAACTGCGAGAATTCGTCGACCATGCGACCAATGTCGCCCACCTGCCGCACGATGGTATCGACACACTGGTCGAACACCCGCCGGTCGTCGTCGACCACCAGCTTGCCAAACCGTCGCCGGATACGCTCGGCACTGAGCTGGATCGGCGTCAGCGGATTCTTGATCTCGTGGGCGATGCGGATCGTCGCCTGATGCGGCCGCGCTTCGTCCTCGTCACGCAGGGCGGCCGACAGGAGTTGGGCCAACTCCGGCACTTCGTCGACCAGCATGCGGCCGACGAAGCTGAACAGGTCGACGCCGAGCAGCGACAAGGCCGAAGCGTTGGCGATGGTCACATGGCCATCGTTGGAAATGCCGACGACCCCGGCCGACACGCCCGACAGCACCGCCTCCGTGAAGCGCCGCCGCCGCTCCGCCTCCTCGGAAGCCGAGATCAGCTCCTGTCGCTGGCTTCTGAGTTCCACCGTCATCTTGTTGAAGGAGGCGCCAAGACTTGAGATGTCGTCGGAGGTCGCCCCGACGGGCACAGCGGCGGTAAGATCGCCATGCGCCACCCGGTCGGCGGCATTGATCAGGTGGCGGATCGGCGCCACAAGGTAATTGGCAAACGATAGGCCGACCCACATGGCGCCGAGCAGGAACACCAGCGACATGCCGCCGAAAATCATCGCGAAACCGATCTGAACGTCCGAGCGGTTGTTCTCGAGCTCGCGGTATTCCATGGCGCTATCGCGGGCGAGCTTAAGGTTGTCCAGCACCTGCTTGTCGAGCAGGCGAACGATATAAAGATAGGTCTCGTCGTAAGCCCTGAGCTTCAGGAGGCCGCCGACCTGGTTGGATTGGCCGGGCTGCAACAGAACCGCCACTTCCTTGCGCGCCTCGTTGATCGCCTCCACCGTCGGCATGACAGTTTTGATGTTGGGGTCGATGTCGGAGCGCAGGATGATCTTGCCGTCCTTGTCGAGCAGATAGGCGCTTTGCAGGCCGTGCAGTGACGCCTGCAACCGAACAAGGTTCTCGAACCGGGTCGGCTCGTAGTCGTAGAGGGGCTTGGCCGCGTCGAGCGAGGTGGCGATGCTGATGAGATCGGCACGCAGCACACGGGCATGCTCCTGCATGTAGGCGCTCGCCACCGTCAGCACATTGTCGACGACCTGCCGTGTCCGCGATTCGAACCAATGGTCGAAACCCTGGTTGAGCGAGACGGTGAAAGCCACCGCCACCATCACCGCCGGCAGAGCGGCGATGAAAGCGAACAGCGCCACCACGCGCAGGTGCAGCCGGGCCGCGGCCCGTCCCTCGAACCAGGCCCAGCCGAGGCGCCAAACCTCCTGGCCGACCATGAAGACCATGGCGACCAGCAAAAGGCCGTCGATCACCAGCGCGCCGCGAACGACATCGGTGGTCGGCGCAATCGGCAGAAGGTTGGAAATCAGCGCAAAGGTACCAAGCGAGAAAAGTGTGGCAACCGCCACCAGCACCAGGCCAGCCAGCCGTCGCCCCCGCCCCTCGGCGTAAACGTCCTTCATCGCCATTGGCTTTGCGGCAGCTTCAGCCTGACTCACCGACAACTCCGCCATCGTCTGTCTCCATTGCGTCTCCGAGCCGTCTATCATGATTGCGGCTTCTTGACGAAAACCTCGTGCAAATGCCGATGATCCGTCATTTTGTCCCGATGCTGCCACAAGGCTCGCTTTACATCCGCCAACAATGAACTAACAAGGCGACCAGCCAACAACCGAGCTAACAAGGCGACCAGCCGACAATTGCGGATCCAAGCCGATATGACCGACAGCCCGCTTCCCAAGCCCGCCCTCGCGGCGGCGCTGCACGCCATCGAAATCACCCGGACCGGCGTCACCGCCCTTGAGGAGGCAGCGCTGCACGGCCCGCTCGGCGATGCCATCGAAAAGGCGATCGGCATCATCGCGGAGGGCAAGGGCAGGCTCATCGTCACCGGCATCGGCAAAAGCGGCCACATCGCCCGCAAGCTGGCCGCCACCTTCTCATCGACCGGAACTGCCGCCTACTACGTTCACCCCACCGAGGCCGGCCATGGCGACCTCGGCATGGTCGACAACTCCGATGTCATTCTGGCTCTGTCCTGGTCGGGAGAGACCACCGAACTCGCCGTGGTGCTGGCCTTTGCCAAGCGCTTCAACGTGCCGGTCATCGGACTGACCGCCGGTGCCGAGTCGACGCTGGCCGCCGCCTCCGACGCGGCGCTCATTCTGCCACGCGTGCGGGAAGCCTGTCCGCACAATCTCGCTCCGACGACGTCGACCGTCCTTCAGCTTGCCATTGGCGATGCGATCGCCATGGGGGTGATGGTAAGGAGGGGCTTCTCCGAGACCGACTTCCACATTTTCCATCCAGGCGGCAAGCTCGGCTCGCAGCTCCGGCGCGTCTCGGAAATCATGCATAGCGAACGGCTGCCGCTCATCAGCACCGACAGCCGGATGACCGAGGCCATCCTGACCATCAGCTCCGGGGGCTTCGGCGTGGTCGGCGTTGTCGATTCCGACGGCCGGCTGGCCGGCGTCGTCACCGACGGCGACCTGCGTCGCTTCGTGCATTCCGATCTTGGTCCGCAGCTCAGTTCGGCCAAGCTGGAAACGCCGGTCACCGAAGTCATGACGCGCAAACCCGTCACTGTCGCGCCGCAGATTTTCGCGGCGGAAGCGCTCGACCTTCTGCAAAACCGCAAGATTTCCGTGCTGTTCGTGGTCGAAGATCAGAAGCCGATCGGCGTCCTGCACACCCTCGACCTGCTGCGCATCGGCGTCGCGTAGCGACACCCTCCATTTCGAAGGGACCGAATGACCGGCTGTCTTGATTCGCCGGTCATTCCCTTATTGGTTCGGGATGGCTGACGATGCGACGAATGTCCGGGAAGGCAATGCGTGCCGCCCGCTCAACCGCGTCGGCGCGGCGATGCACCTCGGCGGCGGCAAGTGTCGGCGGGAAACGGCAATGGAACGCCACGAACACCCCCTCGTCGATCTCGCGGACGCGGACATTGTGAATGTCCGAGACGCCATGTTCTTCCGCCGCCTCTTTGAGAACCGCCGCATAAGCGGCGACCCGGTCATCCGAAAGCTCCGCGCCGGGGATGAGGTCGGGATAGAGTGGCTCGATATGCGTCTCGACCTCGATCTCCGCGCCGATCTCGGCGCGGATGGCCGCCTCGATACGACTTGCCACGTCATGCGCCTGTCCGAGCGGCATGGCTCCAGTCAAGCGATATCGAAAGACGGTCGCCGAGATGCTGAATGGTGATGTGGTGGACCGGGATGCGCTCGCGCGAAGCCGCCAGGAACACCCGCTCCCTTAGGCTCTCATCGTCGATCGGCATCGGCCTCAAGCTGACCGTCGCCTCGGAATCGGCGATTTCTGCCGAAATCGTCGCAACCATTGCCCGCTTGACGGAGGCCGTCTCACTCAAGCTGAAAGTCCTCGGAACTCCCGCCGATATGTCGACGAAATGTCGAGGGCCGACGGCGCGCACCCTGAGTTGGTCGATAGTCACCACGCCCGGCAGGTCCTGCAGCAGCCTGCGGAGGGTGCGCCCAATGGTCGGCGACACCCTGTCAGTAAGTTCGTCGGCGGTGCGACGGATCATCCTGAGGCCCAACCAGCCGATGAAGATGGCGATGGCTGCCGCGGTCACCGGGTCGGCCCAGTCGGCGCCATAGAGCGTCGCGATGAAGCCGATGATGACGATCGTCGACGACGCGACATCGGACAGGAAATGCATGGCATCGGCAGCGAGCGCCCGACTACCGGTATCGACCGCCGCCTTGTGGAGTGCCCGGGCCCGCCACAGGTTGATGAGGATCTCCACACCCAGCACGACGAAGGCGACGATATTGACCGAAGGGGGCGCAGCCGCGCCGACAAAGTGGTTCCAAGCCTCCACGGCAACGCCGCCCGCCAGCACCAGGAGCAGCGTTCCCTCCCCGAGCGCGGCAAGATCCTCGAACTTGCCATGGCCATAGGGATGATCGTCGTCGGCCGGCCGATCAGCAAAGCGGACCGCCAGGAAGGTGACCAGCGTGGCGATCGCATCGGTCCCCGAATGCAGCGCGTCGGTGACGAGGGCCAGCGAGCCGATCAGCAGGCCGACGACAAGCTTGGCGGTCGTGAGGCCGATGCTGGCGATCAGCGATACCAGCGCCACGCGTTCTTTCCTGGTCATCGCCACCTCGCCTTCCGTAGTACAACGGAGACGTGGCATGCCCTTCCGCCGAACAGAACGCAAGCGCTAGCGGCCGTCACTCCACGAAAACAGTAATCCGATCGGCCCTGCCCTCGCCATCAATGACCGACAGGGTCACAAAGCCCGTGCCCTTCGGGAAGTAACTGAACTGTCGCGCCCAGGGCTCGCGCGCCACCGGCGCCCCATCGGCGAGCCAGGTGAACGGCCCTTTGCCATTGCGGACCTTGAGGGCGAGCGGTTGCGGCGAACCGGCACGGAAGCCCAGATCGACATGGGCACCGGCGGGAGGATAGGCGATCTCCGGCCCGGCATCCCTCGCGGCCACGGCCGCTCGCGCGCCACGCAGCCGTTGGAGTGGCGGCGGCAACTCGGCATTGGAAACCTTGAGAAGGCCCGGCGGCTCGGGCGGCAGTCGCGTGGTTCCGCCGGCCCGGACGAAAGTGTCGGCGAGGATCGGCACGGCAACGTCGACGCCCATCAGGCCGGGCAGCGGTGCACCATCCGGCCGACCAACCCAGACGCCCACCACATAACGGCCGTCGTAGCCCATCGCCCAAGCGTCGCGGTAACCGTAGGACGTACCGGTCTTGATGGCGACGCGCACGTCGCCCTTGGCCGCGCCAAGCGAGCCGGCCAGGATGTCGGTGACATAGGCGGCGGCTCTCTCGTCCATCAGCGGCTTGGGCGGCTCGGCAGGCCCCAGAGCGTCGACCCTTTCGCGAAGCGCAATCGGCCGGCCACCGCGGGCCAGCGCCGTATAGAGCGTCGTCAAGTCGTTGAGCGTCAGCCCGACGCCGCCGAGGCCGACCGCGAGATTGGCCGGCGCCATGTCCGGCAGCTTCGCCTCGACGCCGGCCCGGCGGAAGCGCGTGACGAGCCGTGCCGGCCCCACCAGCTCCAGCGTCTGGATCGCCGGTACGTTCAAGCTTTCCGAGAGCGCCTGCCGTACCGTCACCGTGCCACGGAAGCTCTTGTCGAAATTGTTGGGCGTGTAGCCGGCGAAGGCGGTGGGCCGATCCTCGACCAGCGTCTCGGGATGGGCAATCCCCGCCTCGAAGGCAAGGCCATAGATGAAGGGCTTCAGCGTCGAGCCCGGTGAGCGGATCGCCCTCGTCATGTCGATGGAGCCGGCGCGCCTCTCATCGAACAGCCCAGCCGACCCGACCGACGCCAGCACGTCGCCGCTCGCCTCCTCCGCCACCATGATCGCCACTGAGACATTCGGGCCGACGGCGCTTGCCCGCTCGGCAGCCAGTCCCTCGAGCGACGCCTGTAACTTGGCATCGATGCAAAGACGAATCTCGCCCTCTTTGGGAGCCGCCGTCACCGCGCGATCGGCGGAATGAGCGGCAAGCAAGGGAAAATCGCGCCGCCGGGTCGGCACCGGTTCGGCGATGGCCGCTTCGGCGTCGGCCTGCGAAAGAACACCGGCACTGGCGGCCCGTGTCAGGATTCTATCCCGCGCGGCCTTGGCAGCGGCGCGGTCGCGGTCGGGACGGCGCGCCTCGGGCGCCTGTGGCAGCGCCACCAGAAAAGCCGCCTCGGCCGGCGTAAGGCGGAGGGGCTCCTTGCCAAACCAGGCGAGCGAGGCCGATCGTATCCCCTCGATATTGCCGCCAAATGGCGCAAGGCTGAGGTAGGCGGCAAGGATGGCGTCCTTGCTGGCAAAGCGCTCAAGGGCCAGCGCCTTGACGATCTGGCCGAACTTGCCGCTGGGTGACCGGGTGTGCAGGCGCTCCGAAAGGCGCACCACCTGCATGGTCAAGGTCGATCCGCCGGAGACGATACGTCCGTGCGTCACGAGCTGCCAGCCGGCGCGCAGAAGAGCTTTGGGGTCGACGCCGTCATGGTCGCGGAAGTGATGATCCTCCGTGGCGAGCAGCAATTTGACATAGGTGGAATCGACGCGGCCGGGATCGACCGGCAGCCGCCATAGCCCGTCGCCCACCGTATAGGCGCGCAGAATCTCGCCATTGCGAGCGGTGACGACTTGCGACGTCGGAGCAAACAGATCGACCGGCGGTGTCGCGTCGACAAGACGTTGGAATCCGACCACGGCCGATATGCCGCCGACGAGGACCGACATCATCGCGGCTGCCGCCGTCACCAGTGCGAAACGTCGAATGACCACCTACTCTTCTCCGGCTGGGCGGCCATGCTAGCGCATGACGACGACCGCGGCGAGAAGCCAATGCGCAGCATGGCAATGACGACATCGCTTGCGTTCTTGACAGTTTACCGCCGCCTGAACAGAATGACTACAGAATAACGTGACGTATGAATGGATATACAACCGTATATACTACACACCAGAGCAGATGACTTCACATGGAAATTCGCCAGCAAACAATCGGCAAAACAAATAATACACATTCCAAATAGTACAACGTTAACGGTCATAGCCTAGAAATGACGAAGGAGAGAAGCGGGCGGATGCTGGGCTCTGGAGGTCAAAATGGGACTATTCGGCAAGATACTGTCGAGGCAGACAAGTGGGACGCCGCGCGAAACCGTCGCCGCGGTCGCAAGCGGCGACCGGAAGGAAGCGAAAGTGGACACCCCAGTCTCCACGACGGAACCGCTGCGGATCCTGCGGACGGACGCCACTCTCTCCGGCATCGGTCCGAACGACTTTCTGTTCGATGGTCGCCCGGCCAGTCTGGTTCTTGCCTTCGTCTCACCTAAGGTAGACTTCGCCAGCGTGACCCGTCGGATCAAATCGCTCGCCCCCTCGACCGAGGTCGTGGCGACGACAACCGCCGGTGAACTTTGTGCCAGAGGCGGCGAGAAGATCTATTGCGAGACGGACGGCAGTTGGCAAAACGTAGTCCTGCAGGCTTTTTCGCCGGCTCTGATCGAGAAAGCAGAAGTGTTCTCGGTCCCGCTCTCCTCGCAAGACCTGCGGGCGGGTCGGTCGACAATGTCGCACGGCACGCGCATCGCCAAGATCGTTTCGGCGCTGAACAACGTGAAGCCGACCATACACCTCGATGCCAAATCGACCTTTGCACTGACCTTCGTCGACGGCCTGTCGATGTCGGAAAGCTATTTCATGGAAGCGGTTTATGAAACCGGCCGCTTCCCCTGTCTGTTCGTCGGAGGCTCCGCTGGCGACGCATTGACCTTCACCGAGACGCTGCTGTTCGATGGCCGGCAGATTGTGAAGGATCATGCGGTCGTCGCCTTCGTCAAGATGGCCGCGGGGCAGCGCTATGGCGTGATGAAGAGCCAGAACTTCCGCAAAACCGGCCCGAGTTTCGTCGTGGTCGACGCCGATCCCGACCGCCGATCGGTGAGTGCCGTTATCGACGAGAAGAGCGGCAAGGTCGTCTCGTTGGTCAAAGCCCTTTCGGCCGCTCTGAAAGTCGAGCCGGCGAAGCTCGAAGCCACCCTCAAGGGAAAAGCCTTTGGCGTCGAGCTGGGAAGTGAATTGTTCGTCCGGTCGGTCGCCAAGATCGATCTCGAGCAAGAAGTGTTTTACTTCTACTGCGACATCGGCCCAGGTGACGAATTGACGCTGCTCGAGCAGACCGACTTTCTCGAGCAAACCCGCACCGACGTCGAACGCTATTTGCGCGGCAAGCCGAAGCCGGTCGGCATTCTCATGAACGACTGCATTCTGCGCCGCCTGTCCAATGCTCAGGCTCTGTCGCGAACCGGCGGCATCTGGCCGGCCCCCGTCGCGGGTTTCTCGACCTACGGCGAACTGTTCGGCATCAACATCAACCAGACCCTCTCGGCAATCGTCTTCTTCGCCAACGTCCAGGAAGACTTCCAGGATGAGTACCTCGACAAGTTCGCAATCCATTACGCGAGCTTCGTCAATTACTTCACCCGCAACAGGCTGAAGCGTGTCGAGATCCTCAATCGCCTGAGGACCGGCGTCATCGACAAAATCTCGGACTATCTCGAAATGTCCTCGAAGATCGAGGGCACGCTGTCGGAAATCTCCAACGTCGGCGATGTCATGTCCGGCATCCGCGCGGCCATGGTCGGTTCTCGCACCGAACAGCGCGGCAAACCGTCCAATACCGAAGCGCTGGCGGCTCGATTCGGCGGTCTCAACGATGCGCTCGTCGCCTTGCGGCAAGTCGTTTCGGTCATCGACAACATCACCGGTCAGACCAACCTGCTCGCTCTCAACGCCACCATCGAAGCCGCGCGAGCCGGAGAGGCCGGACGGGGCTTCGGCGTGGTGGCCGGCGAAGTGAAGAAGCTCGCCAATGACACCAAGGCGACACTCGGCCACACGCAGACGGCCATCGCCAACATTGAGGAATCGCTTCGCGAACTCGGCCTCATCATCGAGGCGACCAAGCTGGAGTTTTCCGAGGAAGGCGAGCGCTACAAGCACATCGTCGGCAATGTGGAAGAAATCTTCGCCCAGAGCGGCCATTTCGAGCGGTCGATTGCCGGCCTGTCGTCGATCGTCGCCAGCCACCGGAACAGCGTGGAGCAGGCGGTCAGCAGTATCGAATTCCTCCAGCGGCTCGACAAGAGCAATCGGGACGCCGCCTGACGGCGGTGTTTTGTCCGGCTACCCTGCCATAGAAAACCGCCGCGCGGGTATCCCCACGCGGCGGTCGTTTTTTACCTGGAAAGCGGCAAGATCAGTTGTAGATCGGGAAGGCGTCGGTCAGCGCCTTGACCCGGCGCTTCACCGCCGCCTCGACGCCGTCATTCCCGTCTTCCCCGTTGACCTTGAGGCCATCGAGCACCTGCAGGATCAGGTTGGCGATCTCCTTGAACTCGCCAACGCCAAAACCACGCGAAGTGGCGGCCGGCGAGCCGAGGCGGATACCGGAGGTAATGGTCGGCTTCTCCGGATCGAAAGGCACGCCGTTCTTGTTGCAGGTGATGTCGGCGCGGCCGAGTGCCGCTTCGACCGCCTTGCCGGTGAGCCCCTTCGGGCGCAGGTCGACCAGCATCAGATGGTTGTCGGTGCCGCCGGAGACGATATCGACGCCGCCGCGCTTCAACTCGTCGGACAGCACGCGGGCGTTGTCCACCACGGCCTTGATATAGGTCTTGTAGGCCGGCTGTGCCGCCTCGAGCAACGCCACCGCCTTGCCGGCGATGACGTGCATCAGCGGGCCGCCCTGCAGGCCGGGGAACACCGCCGAGTTGATCTTCTTGGCGATGTCCTCGTCGTTGGTCAGCACCATGCCGCCGCGCGGGCCGCGCAGCGTCTTGTGGGTGGTGGTGGTGACGACATGCGCATGCGGGAACGGTGACGGATGCTCACCGGCCGCGACGAGACCGGCAAAATGCGCCATGTCCACCATCAGGTAGGCGCCCACCTCGTCGGCAATGGCGCGGAAGGCGGCAAAGTCCCAGAAGCGGCTATAGGCGGAGCCACCAGCGATGATGATCTTTGGCTTGTGCTCCTTGGCCAGCGCCACCAGCTGGTCCATGTCGATGCGATGATCCTGGGCACGAACACCATAGGTGATCGCGTTGAACCACTTGCCCGACATGTTGGGCTTGGCGCCATGCGTCAGGTGTCCACCCGAGGCGAGGTCGAGGCCGAGCACCGTGTCGCCCGGCTTGGCAAGCGCCAGAAACACCGCCTGGTTGGCCTGGCTGCCCGAGTTGGGCTGCACGTTGGCGAACTTGCTGCCGAACAGCGCGTTGGCGCGCTCGATGGCTAGGTTTTCGGCGATATCGACGAACTGGCAACCGCCATAATAGCGTTTACCTGGGTAACCTTCGGCATACTTGTTGGTCAGAACGGACCCTTGCGCCTCGAGAACCGCCTTGGAGACGATATTCTCCGAAGCGATCAGTTCGATTTCATGCTGCTGACGACCGAGCTCCTTCGCCACGGCGGAGGCGATCGCAGGATCGGCCTCGGCGAGGGAGCGATGGAAAAAGTTGGCAAGCTCTGCGCTGGTCGTGTTGGACATTTGGATTTCCGTTCCGTCAAGGGACGTTTCTTGGGCCGGACTGACCGGGACGAGATGCCCCGGCGCCACGCGCGCCCGTGACGAGGGTCGCTTACCATGAGCGAGGGGGTGCCATCAACCTGAGGACCGTCCATCCGGCGGTCGGCAGACCTGCTTAAATCGTATATGCGGCCCCGTCAGGCAACTATGACGTCGAGCGCAGCGATCTTGGCCTCGTCCTTCGCGCGCCCGGCAAGACGATAGAATCGCCTGAGATCGGCGAGAGAAGCCGCGCGAAACCGTTTGCCAACAGCTTCGATCTCCACCGTCTCTCCCATCTCGTAAAGCACCCAGCCGTCGGCGGTGTGGACGCTCATACCGGCCATCACGTCGACAACGAGCGGCGCGCCGCTGAGATGGAGATGCACCACCGATCGGAACTTGTCGTTGCCGCTCTCACCACCCGGATCGATACCGGCCGCCGCCGCCAGCGCCTTGGCTTCTTCCGCGTGGATGATGACGTCGAGATCGGCGGCCGTAAAATCGCCGATGCCCTTGAGTTCGAGAACGACCGTGCCGAACAGGACGGGGGCGACACCCGCCCGGTCGGCGAGACGGTCGAGAAAGACGAGGGTTTCAACAAGCGCCGGGCGCATCTAGACCGTGAACCCTCCCCGATCGGTGCGGGGCAATGGCGGCGCTACGGTGTCGGCGAGGCGCCGCTCGAGCTTCCTGAGCGCCAATTGTTCGAGATCGCGCCGAGCAGCGCCGACCGGACCGAGGACCTGAACCTCGACGCCGGTCACCGAGCAGATGGCCGAGACGCGCACGGTATTGCCTATGGCGACAAACTCGAAATAGACCTCTCGCTCTCCCGTATTTCCCGCCATGCAGCAGCACCTTCAAACGAAAAGCCCGCCCGGTGGTGCCGGACGGGCGAAACTAGCACGAAACGCGATGAAACTCAGCCGGCCTGCGCCTGGTTCTGCGCCTCGGGCGACATCGGCACGCCGAGGCCGTCGCGCTGGTAGATGTCGTCACGGAACTCGACGGTGTTGTTCGGCGTCGCCCAGGCCGTGATGTACTGGAAGTAGAGCGGCACCGGATCTGCCACCGGCGCGTCGATGCGTTCGCCGGACGTCAACGCCTCGGTGATGCGGTCCTTCGGCCAGTCGGGCGTATTCTTCAGGATCCAGTAGACGTACTCGCGAACGTTCTGAACGCGCACGCAACCCGAGGAATGGAACCGGTCGTTGCCGCCGAACAGGCCCTTGCTCGGCGTATCGTGCATGTAGACGCCTTCCGGTGACGGGAAGTCGATCTTCACCGTGCCCATGGAATTGAGGTCGCCGGGTTCCTGACGGAACATGTAGTTGACCGCCTGATCGGTTTTCCAGTCGATCGACTGCCAGGGGACCTCGGTGCCCGAGCGCGGATCGAAAGCATGAATCTTCTGCCGGTCGAGATAGCTCGGGTCCTTCTGCATCTGCGGGATCAGGTCCTTGAGGATGATGCTCTTGGGGACCGTCCAGTAGGGGAAGAAGCGGATGATGGTGATCTTGGTGTTGAGAAGCGGCGTCTGGCGGTCGATCTTGCCGACCACGCCCCGGTGCCGCGAATGGACGGTATCGCCGTCGATGGTTTCGATCTCCGCGCCGGGGATGTTGACCATCACGTAGCGGTCACCATTGCCGCCAAGCGGGTTGGGCAACGTCTGCAAGCGGACCAGATTGAGCTGAAGCTGCTGAATGCGCGTCTCCACCGGCACGTTGAGCTGACGCAGCGTCGCGTCATCGACAACACCGTTGGCAATGATGCCATGGCGGGTCTGGAAGCGACGGACGGCGCCATCGACGAACGTGTCATAGGCGGTGGACGAGCCAGCGCTTTGATCGAGATCGCCGGTGATCATCAAACGCTGCCGCAGCGCCGCGACAGTTGGACTTTCCGAGCCGACACGGAGCGCACCGCCCGCCGGAACCTGTGGCCAACCGCCCTGCGCGGCGATGGACGAATACTGTGCGATGGCCTGATTGGTAAACAGCGCCGATTGGCCAGAGATCGACGGCCGAGTCGACTGCGCCGAGAGATCAGCGGGAGCGGACGTGTCAAACCCTTCTGTCCATTCCGTCTGGGCCAGCAGTGTCTGGGCCTTCGAGGCGGAAGCCGCCAACGCCGTCATTCCGGCGATGCCAGCCTTGAGCACCCCGCGGCGACTTGCCGCCATCGACAAAAAAGATCCCTTCACGACCGCACTCCAGATCGAAACGTTCGGACGCCGGCAAATCGGGCAAGAGCGTCTGAAACCCAGACCAATGGACACGACCTGGGTTAACGGAGCCTTTCCGGCAAATTCCCGCACAAACGAAGCGCCCGCGGTGGACTCGCATGACAGCTTCAATGGCCTGCCGTTTATCGGCAATTCATGGCGAAATCGAGGACTATAAATACCTCTTCCCGTCGTGCAGGCCAGACCCGATCAAACGGCATGGCAACAAAAAGACGTGAAAAGGCCCTGGGCGCAGGAGGGCGCTCAGGGCCAAGTCGCGCGTCTCGGGAGGAGTTGAGACGTTCGAAGCATCCGGTCTCAGGAAAGGGGAGGAAGCATTCCAACCGACATGCTCGATACACTTAACATATGACATCAAATTGTTAAAAAATAGTTAACGCCCCAGAAAAGACCGTGTATCGGCATTCACCTTGATGGGCACTTCATGCGGATATTATCTGTTTCGAAATGTCCATGTCAGATTTGACAGTGGACCGATGGATATTCAAACAACATTCGGTGCGTTGACTTTCGCCCCCTTCTCATCCCGACTTTTCGCATGACGACTTGAGGCGCTCAAAGCAAAACGGCCACCGTTGGTGCACGGCGGCCGCTGCCAAAAGTGTAGAGACAGAAGGTCCGACAGTCCAAGAGCGCCCCGAAATCAGACGATACTGACTTCAGAATTCCGTGTCGCGGCGCGCCTCGAAAGTCGCTTCACAGCCGATAGAGGATCTGGTCGGTCCAGAAGCGCTCCAGCCGCTGCAGCGACTTGTTGAGCACCTTGAAATCGTCGCGGTTGATGCCACCGACCGTCTCGATCGAGATGATGTGACGGTTGTAGAGCTTGCTGACGATGTCGGCGATCGCCTGCCCCTTATCCGTCAGCTTGACGCGCACCGAACGGCGGTCCATGCGCGAACGCTGATGGTGAATGTATCCCATCTCAACCAGCTTCTTGAGATTGTAGGAGACATTGGAGCCGAGATAGTAACCGCGCGTCCTGAGTTCGCCGGCGGTCAGCTCGCTATCGCCGATGTTGAACAGCAGGAGTGCCTGAACGGCGTTGACGTCGGTGCGGCCCGAACGGTCGAATTCATCCTTGATGACGTCGAGCAGACGGCGGTGCAGACGCTCGACGAGGCGGAGCGCCTCGAGGTAGAGCGGCTGCAGGCCCTGCTCTTCTTCGGGCTCGGTGGCGTAAAGATCATAGGCGCGCTTGGCGTTGGCCATGGTGGAAAGCCTCTCTGTCGTACTTTTTGGATGCGGCTCTTTGTCCGCCTTGATCACGACAGTAGCCGAGAGCTTTGGGCTTTACGCCTCAAAAAGGGCAGTGCCAGCAGGAAATTCAGCGAGAATCCGGACAATTCGACCTAGTTTTCATCGATCCGACTCTGGTCAAGAATCCCAGTTGAGACGAATTGGCAAATTTTACGCAATAACTCTTTGTTGACCTTCACAAACGATCACGCGTCCGCTCGTAATACGCCGAGAGCACGGCGTAGAGCGCCACCGTCCCGATATGGAAGATCATGAGCGGGTAGTTGCGCCCGAACTGCGGATTGTAGGCGCTGTAGAGCGCCGTCTCGGTGAGCGCGCTGATCATCCACACCACCGTCCCCCAGGAGGCGAGCAGCCACAGCCCCACTGCCGCCACCAGATCGGCAACGGCGAAAAACAGCGTGGCCACGATGACCGGTGACGACAGCATCAGAAAATTACCGGTGGGAACCCCGAAGCCGAGAATGGTTGCCCAGCGCAACAGGCCTGCGACCAGGAACACCGCCGATAGAAAACGCACATAGATGACCAGCGTCAGGCGGGCATCGAACCGATTCCAGAGGCCGGCGTCGAACCCCTCGGGCCGCCGCGAGTCGCCGTTACCGCTCATTCGATATTCCTTTCGGTTTGTTCCGCTGCCTGATTTTTCAACGTCGGAGTATCGATCAAATCCTGACCCGCGTATAGAGCCGGAGGCTGAGCCGTGCTAAAGCGGCTCCGCTTTCCGCTGGCAGGACTCCCCATCATGACTGCGAACACTCCTTTCTCCAGAGGCGCCGCCGCGCCCGATATGCGCGACATTCTCAACGGCCGCCGCATGCGACGCCTGCGTCAGACCGACTGGTCGCGGCGCCTTGTGCGCGAAAACCGCCTGTCGGTCGACGATCTCATTTGGCCGATCTTCGTCATTGACGGCGTCGGCGTGCGCACGCCGATCGCCTCGATGCCGGGCGTCGAACGCCTTTCGGTCGACGAAGCGGTGCGCGACGCCACCGAGGCGGCCGCCCTCGGCATCCCGGCCATCGCGCTGTTCCCCTACACCGATCCGGCAAGACGCGACGAGAATGGCAGCGAGGCACTGTCACCGGACAATCTCATCTGCCGGGCGCTTCGGGCCATCAAGACCGCCGTTCCGGACATCGGCCTGATGACCGACGTGGCACTCGACCCCTACACCAGCCATGGCCATGACGGCCTCCTTGAGGGCGATGTCATCCTCAACGACGAGACGGTGGCGGTGCTGTGCGAACAGGCGCTCAACCAGGCGCGGGCAGGCGCCGACATCATCGGCCCATCGGACATGATGGATGGCCGCGTCGGCGCCATCCGAGCGGCGCTCGACGAGGCCGGCTTCGAGCACGTGCAGATCATGGCCTATTCGGCCAAATATGCCTCGGCCTTCTATGGTCCGTTCCGGGACGCCATCGGCACCAACAAGACGCTGCGCGGCGACAAGCGCACCTATCAGATGGACCCCGGCAACTCGGACGAGGCGATCCAGGAGGCCGAGCTCGACCTCGCCGAGGGGGCCGACATGATCATGGTCAAACCCGGCATGCCCTACCTCGACATTGTGCGGCGCCTGAAAGACGAGTTCCAGGTGCCGACCTTCGCCTATCAGGTCAGCGGCGAGTACGCGATGATCATGGCGGCGACCCGCAACGGCTGGCTGGATGGCGAGCGGGCGATGATGGAAAGCCTGATTGCCTTCAAGCGGGCCGGCGCCGACGGCATCCTCACCTATTTCGCCCGCGACGTCGCGCGCAAGCTGAAGGGCTGACGTGCTGTCGGCCCGTCTTCTCACCATCGCGACCGCGGCGGCCATCGCCGCGGTTTTTGTTGCCGAGGGCTGGTGGTTGGCAGAGGGCTACCGCGACGCCCGCGCCTGCCTCAATGCCCTGCCGGCACTTGAAGAAAACGGCAATCTGACCGTTGACGACCTCGCGCGTTCCGAGCTCCTGCCCAGCGTTTTCGAGGTCTATTATCGGGTAGCCAATTCCTTTGGTAGTCGGCCGGATCGTCTTCGCTGCGCCTTTGGCGAAGGGCCGGATGGCCAACGTCATTTGCTCGGTGTGGAGTTCCATGGCCAGCCGATCGGCGAAGCCCGCCTCTATTTTCTCGAGCGCTTCTGGCTGGACGATCCGGCAGCCATCCGAAGTGGAGAGGCCCGTCTCGACAACGAGATATCGCCGCTGTCTTTCCTTGCCGCGATGATCGGCCGGCCGCATCCATCCCTGATCGGCGCCCTCCTCTGCGCGCTGCTTGCCGTGGCAGCACTCGCTGCCGGCCGACTCTCTGGAGGCAGGCGTCAAAGCTGACGCCGCCCTTGTCTCGTCGCCGGTCGAAGGATTAGGGTGTCGGCCCAAATGCCGACCGAAGTATCCAGGCAATTCAAAGTGCAGGTCACTAGCCGGGTCTTCAGCGTGCCGGGCGAAGCCCCTGGAGCGGCGAATGCCCGGATATAACCGGGTCACCGCTTTAGGTTTCTGTTTACGCATCGGATTTTGCCGAAAAGCGGGTCCACTTTTCGGCCCGATGCTTGAGAGGCGATGAGGGAGAGACAGATGACCGAACAGACCCCTGGATTTGCGACGCTTGCCATTCATGCCGGCGCCGCCCCGGATCCGACCACCGGCGCCCGCATCACCCCCATCTACCAGACGGCATCCTACGTCTTCGAGGACGTCGATCAGGCCGCCAAGCTGTTCGGCCTCGAAGCCTTCGGCAACATCTACGGCCGCCTGACCAACCCGACGCAGGCGGTACTCGAAGAGCGCGTCTCGGCGCTCGAGGGCGGCGTGGCGGCGCTCGCCGTGGCGTCGGGCCATGCCGCACAGCTTCTGGTCTTCCACACGCTGCTGCAGCCCGGCGACGAGTTCATCGCCTCCCGAAAGCTCTACGGCGGCTCGATCAACCAGTTCAACAACGCCTTCAAGAACTTCGGCTGGAACGTCGTCTGGGCCGACCCGGCCGATCCCGCCTCCTTCGAGAGAGCGGTGACGCCGCGCACCAAGGCGATCTTCATCGAGTCGATCGCCAACCCCGGCGGCATCATCACCGACATCGCCGCCGTGGCTCACGTTGCGAAGCGAGCCGGCGTGCCGCTCATCGTCGACAATACGCTGGCAACACCCTATCTCTGCCGGCCGATCGAACACGGCGCTGACATCGTCGTCCATTCGCTCACCAAGTTCCTGGCCGGTCACGGCAACTCGCTCGGTGGCATCATTGTCGATGCCGGCAACTTCGACTGGTCGCGCGAGAACCGCTATCCGATGCTCTGCGAGCCACGGCCTGAATACAACGGCATCGTTTTCCACAAGAACTTCGGCAACTTCGCCTTCGCCGTCGCCTGCCGCGCCCTCGGCCTGCGCGATCTCGGCCCCTGTATCTCGCCCTTCAACGCCTTCCAGATCCTGACCGGCATCGAGACGCTGCCGCTGCGCATGCAGCGTCACGTCGACAACGCGATGGCGGTCGCCGAATACCTGTCCGACCACCCCAAGGTGGCCTGGGTGTCCTACGCCGGTCTGCCGGGCGATCGCTATCATGGCCTGCAGCAGAAATACGCGCCGAAGGGCGCCGGCGCCGTTTTCACCTTCGGCCTCAAGGGCGGCTACGAGGCGGGCGTGACGCTGGTGAAGAGCGTCGAGCTGTTCTCCCACCTCGCCAACGTCGGCGATACCCGTTCGCTGGTCATTCACCCCGCCTCCACCACCCACAAGCAGCTCACCGATGCCCAGAAGGTGGCGGCCGGCGCCGGACCTGACGTCGTTCGGCTATCGATCGGCATCGAGGACGTCGCCGACATCATCGCCGACCTCGAGCAGGCGCTGGCCCGCATCGACTGATCGGTGGCTCAACTCCGACATCCGCCTGCCGCCGAGATCATCCCGGAGCAGATGCCGGAGTTAAACCCCCACGAAAATGGCGGAGGCGCCCGTGTCGTCGAGTCTCAGGAAGCTGATCGGCACCATTATCCTGGTGATCACCGTACCGGTCTATGCCCTCATCGCCATGGTGATCGCCGTGGCCGTGCTGCCCGGTGTGAACGTCTGGGGACAACTCGCCTACTATGTCGTGGCCGGTCTGCTCTGGGTGCCGCCGGCCGGCCTGCTCATCACCTGGATGGTGAGGCCGGATCGACGACGCGTTGAAGGCTAGAACCGGTCAGGCCGCAAGATCGCCGGCAGGCGCGGCAACACGCACGATGCTCGTGACGCCATGGCGGCCGAGAGCGGCAAGAAGCGTGTCGACGGCGCCGGGATCGGCGTCACCGGTCAGCATGAGCTGACCGGCAAGCCGGGCGAACAGCGTGAAAGCCGGATCGGCACGCAGCCGGCCGAGATCGATGAGCACGAGATCGTAGGTCTGCTCCAGCGCTTCGAGCAACATGGATGCGGCTTGCGTATCGGCGGCAAGCGCTGCCAACGGCCGACGGCCGGCGCCGATTTCATGGGCGCGCGACGCGGCATTGCGTTGAATGACGTCGGCAAAATCAGCCTCTCCGGCGAGAAGCTCGGCAAGACCCGGCCGATCATCGGTGCGTCGGCCAGCGTCGACCACGACGATGCGCGCGCCATTGAAGCCACCGTCACGAGCAAGTTCGTCAACAAGGCGACGATTCTCATCGCCTTCGCCGAAGCAGGCCACCGCCACTCGCCGACGTCCGGCAAGATCAATGCCGGGAATGACTGGGGGGGAGACCGACGCCGCGGCGGGAGGCAGAGCAGTCTTTTCCGCCAACAGGGGAGCCTCGTCGGGGGAGCCCGTTCGATCCAGAGGTTCGAGAGCGCCAACGGCGAGCGGCGCCTCGTCAGACAATTCGCTCGCCTCACGCCGCCGCCACCGGCTGAAGGACGCCGCCATCCCTCCCAGGATCAGCACCGACAGCCCGACCAGCGAAGCCCCGGCAGACGGCGAAAGGCTTGCCGCTCGCTCGACCGGCGCGGCATCCGACACCAACCGCGCACCCACGCCTCCGTCCGTGCCCTGGAGGGCAATATAATCGGCGACGACGCGGTCAACAAAGCGCACGGCGAAATCGGAATTTTCAGCCGAGAAGCGCACATTGATCCCCCGGCCCCGCCCGGACGGTGCCGCCGAGAATCGCGCTGCCAACGCATCGGTCAGCCGCTCTTCCGGCGAGACCAGCTTGCTGGCACCTCCCAAGCCCACGGCCGCCAGAATGCGCACCTGAAGCGGCGGCTTTGAAAATGCGCCGGCATCGGTGATTCCCAGTTCGCTCGCCGCGCGACGCAGCGTGTCGCGAGAGGCGATGAGCTTGGCCTGCGCGTCAAGAAAAGCGGCGTCGACGGCGTTCTCGGCCACACCCTTTCGGTCTACGGTCAGGTTGGCCCCCACCTCGACGCCTGACGGCATTGTCGACAGAAGGCCATGAGTCGCTGCGGCAGACGAGACAGCCAACGCGAACACGAAAGCCATTCGACGCAAAACAAGCCGGAAACCAGCCGGACGCAGGCCATCTCCCACCTCAGTGGCGGGGGCCGGGCCGAACACGTTCATGGGTCGAGCTTGCCTTTGCATGCCGAAAGCATGGTCGGGTATGGTAACCAGCCCGTTAAGCATCGCGAAATTGTTACTCGCGCCGGCGCTTTCACGAGCACGTCAAGACTTCATAAAGAATTTCTAAACAGTGTTTTCCTTTCATTAACCATGCCGGACTAGGGTCACCCAACGTATTCGCGCTGATTTCGTGGGGACTTTCGCATGCAGCGACGCGCCTTTCTCGGTCTGGCTTTGCTCGGCCTCGGCGCCTGCACGACCCTGCCCCAGCGGCAGCTTGCGGGCACCGCCGTTCCCGACGGGCTCGACGGCCCTTATCGGCTCGACAGTGGTGACAAACTGCGCGTCACCGTCTTCGAGCAAACGGCGCTGTCGGGCACATTCACCATCGATCAGGCGGGCTACATCGCCTATCCCTTGGTTGGCAACATCGCGGTGCGCGGCCTGACCACGCAGGAGGTGGCGGGCGCCCTCACCCGCGGCCTCAGGAACGGCTACCTGACCAAGCCGGACGTGACGGTCGAGGTCGACACCTACCGCCCCTTCTTCATCATGGGCGAGGTGCGCAATCCCGGCCAATATACCTACGTCAATACCATGACCATCGAGACCGCGGTCGCTATCGCCGGTGGGTTCACCTCGCGGGCCGACGAGCGCCATATCGAGGTATCGCGTCGGCTGAACGGCAAGACCTACACGGGCACCCTGCCACCCAGCGCCTTGGTCAGGCCAGGCGATGTGCTGAAAGTCGCTCAACGGCTGTTTTAACGCCGAGCATTACCGCTGCATAAGCGGGCAGATTATCCGCGATTTTACTTCACTTCAGGACTTTTGCGGCATTATGCCGGCTTCGGTCGCCGTGACCGTCGGAATGGATTGTAATGAGCGCCACAGAGCCAGCCTCCGGACCTGTTTCCCACCTCGCGGCCACAGCAGCGGCGGTTGCCCAAAACTATCGCGACGCTTCCATCGCTCCATCACTGGTGAGCGGTCTCGCCGCCACATTCGAGTGGCTGTGCCTGTCTGTGATCGGTGTCGGCCTGCTGCCGCTGTTCTCGGTCTCGCTGGCCGGCCTCACCACAGCAATTCCCGTCGGCACCGCCTTGCTGACGCTCATGATTGCCCAAACCCTCGGCGCCAACGACCTGTCGCTGCTGCGTCGCCATTCCCAGCGCTTTGCCAAGCTCTTGGTCGCGTGGTCAAGCGCGTTCGGCTTCGTCTCGGTGCTGCTTGTCATTGGTAACAGCGTGCCCGACGTCGCACGTCTGTGGTTCCCGGCTTGGTATTTGGCCGGAGTCATGGCGCTGGGCCTGTCCTCGGCTGTGACGACGTTGGCAACCCGCCGGCTCACTCGCGCCGGCCGCCTGCAAAAGCGGGCGGTGATCCTCGGCGGCGGGACCATGGCCGAGTCCTTGATCACAGCGCTCGAGGAGACTGGTGGGAACGAACTGGCGATCCTCGGCATCTTTGACGACCGTAACGATGATCGCAGCCCAGAGAACCAGCAAGGATTCCCCAAGCTCGGCAACACGTCCGACCTGGTGGATTTCGCCCGTCTCACCGCCGTCGACCTGGTCATCGTTGCCCTGCCGGCGACAGCCGAAGTCCGCATTCTGCAGCTTCTGAAAAAGCTATGGGTGCTGCCGGTCGATATCCGCCTGTCCGCTCACTCGAGCAAACTGCGCCTCCGCCCACGTTCCTACTCCTACATCGGCCGAGTGCCATTTCTCGATCTGTTCGATCGGCCGATCACCGGCTGGTCACAGGTGTCGAAGCGCGTGTTCGACGTTGTCATCGCCAGCCTTGCGATCATTGTACTGTCGCCGCTGATGCTCGGAGCGGCCATCGCCGTCAAGGCGACCTCGAATGGCCCCATCCTGTTCCGCCAACCGCGCTACGGCTTCAACAACGAGGTGATCTCGGTGATGAAGTTCCGCTCGATGTATGCCGATCAGGCGGACATCAAGGCCGACAAGGTGGTGACACGCGGCGATCCGCGCGTCACACCGGTCGGCCGCTTCATCCGCAAGACATCGATCGACGAATTGCCGCAGTTGTTCAACGTCTTGAAAGGCGATCTGTCGCTGGTCGGCCCACGCCCGCACGCCGTCAACGCCCACACAGCGCACAAGCTGTGGGAAGAAGTGGTCGACGGCTATTTCGCCCGCCATAAGGTCAAGCCGGGCGTCACCGGCTGGGCGCAGATCAACGGTTGGCGCGGCGAGGTCGACACGCCCGACAAGATCCAGGCGCGCGTCGAGCACGACCTCTACTACATCGAGAACTGGTCAGTGCTGTTCGACCTTTACATCCTGCTGCTGACGCCGGTGCGCATCATCAATCAGGAAAACGCCTACTGAATCGAGGGGATATCGCGAGCGGCGCGGAAATCCACGCCGAGGCCTAAAGCATCGGACACGATGATCTCTCCCTCCGTGACCGGCGCGGCAACCGACACAGAACGCAGAAGCTGCAAGCAGTGGAAGATGCGCTCCTTGGGCACCGGCGTCACCGAGACCACCGGCAACAGCGGCAAGCCGCCGCCTGAGACCCGCACCGTCGTCGTCACCATGCGCTTCGGCGCGACCACTTCTTCGGCGGCATAAGCCTGCCCCTTGTTACAGGTGAAACCGGTCATCTCGGCGACGCTGCCGTCCTCGACGGTCACCTCGCCGCCGCAGCCGATCGGACAGCCAATGCACTGAATGGCATGAACCACGCGCGCCATCATGCCTCCTCCTCGATCTCTTCCTCGGCCGCGACCTGCTCCGGCGCCGGCACGACGCGGAACTCCAGCGTCGCGGCATCGCCGATCTTGCGAACGGGAATGTCGGCGACGATCATCTCGCTCGGCTTGACCACCCTGAGCTTGCGCTCGAAGGCGAGCGCGCCGTCGGCCCAGAATTGCAGCAGGGACGCGCCCATCGGTTTCGCCGCCCGGAAATAGAAGCGGACGCTCATCTTGCCCGGCTCGAAATCCGACAGCCGCTGCGGCACGACGGTGCGAAGCCCCTCGCCCGCCATGACCGACCGTTCTCGGCCCGACGGTGCCAGCTCTCCGCACGCATGGCGAGCCGCCGAGCGACCGGCGATCGCCGCCTCCTCCGACACCCAGTCGACGAGGTCATGGACATGCAGCACGTTGCCGGCGGCAAAGAAGCCGGGGATCGATGTCTGACGGAACTGATCGACCCGCGCGCCGCTGGTGATCGGATCGAGAGCAACACCAGCCGCTCGGCCAAGCTCGTTTTCCGGAATGAGACCGACCGAGAGCAGCACGCAGTCGCAGGCGACGTCGAAGGCCGTGCCGTCGATCACCTCCAGCTTGTCGTTCACCTGAGACACGGTGATGCCGGTCACCCGGTCCTTGCCGTGGATCGCCGTCACCGAATGGCCGAGATAGAGCGGAATGCCGAAGTCTTCGAGGCATTGAACGATGTTGCGCGTCAAGCCGTTGGAATACGGCATGATCTCGAACACCGCCTTCACCTTGGCGCCCTCGAAGGTCATGCGGCGGGCCATGATCAGGCCGATGTCGCCCGAGCCGACGATCACCACTTCCTTGCCCGGCAGATACCCCTCCATATTGACCATGCGCTGGGCAGCGCCGGCGGTGAACACGCCGGCCGGCCGGCTGCCCGGCGTGCGGATGGCGCCACGCGTCCGCTCGCGGCAGCCCATGGCGTAGACCACCGATTTCGCCCTGACAACCGTCAGTCCGGCATGCGGGCTGACCGAGGTGATGATGCCGCCCGGCTCGGCCGCCAGCACCGTCGTGTCGAGCCAGACGTCGATATCGGTCGCCTTGACCATGTCAACGTAGCGGTGGGCATAGCCCGGCCCGGTCAGCTCTTCCTCGAAGCGGCGCAGGCCGAAGCCATTGTGGATGCACTGCTGCAGAATGCCGCCGAGTTCGCGGTCGCGCTCGAGAATCAGCACGCGCTCCGCCCCGGCTTCCCGCGCGGCGAGCGCCGCTGCCATGCCCGCCGGACCACCGCCGATGGTCACCACATCGTAGGAAAACTCACGCATCGACACCCTCCCCGGCTTCGAGCTGGGCGCGCGACAGGAATAGCCACGACCCCGTCGAGTCTTTCCGGACGGCGGTGACGGGAATGCCGAGCTCACGGGCCAAGATCGCCGTGACGCGCGGCCCGCAGAAGCCACCCTGGCAGCGGCCTGCCCCGGCCCGCACCCGCCGCTTGACGCCATCAACGGTGCGGGCACCACAGGGCGACTGGATGGCGGCGACGATCTCCGCCTCGGTAATGGTCTCGCAGCGGCAGATGACGCGGCCGAACAGCGGATCGCTGGCAACCAGCCGCGCCTGCCCTTCGCGATCGAGGTCATGAAAGCGCGGCTTTTGCGGATTGACCGGCACGAAGCTCGCTTTCCGCTTCAATCTCAGGCCGACGTCCTGCAGCATCTCGACGATGATTTCGCCGATCGCCGGTGCCGAGGTCAGGCCTGGCGACTGGATGCCGGCGGCATGGACGAGGCCGCGCGCCGCCGGCGACGATCCGATGACGAAATCCTTGCCGGCAGCGGCGCGCAAGCCGGCGAACTCGGTGATCGCCGTGCCGAGCGGCAGTGCCGGCACGATGCGACGGGCCCCGGCGATAATCCCGGCAAGGCCGCCGGCCGTGGTTTCCTTATCCTCGGGATCGTTGATGTCCACGGCGTCGGGACCGATGAACACATTGCCATGCACGGTGGGCGACACCAGGATGCCCTTCGACACCTTGTCAGGCGCCGGGAACAGCACCGTGTTGACCAGTTGGCCGACGCTACGATCGAACAGGATGTATTCGCCACGGCGCGGCTTGATAGTGAAGCTGTCGTCGCCGGCCATGCGCGCGACCTCGCCGGAATGCAGGCCGGCGGCGTTGACCACGAAACGGGTGGCAACGCGGCCGCGCGTCGTTTGTACGGCAACGATCTGCCGATCCACCATGCCGAGGCCTGTCACCGCGCATTCGGTGACCATTTGCACACCGTTGCGGATGGCGTTTTCGGCAAAACCGACGGTCGCCAGGAAGGGACAGACAATGGCGCCGGTGGGCGCCCAAAGCGCGCCGGCGACTTCGGGCGAAATGTTGGGCTCATGGTCGAGCAGACGGTCGCGCCCCCAGATTTCAAGGCCGGGCACACCATTGTCGATGCCGCGGTGGCGAAGAGCGGCGACAGTCTCCATCTCAGCGGCGTTCTTGGCCACCACCAGTGCACCTGTCGCCTTGCGCGAAATGCCGAGGCCTTCGGCAAGCTCGGCATAGAGCCGCGCGCCCCGCACATTGAGGCGAGCCTTCCACGTGCCGGGCTCGGCGTCGAAGCCAGCGTGCAGGATGCCGCTGTTGGCCTTGGAGGTGCCGGTGGCGACATCCGGCGATCGTTCGATCAGCACGACGGACAGGTCGAAGCGCGCGAGTTCACGCGCAATCGCGCATCCCACCACGCCGCCGCCGATAATGACGACATCGGCGCTTTCCGGAAGAGACTCTGCTCCGAAGCTTCCCGTCATGCGCCTCTCCCGATCCACCGATCCGTCTCGCTCACCGCATCGAAGTTCGATTGACCTTCGTTTTGGTTCGATTTTTCTTTCGTATCATTTCGAGCGAAAGTTTCGGATTGGTACGAACGCCTATGGCCTGAACCTCAGGTCGCCGTTGGGATGAGTCACCACGACAAGCAGGAATGATTTCTTGCGAAACGAAACAACGCCGCCTTCCCAGGAAAGCGGCGTTGTTTCGTCGTATTTTAGAAGAGCCGCCGGTCTTGTGGCCGGCGGCATCAAGGTGTCAGGCGGACAGGGCCTGCGCCACCTCGCCGGCGTCATCGCCGACGATCAGGTGGTAGTTGGCGGCGCCGAGCGTCGCAACGGCCCGCACACCGGCCTTCTTGACCAGCGACTGGTCGAACCGCTTGGGATCGGCCACCTCGACGCGAACGCGGGTGCCGGACACCGCCTCGACCGAGACGATGTTGGCGCGTCCACCGAGGGCATCGATCATCTGATCGGCCTTGAGGCGGGCAGCCACCGACGGCGCAGCGGTGGCGCCTTTGGTGGCGACCGGCGTTGCGACGGCGGTGGGAGTAACCCCACCGGCAGGCTGCGACCGGAGATACTCTTCCATGTCGGTCTTCATGTTTTCGGACTGGGTGCCGAAGATCACCTGCAGGCCCTGGCCAACCACCATAACGCCGGCGGCACCCATTTCCTTGAACTTCGGCTGATCCACCTTGGCGATATCGGCAACACCGACGCGCAGGCGGGTGATGCAGGCGTCAAGGTTGGTGATGTTCTGAGCACCACCGAAGGCGGCGACCAGCTTGCGGGCGGTGGCAAAGCGATCGTTGCCGTCCGCGACCTCGTTGGCCGTTTCAGAGATGGCAGTCTCGTCCTCGCGGCCAGGCGTCTTCAGGTTGAACTTCTGAATGGCGAAGCGGAACACACCGTAATAGATGGCGGCATAGATCGGCCCGAGGATCAGCGTCATCCACCAGTTATGAGCGTTGGAACCGAAGACGTTGAACAGCAGGAAGTCGATGCCACCCTGGGAGAAGGTGAAGCCCATGTGGATGTCGAGCGTGTTGGCCACGAACTGGGTGGTGGCGGCAAGCACGGCATGCACGGCGTAGAGGGCGGGAGCCACGAACAGGAAGGAGAACTCGATCGGCTCGGTGATGCCAGTCAGGAACGAGGTCAGGGCGGCGGAGATCATCATGCCCATGACCTTGAGCCGGTTCTCCGGCTTGGCGGTGTGAGCGATGGCGATGGCGGCGGCCGGCAGGCCCCACATCTTGAACAGGAAGGCGCCCGACAGAATACCGGCCGTGGGATCGCCCGCGAAGAAGCGGTTGATGTCGCCATGGACCACCTTGCCGGCGGCATCAGTGTAGGAACCGATCTCGAAGAAGAACGGCACGTTCCAGATGTGATGCAGGCCGAACGGGATCAGCAGGCGCTCGACGAAGCCGTAAACAGTCGCGGCAAGGCGCGGATCGTTTTCAGCCGCCCAGTGCGAGAAGATGTCGATGCCGGACTGCACGGGCTGCCAGACGAAGGACAGCACCACGCCGGCGGCAATCGCCGCGAGGCCGGTGACGATCGGCACGAACCGCTTGCCGGCGAAGAAGCCAAGATAGGACGGCAACTGGATCCGGAAGTAGCGGTTGAACAGCGTCGCCGCGATGGCACCGATGATGATGCCGCCGAACACGCCGGTGTCGATGGTCGGCACCGTCTTGCCAGCCAGCACGGGCACATGCAGGAACACGGCCATGACGCCGAGCGTCGCGGTCATGACGAAATAGCCAACAACGGCGGCGATGGCGGCAACGCCGTCATTCTTGGCGAGGCCAAGGGCGACGCCGACGGCGAAGATGATCGGCAGGTTGCCGAAGATGGCATCGCCACCCTTGGCCATCACCTGCGACACGATCTCCGGCAGGAAGGAGAAGTTGGACGCGCCG
>JAGSYV010000010.1 GCA_018262505.1 Pseudomonadota bacterium
GGCGGGCGGCTGCATGTGCGCGGGCCCAACGTGATGCTCGGCTATCTCCGGGTGGAAAACCCCGGCGTGCTGGAGGCGCCCGAGGATGGCTGGCACGACACCGGCGACATCGTGGCGCTCGACGACGACGGCTTTATCGCCATCAAGGGCCGCGCCAAGCGCTTCGCCAAGATCGGCGGCGAGATGGTGTCGCTGGCCAGCCTCGATGCGCTGGCCAGCCAGTGCTGGCCGGACGCCACATCGGCCGCCGCCAGCGTGCCGGACGCCAAGAAGGGCGAGCGGATCATCCTGGTGACCGACCGGAAGGACGCCACCCGCGACGCCTTCATGGCTTTCGCCCGGGGGCGTGGTGCGACGGAACTGATGATGCCGAGCGAGGTGCTGGTGGTGCCGGCGCTGCCGCTGCTCGGTTCCGGCAAGACGGACTTTGCCGGGCTGGGGAAGTTGGTGGCGGAAAAGGCGGCAAGCGTGGCGGCGTAGTCGCCGGCAAGTTGCAAGGCTGACCGGTATGGGGCTTCGGGGTGCCTGATAGTGCCCTCGGAGCCCTCTCGTCCTGAGGTCCTCGCCTGCGCGAGGATGACAGGAAATTGATAGGAAACAGGTGGTTATCGGATCGCATTGCTGCTCCCATTGCCGCTTCACCCGCAGCCGTCATGCTGTCATCCTCGCGCAGGCCGCTTAAATTCACAAGTGAATTTAAGGTGGATCTCAGGCAGGATAGAGCGAGCGGGCTATATAGGGCTCCGGCCTCGCGGCCCGATTACTTGCGGCTACCGTCTTTTGAAGCCGCTGGCGTAGGGATCCGAGTTGTAGGTCGTCGAGCCGTGGCCGAAGGTGTATTCGGTGACGGAGCCGTAGAGGTTTTCCATTGTCTGGGAATAGGGCACGCCGTTGCGATAGGTGGTGTAGCCGAAGCCGAGGTTTTGCTCGGTTACGTAGGTGTTGCCGTGGGAATCCGTGCGGCAGGGGCTGGTGATCAGCGCGCAGTCGGCATGGGCCGGTGCCGCCAGAAGCATAGTCAGCGCGGCAAGAGAAAAAATCCTTGAAATCATGATGATAGCTTCTTGATCGAGCTTGAGATGGGCGTCCGCAGTGTGATTGGCCTTGCGGAGAACGCCTTGACGTGTTCTTTATATGTTCTCTTTCCTGTTCTATCAAGAAGGGAGTTTATACGATCTGCAATCTTTTGTAGAATCTTGGTGAATGCCCGAGGCTCCTGGGCAGGCGCCTCTCTCCCCACCACCACGGAAACCTTGAATCCTTAGCGTCGGGCCGACAGCGTCGGACCGGTAAGGCGTCCTGGCGCGTGAGCGATGCGAGGACCAGATGCCCGTTGTGCCAACCTATGAAGACCGAGGCATTCGCCTCGATCCCGGCCTCAATTTCCGCGACAGCACCCACGCCACCGGCGAGATGTTCGGCTCGCAAGTGGGCGAGGCGATGGGGAAGGCCGGGCAGGGCCTCATCGACGTGGGCAAGGCGGTGGCCGAGGTTGAGGATCTCGATGCCACCACCACCGCCAAGGACAATGGCAACGTGTTCATTGGACGAGCCAACGAACGGGCCTATGGCGAAAACGGCTACATGAACACCAGCGGCCGCGCGGGGGTAGAGGGGATCAAGAGCTTCCAGGCTGACCTCATGCAGATGGCAAAAGAGGGAGCCAAGGGGCTGTCGCCGCTTGCCGAGAGGCGATACTGGGACACGGCCAATGTCGTCATGAACGACATGATGAAGGAAGCCTATCGCCACTCGATGGCGCAACGACCCGTGTGGAAGGCGAAGGCTGACAACACGCGTACCGCCGTGCTCTCCGACAGTGCTGTTAGCAAGCCGGAGGGGAGCGAGGGGGTGCCGCTGATGGTTGCCGCCGCCGTGGCCCAGCACGACGAGACGGCGCGGGATCAGCAACTGCCTGAGCAGGACAGACTGAAGGGGAACGCAAGCGTCGTTTCCGATATTGTCGAGGCGCGGCTTCTCAAGCGGGCGGAGACGGACCCCAGGGTGGCGTTGCGCCAGCTCGAACTCGCCAAGGGCAGTCTTCCGAAGGCCACCTTCGATAGACTGTTCGGGAACTTCAACAAGGCGGCGGTTGACGAGACGACCTGGCAGGGCGCCGTGGCCTTCGCGACCGGTCCGCGGGCGCCGGAAGAAATGTCGCCGATAGTAGGCGTATCGGACGCAACGCCCGCTGCCGGCCCGACGCGGCAGAAGGGCTTCCTGCTCGACCACACGGCCGGCGCCAACGCCCCGGCGGTGCTCAATCTCGATACTCCCTTCGCCACCAATCTCGCCGCCTTGATCGAGGACGCGCCGGCCAAGGTTCGCGATGGCCTCGGCATCGGCTTCCGCAAGGGGGCCGACGACCCACATGGCGAGCGGCGGGCGGCCGACCTCACCTATCTTGGCGTCAGCCTCGATCAGGCGCCAGCCGATGTGCAGGACTGGCTGCGGCGCAACGCCGGTTCATACGGTCTCAGCCTGCCGATCGGCGGCGGGCCGAACGGCTCGGTGGTAGCCAGCACCGACGGCGTGGCGGTCCGGGCGCTAAGGCCGTCGGCGGAAGCCATCGACAAGCACCTCGCGTCCATCGCCGATCCGGGCCAGCGGGTGATTGCCCAGCAGGCGATCATGGCCACGCTGGACCAGCAAAGCCGGCAGGAGCAGCAGCAGCAGCAAGCGGCCAAGGACGTGCTGTGGCAGAAGGTGGAGGACGGCACGGCGCCCGACGCACTGCCCTTCCCCATCCGCCAGGCGGCCGGCAGCGGCGCCATGACGGTGGCGCGCAACTATGTCAACAAGACGCGGCACGGTCCCATCGTCAGCGACGACGTGCTGCTCCGCGACATGCGCCTTTTCGCCGCCGAGCGGCCGGAGGATTTCGCGCGGGTGGACCTCAACGACTATCGCGACCGCCTGGAAGGATCCGATCTCAAGGCGCTGGCCGAGACGCAATCGGCGATCGGCCAGGACAGTCGCAAGGCGCGCGACCAGGGCGCCGAGCTCAAGAATGCCTTCGACATCGCCAAGACGAGGCTGGAAGACGCCGGTGCGCTGACGCCGGGCGAAGAAAGCGCCCATCAGCGCCAGTTGCTGGCCCAGGTGCAGAACACCGTCTATGCCGGCCTTGCTGACTTCCGGACGGCCAATCCCGGCGCCAGGCCGACGCCGTCCGACGTCCACAAGATGGTCGATCCGTTCCTGCTGCCCTACTACCTGCCGCAACCGGACCCCAGGCGCGGCAAGCCCGTAGCCAAGCTTTCCGACATCTCGCCCGACCTGCGCGCGAGCATTACGCAGCAGCTTGCCATGGAGATCGACCGCAAGCCGACCGATGGCGAAATAGCGCGGGAATACGCGGCGTTCATGCAGTCGCAGTTGGTGTGAGAGTGGCGTCCTTTCGCAGCGCAAGACTATCTCGATGACGAGAGGCATCGCGAGGATCGCTGTGGGCTCAAGAGATAGTCCGTTGTAAAGGTGCAGCTTATCGGGGTATGGTTTGTCATGCTACCCTGATAAGTAGAGTTAGGTATATGAACAGTCTGGCTTCCGACGCCCTCCACTTTGCCTTCGACAATTTGTTTACCGTTATTTTGGGAGTGCCTTTTCTAGCGGCGGCCATTTTCTTGCATTTTTTGAAGCCTACGTTCAAGCTCGGGCGGGCTGGCTACTTCTGTGCATTTGGGGTAACCCTTCTAGTCTGGAGATTAGCTGGTCCTCTGGGGTCCGTGGTGGCGAAGAACGAGGGAAGCGTCTATTTTCCCTTCTGGGTATTGGCCGTTTATCTGTGTCTTATTGTCACTGGAATTTTGCTCGGTCTTGCTTCCTCGGCACGCGCGATGGACGCCTATAACCATCGCACCTATTGGTTCTTGGGGTTTATTCCTATCGCCAATCTTTCGCTTCTGCTCAAGCGGCCGAGGCAGCGCAGGGAGTTGCACGTCTCGCAGTTGGCCGGAAACGCCTTGCTCATTGGCACCGGCTGCCTGATGCTCGGTACGTTCTATCTGCCGGCCGATTTCTTCGCGCCGGCCATGGTGGCGTTCGTTGGTCGTGGGGAATACGATCGTATATTGGACGGTGATGTCACGCAGCAGGAAGGCTATAAACGCGTATTCGGCGTGTATCTGCAGGGACATATCGACTCGATTCGTCCACCAAGAAACATTGACGAAGATGAAGTATTCGTCGGAAAAGAGATCGATGGGACTACCATCCGTCTAATCTTCGAGCGTGGAAACAACATAACCTACAAGGGATCGATGGCCTGGCTGCTCCAGGAGAGTTTTGAGGTATGTCGGGATCCGCGCCTCGGAACCTTCATGGATATGGGCGCGACCGTCGAAAGGAGATACGTCACGCACCAGGGGGGACTTCTGGATACGGTGACCGTCACAGCAGCAATTTGCCCGACAGTGCCCGAGGCCGTTTCAGAATATATCCAGGTTTTCGCGGGCCTTGCGAAGCGAGGGATTCGCATTGACGACGAAACAATTTCCAGCAACGGCAATTATGCCGACAAGCTGATGACCGTCGATTTCAAGTATTCTGGAGATATTGGGAAGTTATCCATGAGTTATATTCAGAAATCTGTTTGCAGTCATCCGATATTCGCGAATATCACGCGGTTCGACGTGAGCGTGCAGGGAGTTTACAAGTCGGACAAGGGCGAGGATTTAGGGGAAGCGACCGTCGACTACAATACCTGCCAGGCCCTGAAGAAGGGATAGAAGGCATCCACTCCTCGTGCATCTTGCCGGTCGCCATGTCCCTTTTACTGTTGCTGGCACTGTCGATGAGCAGTCGCTGGTGAAGGTTTTCGGCATCGTTACTCACGCGTTTGCTGGATGTGAAGGCAAACGCAGGCGTTCATGCAGTCGCAGTTGGCGTGAGGGCGTGGGGCTTGCGAAGCGTGGCATGCGCGGACTCTACGGCGGGGAGCGCCTGGATAATTGCTGTGATCTCTGTAGATAGCCCGTTGTCCGTCCGCATCTTATTAGGGTAGGATTTTGTATCTACCCTAATAAGTAGAGTTTTGTATATGGAAGCGTTCGCCTACAGGATCATGCAAACCGGCTACTCCAACTCCCTCTTTTTCTCCTGGGGGATGCTGCTTGCTTTCGCGGCGGTCGTTGTTTTCTTGGTTAAGCCAAAATTTCGGATGGGCCGGGCTGCATATTTCTCTGTCATGGGATTGTGTATTCTGTTTTTTGGGATGCGATATTTTATAGATGGCTTTTTTCAGGATGCCGTGAAGAATGATTATTTATTCAAACTGGTGCTGGGCAGCTATTCTTGCCTCACCATAGGTGCCGTTCTGCTCGGGCTTGCTTCGGCTGCAAGGTCAAATGACGCATACGGTCACTGGAAGAATTGGTTCCTGGGATTTATCCCGCTTGTCAGCCTCGTATTGCTTTTCAAGTCACCGCTGGAGCCGGGGAAGCCGGGCTTCTCGCGGGTTGCGGTAAACATCCTGCTAATTGTCTTGGGCTTGTTTCTGTTTGGGTCCGGCAGAATGCTGGTGGTTCTTACCGATCTGGATAGTCGACAGACCGCCGGCAACGCGCAGAACGATCCGGAGTTTCAGAAGAAAGCGGAGCGGTACGAGCTGCAAAATCGCGGCGTGAATGGGTGGCTGCAGGAAGTGGTGAAGACCATCCATACACCTGAAAAAATTGACTGGGCTACCGTGATGTCTTCAGCGAAGGTCGATGGGGATACACTTCGCTTTGTTTATGAGGTCGCCTACGGAAGTAGCGCCTATTCGCAGATCTGGAAGAATCAGAAGACCTATGAGTTGTGTAAAATGCCCGCGTTTGCCAATTTGATGGAAGCCGGTGGAACCATTGAGAAGAAGTACCTCGGAGAACAGGGCATGCTTCTGGGCGAGGCAAGGGCCAATACACAGCTTTGCGGGCCATTTTTAGCTGGCATTGCAAAAGATGCACAAGAAATTATCTCTGGATGGCATGAATCGGTTCCGATTAACGACGAGACGACGTGGACGAATATTGAATATAGAGACGATCTTTTGATTGTGTATTTTGAAAAGAAGGGTAATGGGGAGAGAGTTGATACAGATAGCGTTCTGTATAAGCTTTGCGGTAATGACTTATCCAGGAAGATTATGGATTTTGGTGTCGATGCCCGTGTTGTGACCGGGACATCGGAGAAGGTCGAGATAGGCACTGATACCGTTCCTAACGTCGACTGCACCTATTGGATTGCTGAATAGAGCAAATATCGACTGGAGTGAAACTTCAGCCCAACCTGTTTGACAAGGCTTGATGTTACCGGTCATGGCAAAGTAAGCGTTCGGCTTTGACCAAGCCGTGCCGTACACGCGGATCAATGGTCTGTCACAGCGGAAACCCTTCGCCCCCTAGCATCCGGCATTCCGACCACGAGGGGATGCCGCCTTGCTCAGCCCTGCCGACTACGACGATTACAAGGGTAGGCAGCGGCGGGAAGATGCCGCGCGCTGACGCCCGGCGAAGAAAGCGGCGATCAGCGCCAGTTGCTGGCCAGGGTGCAGAATGCCGTCTACTCCGGCCTCGCCGACTTCCGGGCGGCCAACCCCGGTCGCAAGCCGGCGCCGGCTGATATCCGCAAGATGGTCGACCCGTTCCTGCTGCCCTACTATCTGCCGCAACCAGACCCCGGCGCGTCAAACCCGTAGCCAAGCTTTCCGACATCTCGCCCGACCTGCGCGCGAGCATTACGCGCCAGCTCGCCATGGAATACGGTCGCAAGCCGACGGACGGCGAGGTGGCGCGGGAGTATGCGGCGTTCATGCAGTCGCAGCTGGGTTAGGAGGTGTGGTCCTTACGCACTCAGTTTCAGCGCTGTGTTGCCGCCGCGTCGTCCACCGGAGCCGCGCCAAACTCTACCTCCAGGTTCTCCAGCGAAGAATAGTAAATGCTGATGGACAGAAGAAGCAAGATGACGACGCCGGTACCGAGGCCCCTCGTCGGCACGGACGCACTCCTGGCGAGCCGGACGATGGCAAAAAAGAGAGCTGGTATGATGAACAAGCCTATGAAAGTGCCGATAATGGTCCCGATATACCGTGCGGATCCGAAATCCTGATTGGGTAATTTGAAGCCGAGAAGTACTGTGATCACGATCGTGGCGGCCAGGGCAAGCAAGCACAGCTTTCTCATGCAGCTGTCTCGATGATACCTGTCGGCGGCCACGGCTTTCTTGGTTTCTTCCGAGACATCGATTTGCATTCTTAACCTCGTGCTCCAGTCCTACGCGTCGGCTCCGGACGGACTGCTGCTCGCATAGGGGCGATCCCTGAATGCTTCGACTATGTCCGGAGAGACGCGAGTCGGCAACGAGGCGCAACCCCTTATTGAGTCGTGGTGAATACTGAAGCACCCGCCGATCAGATTGAGTCAACCTGATCGCAGAGCGGCTGCTCAAGCAAATGAACCTGGAGCCATCGCCGGACCACCAAATGTTTCAATTTGGTCGCGAAGGCTCCAGGGGCGTCTATCACCATGAAAACCTCCAGGACTTAGCGTCGGGCCCGATCCTTTTCGGGAGACAGGCCTTTGCTCACCCCTGACAATTACGACGCCTACAAGGGTAGGCAGCGGCAGCAAGACGACGCGCGCAAACAGTTCCTGACCGTGGCGAAGCTGGAAGGCGACAACAGCTCGCCCGTCAGCGATGCGCAGCTCTCCGACCGGGTGGCGGAACTGACGGGAAGCCGGCCAGCGCCGGAGGACATGGTCAGGGCCAATCGCGACCTGTTCCGCGAGGCCGCCGATAATGCGTGGGTGGATAGCATTCGGGGCGGCTCGCCCGTTACCTTGGCGATGCTGAGCGACCCCAATAGAGGGCCTATTTCCAAGAGCGATGTCGAAGCTTTTGCCGCCATCGAGCAGACCGCGAACCAGGTCGGTAAAGGCTCGGGCACGATGGGGGGCGGGGCGCCACGGCGGGGCGTCCAGCTGGCTTCCGCCTTGATTTCGGGGCCGAGAGGGAGCGGCGCGTTACCTCCTATCCCGCTTGCAAACCCGCTAAGGAGCAGCGCTTTACCCCCCATTCCGCTTGCGAACCCGATGAGGAGCGGCGTTTTACCTCCCATCCCACTTCCGAACCCGCTAAGGAGCCCGGCGGTAATCGCGCCGCCCCAAAGGCAAGAAGGCGCGGATGTACCGGCTTCCGATGCGCCAACGGCGGCTCCCGCCGAGGAGGCGTCGGCGGCCGCTCCTTCGGTTGAAGGGGCTGGCCAGCCGTCAGTACTCACGGGACCGGGGGCGCAAACAGGCGCGAGCGGCAACGCTGCGGGTGCGCCTGATGGGGCTTCCGTTCAATCCGTGCCGCCGGGACCTCCGCCGGCTGAGGCTGCGGGGCAGGGCGCTGCCGCGACAGCTCCTGTTGAGCAGGTAAGTCCGGGCACCAATATCCCCGGCGCGCCGGGAACGGCCCCCGTCCAAACGGCGCCCGTCCAAACGGCGCCCGTTCAGGAGGTGCCCGCCGCAGGCGGAGCGGTGGAAGGGGCGGGGCAGGTCGCCGTTTCCGGGACGCCTGCGACGCGTAAGGATGATCCTGCAGGCGGTGGCTCGGTATCGGACTCTGCGCAAACGGGGGCGGCTACGATTCCAGGCGTGCCTGGGGTATCAAGCAATGTTAACGCGGATAGTGGCAAGATCTCTAGTCCGAGTCTAACAACCACGAAGCTCGCTGAAGCTATTGCCGGTATTGCGAAGGATTCCAGCCAAAAGAACAGAGAGGCCGTCCAGGCCATTATCAATGAGCAGCCTGAAAATGTTCGCTCCAGGGCTCGAAATGTTCTTGATGATGTAATTTGGGGGGTTACTCCTCCCGAGAAGGTACTTGAAGAGCTCTCTAGGCCTAATGCTACGGATTCGGCGGTTGGTGGTAATAAAGGCGTTGTATATCAGTCCTCTCCGGCGTACGCGGAACTCGCTGTGCTGATTGCAAGCGCTGGCGAAAATCCGAGCGAAGAAAAGACGCAATATATCAAGGGACGCATAGCACACCAAAATGAAATTCCGCATCACTTTGCCTACCAGAAGCTCGAAGAAGCGGTTGCTGGTGGTAAAAAGGAGGATCTTTTAGATGATCTGATGCGTGTGCCTTACGCTCCCCGTGATGATATTGCCAAGATGATCGGTGCCGCGGCAAATCTGGGCGATGACCAAGCTAAAGTCTTTGAGGAGGAGCTTAAAAGACAGCCGTATATTCGCCCGGAGGTTGCGATTGCGGCTATGCGAGAAATACGTGAGAAGCACCAAAGCTTCGATGAAGCTATGCTCACGTTCGAGAGAATGGATCACGACGACCTTGTTAACAGTATCGCCGATATAAACGGGAAGAGCCAAGAAGAATTCGAAGCTGCTCGCCGAAGAATTGGCGAAGCGAAGAATATCGATCGTTCGATTGCCGAATCTGTTCTCACCGCGCGCTTTGCCAACAGAATGGGCCGTGACGAAGCGATTGTGGCTCTACAGCCGCAAAACCCTTACTTAAACGCCGTTCATCGGGAGTTGTGGCGCCTCAAGGGAAGTACTGATTATCTCTTGGCACTATGGGCGATGCAAGTCGAGGCAGATAAGTCTAAATCATTTCTCGATATTCTAAATGAGGAACGGGGTAACGGACAGAATATTAGAGAGGCGGCTACCAACGCGGAATCGCCCGCTAGGTGGGACGACAGCTTGGCCGCTTTAAGGGGAGATAAAAATGCCTTATTGCTCGCTTTGTGGGACGACGGCTTAGCCGCTTTGGGCGGAGATAAAAATGCGTTTGCGCGGGCGCGCGACCTAGTCTTGAGCCAAACTTCTAGATTGCGCGACAGGTACACTGGAAAAGGGGGGTGGTGGAACCTTCTAGATGACAGTTATAACTTAACAGTCGCAAGCGACCCAATGTTACGTCAAGGCAGAGATGCGGGAGATGCTCTCTACGCGACTTTTCGATGGGCGAGCGCAAGCGCCTCCTCCGCCTTTGGCTTTGATGATAAGGCATTCTTACTCGACCACATATTGGCGGCGGCCGATGCCGACAAGCATATCGACGCAATATCGTGGTCACCCGCCGCTACCGGCTTTATAAAACTGAAAAACACGCCCGGATCAGATCAATCCACTTCTGGTAAGTGGTCGAAGTTTGGCAGCGACATTTTTTCTGATCCGGATGGATTCTTGGCTTATGCCTCTGAGTCAGCAACCGAAAGTCTTCCTGGCCTTTTGATCGTTGCGGCTGCGACACTTGCTACGAGGAATGCCGAAGTAGGCATGACGTTATCAGCCGGGCTTGCTGGGGGGGAAGCAGCCTTTACGGAAGCGTTGGGTTTCTTTGAAGAGAAAGGCTATGACCTAACGAAGGAGGAAGACAGGCTCCGATTGCTTAGTGATCCGTCGGTGCTGGCGGAGGTAAAAGAACGCGGCAAGAAAGCCGCGCTTATTGCCGCTGTCGTGGATGCTATATCCAGCGGCATTGGAAGCAAAACTTGGTCTAATTCTGCTATCCGTAACGAGGTGACTAGGACGGCTTTGACCGCTGGCGTAACAGGTGCCGGAGAGGCGGCCACGCAACTCTCCATAGGTAAGGAGTTCAATCCCGAAGAGGTCCTGCTAAAGGCGGCGGCGGTTGTCGTTAAGGTTCTTGGATGGAGGCCGGGCGAGCTCGGAGTTGATAGTTTCGTTAAAGATTTTGCTCGGGCGGGAGCTGCCCTTGAAAATCGCGAACAACTACATGCAACGACCGAACATGTAAAAACATTGAAAGCGGGTACGCAGGATCCCGCCAACATCAGGGCGGGCCTGCAAGCTATGTCGGGCGGGAAGAAATATTATTTTGTACGAATTGATCAGTTGGACAAGGCTCTGAAAGAAGCGGGTATTGACGCCGATGCTTTTTTTGGTTCGCTAAAGAGCGAGACGAAAGCCGATATTGATCTCGCCCGCGAAACTGGAGGTTTCGCACGGTTTTCCTTCGAAAATTACGTGACCGATATCGCGTCTACGCCAGCCGGCGTCGCGCTGGAGCCATATGTACACGTCAATGATCCGGCTAGTTTCTCGGATGCGGAGGCTCACGAGTTCCTAACCCATCCGAAGCTCGGCGGAACTGAGCGGAACGATGAGGCGGCCAGTCAAACGACCACCCCAGCAACCGTTGATATCCCCCAAAAGGCGGGCGAAGGGGTGCAAGGAGGCGAGGGAGGTGCGGGAAAGGTTCCGGATACCGCACCATCCGGTCCATCTACGTCCGAGGGTTCCAACCCGTCGGCCAACGGGGAAACAGTGACCGGTGGTCCTGAGGCCAAGGTGGTCCCGAACCAGACTCAAACGCTTCCCAAGGAGCCTATGCCTTCAAATGATGGCGCGCCGGTTCCCCCAAAGAAATCGCTGGCAGAGCAGAAAGCTATACGCGCCAAAGAAATCGCGCGCAAAAAAGCTCAAGGATCGTACGATCCTCGACC
The DNA here is from genome assembly GCA_018262505.1 of Pseudomonadota bacterium. Taxonomy (GTDB): domain Bacteria; phylum Pseudomonadota; class Alphaproteobacteria; order Rhizobiales; family Pleomorphomonadaceae; genus Pleomorphomonas. The sequence goes on from JAGSYV010000010.1 coordinate 11,465, forward strand.
GACAGGAAGCAGTCCGAAATGGGAACGCCCGCCTGGAACTCCCCCTTCCCAGTAACCCTCGAAAGGCTCCAAAAGGCACGCCGAAAACCGACCGCCAAAAGTTCGATGAAAGGCGACGCTCTGGAAGGTTGCATAGGGCAGAGTGTCGCAATATTGGCAGTGCTGCGGCAACCCGAATTATCGTAGCTGGCGTGCGCTTATCGGTCGGCTTGAACGCAGTGAAAGCGACCGTACGGGAGAGGTGCGGCTGTACGAATGTGAACGCTCTATAGCTTGGTTCAGGTCGATACCGCTGGTCATGCCGAAAACCCACCATCCCCTAGCATGCGGCATTCTGACCTTTGGGGATTGCCGCCTTGCCCGCCAGAGCCCGTCTCAAACTCGTTTGCCAGTCCTCGTCGATTGAAGAGAGCGGGAAGGCACCAGTTTTCTTCGCCGCTCTGGGAACGCTCGAAGGTTCGATTTCGCTTCCCTTGTCCAATGCGCGAAAGGGCGGTTTTTCCTGCCTTTGCCACTGCCGGAGACCACAATGACCATGAAGCCCCCTGAGACAGCAGACGGGGCGACGCTCCGCCTTTACTCCGGCCCCAGAGACGATGAAGCGCCCCAAGGGGCTGAGGCGCGCATGAGCGTGTCAACACCTTCGGCCGTCGGCGAGCGCGTGCCGGCGAGACCGCCGGCGGGTGTGAAACCGGGTGAGCGGCATCCTACCGCCAATGACGAGGATACGTTGAAGCGAGTGTTCGCTGAAGCCGACCTTTCGGTGCTGCTGCGCGATGGCGCGCGCTCGTTCCTTGCGTTTCTTGCAACCATGGAACGCAACGGCGACGCGATTGCGATAGCCGATGGCAATGCGCTCCGTCGCTGGTGGGGCGATGCCGGGGATGGCGAAGACCGGTTCGCCCGCGCCTTCACGTCCTATCTTCTGGAGGGCACGGCACTGCCCGCCGGGCCGCGCGAGGCGTTTCGCCATTTCAGGGCGTGGCTGATCGGGCTTTATCTGACGATGCGGCGGCTCGGCGTGGCTGTCGCTCCCGAGGTGGGCGATGTGTTCGACCGGTTGCTGGCCAGCGAGCTGGCGCTGGCCGAGGCGCGCCAGTCGGCTGGCGATGTCGGGCCGGTGTCGCCGGATCTTAAGGAGAAGCGGACGGCGGCGGAAGCGGAGGCCGAGGACCGGCTGACACGCGACATCATGCGGCCGGTGCGGGAGGCGCGCGAGAAAGGCTATCGCGAGGAACTGGCGGCTGCGACGGCCGAAGCGGAAGGGCGGATCAATGCGCTGCCGGTCTATCGAGCGACCGAGTGGCTGACCAATCGTCGCTGGCTGGGCGGGGAGCCGCCGGCGCTGCCGACGCTCAGGCTGTCGCGCTCCATCCTGGTCGAGCGCTATGGCGAGGCGGTGCTGGCCGCGCTGCCGCGCGGGCGGTTCACCGCCTATGCCGCCACCGGTGGCGTCGACCCCGACGAGGCGGCTGGGCTGTTCGGCTTTTCGAGCGGCGACGAGATGATCCAGGCGATGGCCCTGGTGCCCAAGCGCGAGGCGACGATCGCCGCCGAAGCCAAGCGGTTGATGGTGGAACGGCGCGGCGATCCGCTGGTTGACGGCACATTGCCGGAGAAGGCGCTGGCTGCCATCCACGGCGGGCGCATGGCCGAATGGCTGGCCGCCGAGCTGAAGGCGTTGGCCGGCGCTGCCGGTGAGGCACAGCCCGTCACCGCCGAGGGGGCGGCGGAATTTGCCCGCAAGGCACTGGTCGACACGCCGGTGCGCGACGCCATCGATGCCCGCCATCATCTGGTGGCCGAGCGCCGGGCCGGCGAGGAGGTGGCAAGGCTCTCCGCTGCGCACGAGGATGGGGAGAGGACCAAGAAGATCTACGATGCCCGGCGGCGGCAGTTGCTCAACGTAGCGCTCTATGCCGAGGCGCGGCGGATTGCCGACCATCTGCAGAGAGCAGAAGAGACGGTGCGGCGGCTCGACCATCCCGAGCGGCCGGAGGTGACGACCGGCGTCGACGGCTGGCCGGCCATCGATGCCATTCTCGACCGCTATCAGTTCCGCCGCACCGACGACCCGGCGCCGCGCGGCGCGGTGGCGGTCTTCGTGAGAGCGATGACGGCGGCGGGGCGGGAGAACGAGCTGGCGCTCACCGATGCGGTGCTGACTGACGGCGAGAGCAAATCCTACCGCGAGCTGCCGATCGGCGTGCTCGAGGCGGTGGTGGCCAGCCTCGACAACATCGAACACGCCATGGGGCGCAACGACGCGCTGGTGGACGAGCGCGGGCGGCAAAGCCTCAGCGTGGCGGCCACGGGCATCGCCGAGGCGCTGGCGCGGGCGAAGGGCGGGGTGGGCGGCCGCTCGGTCGATCTCGGCCGCGCCGCCGGCGAGGTGTTGCGGGAGATCGATGGCCGCGCCGAGGGACCGGCTTTCACCGCGCTGAAGGTGCCCGTCGATGCCGCCGTCGCGGCGCTGCAGGCGCGTCGGCAGCAGGCGGCGAAGGACATTGCCGCGCTCTATGCGCCCTATGATGCGCGCGAGCGGCGGGCGATGGCGGTGCGGCGGTTCCTGCCGGCGCTGGGCCGGTCGCTGTCGCGCTGGGAGATGATCACCATCGCCCTCAACGCCGGCAACGAGGCCGGGTACGCACGGCTGACCGGACAGGCGGGGTTTGCGCCGGAGGCGGTGGCAATGCTGCTGGCCGCGCTCGATGGGCGGGATGCGCGCTTTGTCGCGGCGGTGTGGGACTATCTGGAAAGTTTCCGCGGCGACATTGCCGCCCGCGAGCGACGGGCGACCGGCAGGACGCCCAAGTGGGCCGCGGCGCGGCCGGTGACCGTGGGCGGCGTGGCGCTGAAAGGCGGCTTCTATCCGCTGGCCGTGACGAGCGATCCGGGCGCCGACGTACGGGCCGGCCGCTTCGCCAAGGCGATGGCTGGCGGCGGGGCGGCTGGGGCCGTCGACCTCGATCTCACCCTGCTGCATGCCTATGTCGACCGGCTGCTGCACGATCTGAACCTGTCCGAGGCGGTGGCCAATGCCGGGCGGCTGTTGAGAGAGTGGGCGCTGGGCGACGCTTTCACCGTCAACGGTCGGGGGGACGATCTCGAAACGCTGGTGGCCTGGCTCGGCAGCGTGGCGGCTGGCGATCTCCAGCCGGCGGATTTTCTCTTGGCGATGGCGTCGGCCGAAGGGGGCGAACCGGTGGCCCGGCAGCTGGCCCAGGATATGGCGAAGGCGCTGGCCGAGGCGGCGGGGCTGCCCGAGGCGATGAAGGCGGTGGGCGAGGCTGAGTTTGCGGCCGGCGTCGCAGCCACGTTCTGCCCCGGTGTGGGGGATCGGATTGCCGAGCGCTCCACCCTGATGGCCGGGCGGCGGGCGGCGGCGGCGAAACGCGGCGAGGCGGGGAAGGAGGATCTGGCGGCCTGGCTCGTCAGGCGCGCCCGCTGGCACTTCATCGACATGCCCGTTTGGCTTGCCGGCTATCAGGAGGGCCTTGCCCGGTTCGGCAACGAGACCAAGGCGGTGGCCGAGGGCGACGGCTGGGCGCGGCGGCTTGGGGCCGGGGCGGACGGCAAGGCGGAGGCGGCGGTGAAGACCTTGGTCGCGGCCCTGTTGCGCTCCCCTCCCGGCGCGTCCGGCGCGGCAGAACTCTCGCGCACCCTCGGCGCGGCCCTGATGTTCGCCCGGGAGAGCGTGGTGCTCCAGGCATTGCGGAGCGAGGGCGGCCCGATCGGCTCGGCGCCCTCCGTTCGGGACGCCCTGCCGGTGACACGGGATGCCGGAGCCTGCGCCGCCATGTGGGCGCCGCCCGCAGGCTCCGCGGCGCACGCCGGCGACGGCCAGGCGCTGCGGCCGGCCATGATGGCCGCAGCGCTGCTGATGGACGCGCCGCCGAGGGTGGCGATCGGGCAGGTGTTCGGAGGTACTTTGAGGCAAACTGCTGCAAGGTAGCGCTCGCAAAACGGCGCAACGCACGTGCTGAGGACGACAAGGCGTTGCCCCATTCCCCTGTCGTCTGGTTCAAGCATGGAGGCCTCTTGCCTAAGCTGCAGGTTTCGTCCAGTCCGCGCGGCAAAGCAGCCGAAATCAAGTATCCTACCCCGATCAGTGCTTATGTTTTTACGACGTTTAGCAAGCGCGTGACCGCTTGCATGAGATTTGGGCGACTCAATACTACCTGCTCGGATGGATATCCATCCAAACGTAACGTCGCAAAAGACACCGGAGGGTTGCGATTCCTTCCGTTCTCGCTCCCAGGACAGACAAGTTGCCCACCCGATCGGAGGTCGATGTTTGAAACGCTGTTGTTCAATCTCCGGGCGAAGTTTTGCCAGCGCCTGGCAGACTGTTGAACCAGGCGCAGCGGCTTCCCTATACTCCACGGGTCGAAATGGCCTCTGCCTGCCGACAGTGACAATGGCTACGAGGATGATCCCCAGATGGGGATGGATGCGCCGGGACCGGGGAGGAGGTTTCGCTGGCGTGACCAAGTAAACCGTTCCTCGCCTAGGGTCTCGCAAAACCAGCGAGGCCAGCCCATGACCATTGCGAGCGAAGCAAACCGCTCCGGCCCCTATGCCTGCAACGGGGTGACGACACATTTTCCCTATGCCTTCAGGATCTACGACGCGGCGCACATCCGCGTCATCCTGACGAAACCCGACGGCACCGAGACCACGCTGGCGCTTGGGACCGACTACACGGTGTCCGGCGTCGGGGGGAGTGACGGCGGGGCCGTTGAAGCGGCAGTCGCCCACGCGACTGGACACTTCGTTACGCTGATCCTGAACGTGCCGTTCACGCAGAACATCGACCTCGAGAACCAGGGCGCTTATTTCGCCGAGACCATCGAGCGGGCGATCGACCTGCAGACGCAGATGTCGCTGCAGCTCAAGGAGCAGGTGGCGCGCGCCGTGGTGCTGCCGGTGACGTCGTCGGTGTCGGTGGACAGACTGACCGGCGCGGTGCTCTCACTCGCCGAGATCCAGCCGCAGATACAGACGCTGGCGCCGATCGCCGGGAACATCGTGACGGTGGCCGGCATCGCGGGTGCGGTTGTCGCGGCCGAGGGGAATGCCAACACCGCGACGGCGGCGGCCGCGTTGGCGACCGGCAGGGCGACTGAGGCGGCGGCGAGCGCGGCGGCGGCGCAGACCTGGAATCCGGCGATTTATTCGACCACCGCCCAAATCACCACCACCCTCGCCGGCTATGTGCCGATAGCGCGCAAGCTGAAGGTCGGCACAGGCCTTTCGCTCGATGGAGTCGCGGGTAGCGACGGAGTGCTGGCCGAGGGCGATCTTTCGAAAGATCGGATGCTCGCACTCGACCTGACAGCCGTACTTGGTCGCTTGAAGAACGTTCGCTTCATAACAACCTCTGGTAACGTCCAGCCGGCCCCAGGCTGCACTAAATGGCTCGGCTTTTTGGTCGGTGGAGCAAACGCCGGTGGTAACAGCAGCGGAGCATCTTATGGTGTTGGGGCTCCCGGCGGAGCTGGGTGCATGTTCTTTGCTACGGTTTCCGATGGCACACAGTATGCGGCGGTGATCGGCGGTGTTGGGGGTAATTCCAGTTTAGTAGTAGGAACCACCACCTACAGCGCCGAGGGTAATGGTGGGGTGGCAACCAATGGCCTCGTCAATCTATCAGGTGCCCCCAGTGGGGATGGAACGGTTACCGGCGGCAATCCTGTGGTGCTTTCCACCGGCCCGAACGGCGGCGATGGGCCTTTTGGCCTCGGCGCCGGCGGCGGAGGCGCTCGAGTCAGTAACTGGAATGGCTCCGTATCCAGAAACGGCATCGCTGGGCGCGGTTACGGCGCTGGTGGCGGCGCAGCAGCTGGCCTCGGTGGCTCTGGTACTGGCGGCGCGGGAACTCCAGGTTGCCTTCTGTTGCTGGAGTTCTGAGCATGAAACAAGCTTGCGTAATTGATGCCGGGGTGGTGGTAAACACCCTCATGCTGGACGACGATGCGGACCCCGCAGACTTCGGGGCAATGCTTGGGCCGGACGGGGTCGGCATTGGTTGGTCGTTCAACGGGACGGACTGGATTGCCCCAGCTAATACGGTTGTTCCAGTCCCCTCGCTTGAAAACATTCGCTCCGCCGCCAAGGCTAGCGTCGACGCCGGAGCCGAGGCCTATCGTCTCACCTACATCACCGGCGGGTCGGGTCAGGCGATGGCCTACCAGCAAAAGCTGGAGGAGGCCAAAGCCTACCTCGCCGATCTGTCGCTAACGACCATCGAGTGCCCGCATGTCTTCGCCGAGATCGGCATCACGGGCGAAACCGCCGAGGCTGTGGCCCAGGTGGTGGTTGGCATGCATGCCGCCTGGCAGGTCAAATCGGCTGAGATCGAGCGCAAGAGGCTCGCGGCAAAGGTGGCGATCGACGTAGGCGAGACAGCCGAAGCGATCAGCGCGGCAGCAGAGATAGATTGGGGCGCATAACGAGCATGGTCCACGCGATCGATGCCGCCTCACTTGGTGCCCTTATACCAATTCGCGAAGATGCTGACGCATCCGCTCATTGAGATTGTTGCCGATTTCTCATTTGCCCCAAAGGCATGAGAAATCGGCAAACGGAATACCAAGAGTCATTTTCAATGCATCTTGGTATTAGGTGCTCCTTCCGAAAGCACGTGCTCAACTTCGGTCGCGACCTTGTCGGCGATGATTGGCGCCGTTGTTTTAGAAAGGTGGGAGCCATCGAAAAGGACGAACTCTCCATCCCTGACCATTGGGCAACTACTCCCCTCACAGAACCAATCGAGGCCATTCACTTCGCTAAATGGAAGCCTGGCGTCATTCAAGGATTGAACGAGACGGGAGCGGATATATGACGCTAGGTCATAGTCGCCATAGATCTGTGACTTCAGGCCGTACCTGATCTCCTTTCGGGCCACCGGGAAATTGGGGACAGTGGCGTGGGGTGTGACCAGAACGACCTGGCTGCCGAGTTCGCGCAGCCTCGCAACCGTCTCCCGAAGCCCTGTGGTGATCACGTCCGCAGGCGGTCTTGCAGGATCATCCAAAGCAGTGACGAGTGACTGTTTAGGCCTAGGTCCGACAAATGCGCCATACCAGGCGTAGGCGCTGGTCAGAACGACGACTGGGAACCTATGCTGCTTTAGGTACTCGAATGTTTTGTTGTTGTGTTGCGTACAATCGGAGTTCGATGTCCGCAAGTCCGCTTCATTTTTCTGAATGCCAAGAAGCGAAGGGCAACCATGCCTGATGGAGAATTCAAGCCCCTCCCCACGTGCGTTGAGCGCGCGCCCGAGGCTTGAACCAAACGCGTCGGCGTAGCTGTCTCCCCAGAAGAAGACGCGTGTGTTTGGCAACTTGAAGCAATTGCCCTGTTCAAAACCGCAGCCGTCCGCTGTTTCTCGCTGGCTTCCAGGCGCGGGAATGAAGGTCGTTCCGATCCAGGATCCGAGGAAAAGGCTCACCGCGCCGAGTAGGGAGAAGGCGAAGACACGCGCCCGCGTTCTGAAAAGCGAGTATGCCCCGGACCTTATGGGCGTCTCCACAAATCGCCAACTGATATAGGCGAGAGGAAGGCTACAGAGAGCAACGACGGAGGTCATGAAGACGGACGGCGGTTCAATCGACCTCGTCTTCAAAAGTGCGATCAAGGGCACATGCCAGAGATAGGCGCCGTAGCTGAGCTTGCCGATGAATGAAACGGACGGGTGACCGAGAGCCTTGCAAGGCCATGCGGTCGACGATCCAAACAGGAGGATGAGCGCGGTTCCCACGACCGGGGCGAGGGTGAAGTGCGACGGGAATAGATAGTCCTCGCTCAGAATGGCGAAGGACAGAAATAGAATGATCAACCCAAGAAGAGACAGCGAAGTGACGCCCTTCTTTCCCATCTTCTGCCGTAGGGCAAACGCCGCGGCGCCAAAGAGCAACTCAAACGACCTGTAGGGCGTCGAGAAGAATAATTTCTCTGGATTTTTATGGCTAAACAAAACGGTGGCCTCTGTAACCAGAAACAACAACAGGGCGCCGGCGATGATGACCGTAAGCCTGTGTTTTCGGCATAGCTTCCAGAGGAGGAACACCACCAACGGGAACACAAGGTAGAACTGTTCCTCGACGGAGAGGCTCCAGGTGTGAAGAAGGGGCTTTTCGTCGCTGAGGGGGGAGAAATAATCAGTGCCTTTGGCGAAAAAGGAATTAGATCTAAATGTAACGACTGCCTGAATGGATCGTAGGTATTCGTGCAGCTCGAAGGGGAATGTCCAGGCGACCACAAATGGCAGCGTACATAAAATTACCAAATACAATGCGGGCAGAATTCTTCGGCAGCGCCGCTCGTAGAACTTGAATATTGAAAATTCGCCTCTGCTAATTTCGCTATCTATGATGCCGAAAATAAGAAACCCGCTGATGACGAAGAAGATGTCCACGCCGATGAAGCCGCCGCCAAACCCTGGCAGCCCAGCGTGAAACAAGATGACGGGAATGACGGCCAAGGCGCGGAGACCATCAATGTCGCTCCTGTATTCCATGGCCGGCGGGTGATTGGGTGTTTGTTGGATCGACGATGCCTCCGTGTTGGTCGCCTCTTCCCGATATTTCCAATTGGAGTTCGTCAATATCCCGCACCCACCCTGCCGGCCCGCCACACGGCAGACGCTCTTCAAACGGGCTGCAAGATAGATATACTCGTTACAGATTGAAATATGGAATTGGCTGGATATCAATGCGGCGGCCTATGACAGTCTGACCCGATGGGATGGGGGCCCTAGACTGCCCGCAAAGCCGGGTTTCACGCTTTGCGAGGATTGATCTGTGGCCTCCATTGCGCCCTTTGTTGGTGTCCGCGTCCAGCATTCCATCCTGGTCGACACCGTCGAGAAGCTAGCCGTCGAGACCGGCTTTTCGGTTTCCGTTTAAGAGTGGACCGACGTGATGAAACAAACCCTCTCCCCATAGGATCTCGCAAAACAGCGAGGCCTGCCGATGACCATTGCGAGCGAAGCAAACCGCTCCGGCCCCTATGTCTGCAACGGGGCGACGACACACTTTCCGTTCAGTTTCAGGATCTACGACGAGACGCATATCCGCGTCGTCCTGACCGATCCGCAGGGCATCGAGACGACGCTGTCGCTCGGAGCCGACTATGCTGTATCCGGTATTGGCCAGAGCGGTGGCGGGGCGATCGACATGGCCATCGCTTACGCGTCGGGCTATCGGGTGACGCTGACCCTCAATGTGCCGTTCACGCAGAACATCGACCTTGAGAATCAGGGTGCTTATTTTGCCGAGACGATTGAGCGGGCGCTAGATCTCCAGACGCAGCAATCGTTGCAGATCAAGGAACAGGTGGCGCGCGCTGTCGTGCTACCGGTAACGTCGACGGCGGAGATAGAAAAGCTGACAAGCGCCGTACTGTCGCTCTCGGAAATCCAGCCGCAGATGCAGACGCTGGCGCCAATCGCCGGGGACATCACGACGGTCGCCGGCATCGCGGGTGCCATCGTGGCAGCCGAGGGGAATGCAAACACCGCGACGGCGGCGGCCGCGTTGGCGACCGGCAAGGCGGCCGAGGCGGCGGCGAGTGCGGCGGCGGCGCAGACCTGGAATCCGGCGATTTATTCGACCACCGCCCAAATCACCACCACCCTCGCCGGCTATGTGCCGATAGCGCGCAAGCTGATCGCCGGCACGGGAGTGAAGCTCAACGGTGGGACAGAGGCGAGTCTTGCGGGCGATGTGACGATTGCGGTGGCCGGCGTGCCGACTGGCGCCGTCATGGGGTTCGATCTGGCCGCGCCGCCGATCGGATGGATCGTCGGTGATGGATCGGCGATCAATCGCGCTGCATATTCGGATCTCGACGCGGTCAAGTATTGCGGCGATGCGCTGAATGCCACGGCCACCGCCTGGTACCGATGTACCGACCCGGCAAATCCCAGCACCACACGGTCGGTAACGGGCGGCTATCTTGTCACTAGAGATTTGCGGGGCGTGTTCTTACGCTTCCTTGATGGTGGACGAGGCCTCGACAGCGGGCGTGTCTTAGGTAGCCAGCAGGCTGATATGGTGGGGCCGCACACGCATGCCATGAGTACCCAGCTTACCTACGCGAAGCGCATCAGTGACGGGGGCACCTCGAATCGAGTTGAGCCTGACTATGGCGGGACGAAAATTGACGTCCTATCGAATACAGGCACAGAAACGCGCCCCGTCAACATCTCTCTTCTCGGGTGCATTAAATATTGAGGTCGCACATGTCCATCAAGACTGTTTATCAAGTAGGTGCTAATGGGATCTATACGGGTCCAGCAATCGCCTACGAGAGTCCTCTCGAGACAGGCGTCTTTCACCTTCCGGCTGGTTGCGTTGAACTCGCTCCGCCCATTCCTGAATCGGGGAAAATGGCTATTTGGAAGGGGGGCGCGTGGTCTTTCGCTTTGAATCATCGCGGCGAGGCATGGTATCTCGGCAGCGTCAAAACCACCATCGATTTCGTGGGTGATCCGATCGAACGGGGATATACGACTGCGCCACCGCCTCCCACCTTCGAAGAACTTCGCTCCTCCAAGATTGCAGCGATTGTCTCTGCTGCCAATGCCCTCCTCATCACCGGCGCTCCAGTCGACTCCACCCTCCATATCGCCCTTGACGACGGTAGCCGCGCCGATCTGACCGCCATGGCGGCAACGGCCACAGCCGCCGCCTCCGGTTCCGTCCCTTGGCCGGAAAGCTATGCGCGTGGCTGGATTACCATCGAGAACATCCGCATCCCGCTCACCACACCGTCTGCCGGCTTGGCGCTCGCCGCCTCGGTTGGCAATTACTACGCCGCCCTTATCCAGCACCGGCGCGACCTGAAGGATGCGGCCCTGGCGGCCGAGGACGAAGCAGCGCTCGATGCCATCGACATCGCCGCCGGCTGGCCTACCTTATAGGCCGCTGGCATGACCAAGCCCCTCTTCCAGGACACCGATCCCACCGGAGAAATCCTCATCAAGCTCGGCGAGCTCGGCGCCAGCGTCGAACACCTGTTGCGTGATTTCGCCGATGAGAAGACCGCCGCCCGCGACAACCGTGCGTCCGTGCATCGCCGCCTCGACGAACAGGCGCAAGGATTGGCCGACGTCAAGACCGAACTGGCGCTGAGCCGGCAGGTGGTCGAGACCCTTGCCAAGGCCCAGGCGGAAACCGTTCTGCCGGCCGTCGACGACTGGCAGGGCATGAAGCGGACCGGCCTCACCATCGTCGGCCTTCTCGCCCTTGGCGGCGTCAGCGTCGGCGCCACCATGGCTTGGTTCTCCGACCAGGCGTCGATGCTGGTGCGCCACTGGCTGAGGATCGGCTGAGCGCCATCCCGAAAACCCATCCCGCCTAAACTCTGGCCATTCTTGCTGGAGTTGCGCGATGAAGCGACCGAAACTCGTGCCCAATGCTCGCCGGGTGCTCCGGCATTCCTGGACTTCCCACATTCTGATTGTCGGGGGGCTTCTCACCGCCGCCGAGGCGGCGCTGCCTTATCTCTCCGGCAGCGAGCTGATCGCGCCAGCGGTTTTCCCCTTCGTGGCTTTTGGCGTCGTTTTCGCCGCCTTCGTCGCCCGCTACGTGCTACAGGAGGCCTTGCGCGATGGCGACGCTTAAGCTCGCGGCCTCCAAACGCGCACGGGCGGCGATTGCCGCCGTCGTACTGGCGGCGGGCGCCAGCGGTACGGTGGCGCTGATGCCCGGCGCCTCGCCCGTGCCCGATGATGTGGCACTGGCGGTGGACGTGCTGGTCAAGCCCTGGGAAGGGCGGTCGCTGACCGCATATCTCGACACCATCGCCAAGCCGCCGGTCTGGACGATCTGCGATGGTGACACCACCAACCTAAAGCCGGGCATGGTGGAAACGCCCGAGGGCTGCGACCGGCGCCTTGCGACAAAGGTTGCGCGCGACTACCGCGCAAAGCTCGTGGCCTGCATCCCCAACTGGACCAAAGCGCCCCTGAGCTGGCGGGCCATGATGGACTCGCTCGCCTGGAATATCGGCGCTGATGCCGCCTGCAGCTCGATGGCGGCGCGGCTCGGCCGGGCCGGTCACTGGCAAGAAAGCTGCGTTGCCGCCACCGCTTTCAACCGGGCCGGTGGGCGCATGGTGGTCGGCCTTGCCCGGCGGCGCGGCATGGGCGATGCCACGCGCATCGGCGAGGGCGAACTCTGCGCCTCGGGGGTGCTGTGATGTTCGGCCTTCTCGACAAGATCGGCACCACGGCCGCCGCCATCGCCGGCGTCGTTACCGGCGCCCTGCTGACGGCCTTCCTGATGAGCCTCTACGTCTGGCTGGTCCATGACCCGGCTGTGGCATCGGCCGCTCGGGAAGGCTTCGTCGCGGTGTCCGAGAAGCTGGCGCTGCAGGGACAGGTCGAGGAAATGCGGCGGCAATTCAAGCTGGCGGAGGCAACGGCCGAGAGCGACCGGGTGCGGGCCGAGGCGGCAAGCAAGGAAGCGGACGATGCGTGGAAGCAATATGAGGCAGCCGTGGCGAGTGATACCGGCGATGACGGCTGCCGCGTCGATGCTGGCGATCTTGAGTGGCTGCGGAAATCTCGAAGGGCGTCTGTCGGAGGCGTCAAGTGAGATCGGCCGCCAGAACGCCGGCGTGAGCCTCCCTGCGCTGCCGGCCCGCTGCCGCGACAAGATGCCGCGTGTTACGCCCCGAGCTGGCGAGAAGTGGCGCGCCGTGCAGGGGCGATGGGAAATCGCCGCCGATGGTGAGGATCGCCGGACGCGCGATTGCGCGGCGTTCTATGACGATGTGAAGGGCGGTTTCGCTAGAGCCGCGCCACCAGTATCGCCTAACGGGTAAGGCGCCTTGCTCTCCGGGCGGCCAATGTCGGCGACTCAGCTTCAGGTGTCGCTCTTGCCTCTCCACTCTGGTTTAGTCCAGTGACGGAATGCTTGTCTTCCCTGGGAAAACGCCTTTCTCTAGAGATTTTATCGAAGAATGGCCCAAAGAGCGTAGCATATAGCTGAGCTCCCGCATGCGAGAGATGGCTATTGTCTCTATAGAGAATTTCGTTGCCGTTGGCGCGTACACAAGTCTCAGTAGAGCAAAACAAGGGTGTTGGACTTACGATCTCCAGGTTGCTGTGTTGCGACTGAGCTTCATCGAGGAGCGTTTTGACATAGGTTTGTCGCTTCCAGTATTCAACTAAGGTTAGATTTGTTGCTGAGCTTGGAACTCCGAGGCGCTCTATCCATTGTGTCCAAACAACCGGTGCTTTGCCATTATATTCCGGCACTGTTAACGCCGTCACAATCTGACGGTTTCCAATCGCGATAAGCGTTTCGTTCAACGCCGAAGCAACCGAAGAGAGCCGGTCGGATTCTGCCAGGGGAGACCCGTTGCTGAAGAGAGGTGTCTTGTATCCTCCGTTTGGATCTCCGATGACGGCGGTCCATTGTGAGATCAGTATCACCAGTTTGGGGTTGTACTTTCGTATTTGGCTTATGGCGAATTCATGTTGCTGGGGACATGACGATTTTGGTGTTCGGGTAAGACCGGCCAACGGGGGGCATCCGGCCCTACCGAGATAGAGTCCACGTAAGTGATAGGTTCTGGCAAGGTCGCCGATTTCGGCGGCAACCGCTTGGGCATGTGAGTCCCCGATGATCACGAACGATATTCCACTCGCCGTTTCATCGCCGAGCGGACATGGAGTCGGCTCTCCTTTAGTGATTGCTGGACAGCGTTTAGCGATGAGGAAGGAGTCCTGCCTGGTTGCTTCGTCAACCGCTACGAGTTCTTTAGGCAGTCTTTGCGGAACGCCTCGCATTTCGAATATGAGAGCGCCGATGCCGACGAGGACGACGACGAAAGTGGTCAACGTTGCAAAGAATACCTTCCGCCCAGCAAGCATGCGCCTTTGGCGGATCGGCTGTTCCCAGAGAAAGTAGCCAACCACTGACAGGGCGAGCATCACGGCGGCGATGACGAGGCGCGTGCCGGTGTCCGTTGGCGGCAGGCCGATACCGGCGGCGATGGAGATCAGCGGCCAGTGCCAGAGGTAGAGCGCAAAGGACAGGCGGCCGATCCAGACGAATGGCCGGAACGACAAGAGCTTTCCCGCGAGACCACCGTTGGCCCAAATGGTAGCGGCGGCACCCAGTGTTGGCGCCAGCGCGATATAGCCGGGGAAAGGGTCGGATTCGGATAATCGCAAGGCGGCCCAGGCGATCGCCAGAAGCCCGGCGAGGCCGAGGACTGAGCGCTGGGGCGATGACAGGTGATCACTTGCCGGCAGGATGGCAATCAGGGCGCCGATGCCGAGTTCCCAGAAGCGGGTTGGCAGCAGAAAGTAGGACGGAGCCCAGTTGGTGAATGCCGCGCCAACGCTGAGGGCTAGCGATAGGGCGACGACGCCAGCGATGAGCCACGTCGCGCGGTAGCCGCGCTTTGCCGCGAAGATGAGTAGCCAGGGAAAGAAGAGATAGAACTGCTCTTCGACACCGAGCGACCAAGTGTGCAGCAGCGGTTTGGTGAGGTTGTCGGGGTCGAAATAGCCGTCGCCGCCGATGAAGGCAAAGTTGGAGGCTGAGAGAGGGGCCCAGATCAGGCTGCGGCCGAACGGCCGGTAGGTCAGCGGCACCATGGCGAGGAAGCCAAGAATCGTCGTCACCGCCAGGACGATCAGAAGATTCGGATAGATGCGGCGAAACCGGCGCTCGTAGAAATCGATCAGGCTGAAGCGGTCTTGCGTGATCTGACGGGCAATCAGTGATGTGATCAGAAAGCCGGAGATGACGAAGAAAACGTCGACGCCGACAAAGCCGCCGGGAACCCAACTGAACTCGAGATGAAACAGGATGACGATGGCGACGGCGAGTGCACGAAGACCATCAATGTCCGACCGATATCGCAAATCCGCCACGCTCGCCCGCCCGTTTTACCGGCCCGCGGCAAGGCGAGCACCCATCGTATTGGGCGGCAACATAAATATCCGCGTTACAAATTGAAATGTCGGAATGGCCACACAGCCGTTAATCTTCGGCTAGCCGCTGCCGCGACAAGATGCCGCGTGTTACGCCCCGAGCTGGCGAGAAATGGCGCGCCGTGCAGGGGAGGTGGGAAATTGTCGCCGATGGTGAGGATCGCCGGACGCGCGATTGCGCGGCGTTCTATGACGATGTGAAGGGCGGTTTAACCCGCTTGGGTAAGGGATAGTTTGCCTGTCGCGATGGATCATCTACCCAGCCCCGATATCCGGGGTGCGGCCGCATCGCCGACGATTTGCGCTGCGGAATGTAGCCGCACCCCCGGCTCAGGTCAGTAGGGCTTGTAGCTCTTTTCCTCGATGATCTCCGAGGCGAGGTGCATGTTGATGCGTCGCTTCACCGCTGCCCGCAGGTCGTTCGTGCGATAGACGCTTCGCGCCAGCTCGATGAATTCGGCGTCGAAGCTGCGGCTGGCTTCCTTCTCGCGGATACGGTCCTCAATGGTCCATAGGCGCGAGTTGATCTCCAGGAGTTCCCGTTTCATCTCCACCAGTGCGGGGTCATCGGCGATAACGCCCCCAATCAGATCGGAAAGCATGCGGAGTTCCTTCTCGACATTCAGAAGGGCCGCTTCATTGACAATGTTCTTTTTCTTGATCTCCAGGATGGTGATCTTGTCGATGACCTCGCCCCATGACGTCGGCACGGCTGGGATTTCTCTCGCCACTTTACTCTCCGGTCAGTTTCTGCACGCGCGCATTGAGTAACGCCTAACCGGATGCTAGTCCATAGACTCTCCTTGCCTCCGGAATCGTACAGGGACGTCGGCAACGTGTTGTGGTTCAAGAGACTTCTCCGCCGCTTCGACAAGCGATACACCACCCGTGCCTATCGGACGGATGCCGGCGTCCTCGACGCGGCCGGGCGAAAGCATATCGCGCTGCGCGCTCGCAGCGTGAACAGCAAGAACGCGCCGTTCACGGCGACCGGGCTGGGCGACCGGTTCCACTGCGTGACGACCGGCTGGGTCTTCTCGCGGGCGCATGACGTTCCGGTGGTGTTGCACCTCACCAAGAAGAAGCAGTCGGGTGGACAGTTCAACAACAAGCTGGAGTCCTGGTACGAGGTATTGGGCCTCTTTCCGAAAGGTCACGTCGAGCTGATGCTGCACGACTTCGAGCCCGTGGATGAGAAATCCTGGGTTGCCTATCTCGAAGAGAAGGGCTTTGCGGCCGAGACTTACTGGTATCAGGACCATCCGGGCCGGTTCGAAACGCCGCAGCCTCTGGAGATCTCGCACTATCTGCACAGCATCCCGTCGATTCCCGCCGAAGATTTGGGGGCTGAGCTCAACCTTCCGCAGCGCTTCGTCACGGTACAGTGGGATTCCAATGAAGACGCGCGCACTCTGCCGCCCGATCGGCAACAAGAGGTGATGGAACTCTACAGACGGGACGGCTACGAGGCGGTGACGGTTGGCGGCAAGGCCACGGATCCGATTCTCAAAAACTCCCTGCGCCACATAGCCTATGCCATGCAGAAGGCTGAGTTGCACGTCGGCGTGGATTCGGCCTTCATGCACATGGCGTTTCTCTATCTCCCGCATAAGCGGATTCATCTCTACAATCAGAAGCGGGGGTTTCAGTCGCACCACCTCCGGCGGGCGCTGGATGCCGGTTGCCCGTTGAATTTCCACTACAAGGATATTTGAGCGGCGCGCACGGTCGCCCGCCCTCGCCAAGGATCGCTATCCGCGGAACGAGGATGATGCGCCTTGATTCCGTTGATGGGGGATGGCAGAAACAGGCGCCCTGGAACTGGCGCGGTGAGCGGACGATGCAAATCGTCCGGTGAGCCGTCCGGATCCTCGATGGGCCTGTAGCTCAATGGTTAGAGCCGGCCGCTCATAACGGTCTGGTTGCAGGTTCGAGTCCTGCCGGGCCCACCAAACTTTTCAAGGGGTTAGACGGTGATCCGGCCCTCGCGGTCATCGGCGACGAAACGATCCGACTGACGGGATTGCCGTGGCTGCCGTCCCGAGGGGAGACCCAAGAGCGCCGCCACGGTCATGTCGTTGCCAGTTGTCGCATCGCTCTGGCGGGGCGCCGGTTTTCGGCGGCGTTCAGTCATGCGGCCGCCGATGCGAATCCGGCGGGCCAGGTCGCGCACGCCATCGGCAGCGCCACTCCTTTGTCCGCACCGGCGACTCCGCCGGGGCTGCGCTGGCAATCGGCCGCTTGCAGGCGTCCGCCCCGACGGGACGCCGCCCGCCGATCCCGCAATCCGTCTGGCCACGCCATTCCCGGGATCATTCCTCCGCGGTGCGCCGCCGTCGCCGCCTCTCGATGGCGGTCGTTTCAGGGTGAGTGGTCGCCCAGATGATGCCGCGAGGACGAGCCGACGGCATTTCTTCTTTCATCTGTTCAAGTACTGTTCTGCTCAATAAAATGGTCCGCCGTTGTGTGGCGGCAACGGCGGACCTGCGTATAGTATGAAAACCTCCCCAAAAGCTGGCTTCCAGGGAAAAATAAATTAAAAATGCCGAAATCAATCGATCTGTTCTTGTTCAGTCAGATCTGTATTTGCCGACACTTTCTTTGTACTTTTTAGCGCTAACTGCGAGTCACTTGCAACGGGGTAGATCTACCCGCCGTCGGTTTGGGTTGGGGCGACGGTGCCAAGAGGAGGGCTATCTCTTCGCCAATATGAGGGGCCTGTGCGCGTCGGGCCGGTGAGCCATCTATTGCGCGGCGACTGGTCAGGGTTCGTTTTTGGTATTGATGGGGAACTTTGCAATCGTGAAGCTTGCAAGAAGAGAACAATCGGCCCCGTTTATGCTCAACACTAATAATAATCTTTGTGTAAAAAGTCTGAGCGCGCATTGTTATGTCAGTTTTAACGCTTTTGGGATAGGTAAAACTACCCATTCCCTATTTGCAAGTATATCTGCATAATTCCCTCCACATTGGAGTATTCTTCACAACGAGCCGCTTGGCGCGGCACGTCATTCTAATGCTTATCTGGAGTGAACGCAAGAAACAGGCGAGTTTTCGATTTACATTTGCTCGGGTAAATATACCCTTGGAAGGATTTATGGCGGCTTATGTGGGTTGACTTCAAACTTTCACAGAAGTCAGACTGTATTATAACGGGAACAATCGATTGTGCCTTAACGAGGCAAATCGAGAAATGGGGATAAGGGTCGTTTCATGCAAGCCAAGGAACTTGAACGGAACCAAGACCCGCCCAGTCCGGCTCAAAACGTCAGGCGACAAAGAACCTATTTTGTGAATCGCACCAACACGCGGATGGCGCATGGGCTATACGATCTCGAATGCTGGAACGGTGCCCCGGGTAAACAGCATATCAATCTCATTACAGCGGATATAGCTCAGAAAGATCGCGACCCTCTTGTGACAGCGCTCACGCCGCCACATAGTGTAAGTAAATCAATCCGCCAAATTTCCCCTGATTCGGAAAAATTCCCCGATCACATTCTCTTTCAAAGAGAGGTATACTTATTTCTATACTCGCAAAGAACGATATTAACTATCCATTGGGAAAAAATGGCAACCAGTGTCGGCTTATATCTCAATGAGCGGGAAATGGAGACCATAGCGTATCTCGCCGCGGGCTATGGCGCCAAAGAGATTGCTCGCGAACTTAATCTCTCCCCCAGAACCGTCGAGCATCGGATTGAGACGCTGAAACGTCGTCTTGGTGCGCGCAATGTCACGCACCTCATCGCCATGGTTCTCCTGGCAAAACCGGTCCGAAACTCGGGCATGAGCGAATCCAGGGGCAAGTGAGCGGGAAATCTCGTGTCGGTCGGGATGCTGCTTCGCTCTGTTTTGACCGCCCGAAAGGAAGGCTGAGGCCCGAAGCAGCCCTGTGCGACCGTTGGTCTCCAGTAGGTAGAAGCTAGACTCTAGATACCGTCGTTATGGTTTGTATGTGTGTAGGCTATATTTATGGTAATTCACATTCATAAATTAGTATATCTCTACCTTATTGTCGTATATTAAACGCAGGTTATGTTTCATCTGTCGCTTTCATTCGGATATTTCGACCGCTTATGGGTTGAGGATATTATGCATCCAAAAATTCTCGAGAGGAGAGGGCGTGTGCTCTCCGAAAAGTGCGCCGAGATCGATCGGGACATCAAAGACGTATCGGCGGCTGTTGCCCGTCGTGTGCGGCTGGCCGGCGAACTGTGTCTTGGCCTTGAGGAAGCGGAGGCCCTCGAGAGGCAGTTCCAGGCGAGCGTATGCTGCGTTATCGAGGTTCCGGCGACTTCCGAGGAAGGAGCGCGCGCCCGCCGTGAGTTGATCCGAAAACTCATGGAACTTGATGACTATATCGGCTCCTTACTTCGGGCGCCGTGGGCCAGGTCCGAGAGCATCGCAAATTGTCGCCAGAATCTGGATCGATGCCGTAAAGATCTTGACGGAATTAAACTTCGATAGATGTGTTACGAAAGTGCAGAAATACATTTGTTATGTTGTTTTTCTCCGAAATAATACGGTATTATGAGTTTAATAGCTTTGAATTGCTTGAAATAACTGTAAACACATAGGTAATTATGTAAGGAGACTGTTTTGAAATGGCGCATTGCCCGCATTGCTTAAGATCGCTGTCAAAAGAGGAAATCGTATGCCAGGTATGTGGGTCTGAGAAGGGATATGTGTACTTCTACCGAAAGGCCAGAGGGTGGGTGTTCCTGCTGGCTTTTGGAATACTTCTGCCTATGTTGGTCCTTCTTTGCGCGCCATTCTATTTCCATGACCTTGACGTATATTTATGGGTGGTCCTGGCGATTGCTTTGGGGCTTGCTGTCTTCTCCGCATATAGGTTGGTGATCGGGCCTGTTTGGTATCGCTAGATGCGGAGTCGCAACAGATCGCTCGGCGCTGACGCGTGGCGATCGTTCGAAGCGCAGCGGGCGGATAGGATGTCCGTCGCGGTCCTCGTCACCTCTGGCCCTGCGCGCTTCTTTCGAGCGGCGCTTCGGCGAGCTGGGGAGAGCGCTGCCCATGGATGGGGCTGGCGATCCGCACCTGGTTGCGGCCGCGCCGCTTGGCTTCGTAAAGCGCCCTGTCGGCGAGGGCGATGACCTCGCCGTGGTCCTGGGCGTGCTGCGGGAACGAGGCGACGCCGAACGACGCCGTTATCCCGAAGGCGTTGGGCTCCGGCTTCATGGTCTGAGCCTGCAGCACCCTGCGCAGCGCGTCGGCCCAATCCGCCGCCATGGCGGTGGTGTGGCCGGGCAGCACGATCAGGAACTCTTCGCCGCCATAGCGGAAGGCGAGGTCGGCGGGGCCGCGGCTCTTGTCGATCAGGGAGGCGATGACGACCAGAACGTCGTCTCCCACCGGATGGCCATATCCGTCGTTGACCGCCTTGAAGTGGTCGATATCGCACATGACGAGGCTGAAGACGTCGCTGGCCGCCCGTGCCCGGCCGCACTCCAGTTCCAGCGCCGCGTCGAGATAGTGGCGATTGTAAAGACCGGTCAGCGCGTCGCGGATCGATTGCTCGCGCAGCAGGGCATGCAGTTCCTCGGCCCGCAGTTCGGCCTGCTTGCGCTTGCTGATGTCGAGCATGATGCTGACGGCCATCGGCCTGACGCCGAGGTTGTGAATGCTGCCGTGCAGCTCGATGTCGAACTCCACGCCGTCCTTGCGCAGCCCGCGGAAGGACATTCTCTGGCGCGTATGTTCGGCCACCAGCGGCCGGTCGCACTCGGCCACCAGATCGAGAACGTCGCGACCGACCACTTCGCTCACCTCGTAGCCGAACATGCTCGCCATCTTCTCGTTGGCAAAGGTGAACTTCCCTTCCTCGGAGGTCGAGATGCCCACCAGCGGCTGGTTGACGACGCTCAGCAGCTTCATCTGGGATTCGCGCAGCTGACGGTTGATCCGCTCGTTGCCGCCGAGGGCGGCTTCTAGGGCGGCGGTGTGGCGGCGCACCTCGCTTCTCAGCACGACGGCGGTCTGTAGCTCGTCGAATTCGCTGCGATAGTCGCCGGCGGCGTTGCGCTCCAGCCGGTTCATCAGCGCCTCGATGACCTTGTTCTGCCGAAGCACTTCGGCCAACAGCTGCTCCGGGGTGGACTCGGGCCCGAGAGGTCGACGCTCAGCCATTGTCATTGCCCTCCGGCACACCGCCGATCGCAATCCCGGTCAATGTATAATTGACGTGAATGCCGTTGTATTGCTCGCCGTAGCAGGAAAATCCAACGACGTTATTGTCGTTCAGGACGCTTTCGATTTCCCCGACTAAAGATTTGTTGGCGATATTGAACTTTCTCAGGATGCAGTCAAACCCTATCAGTATTTCCGGAAAACCTACGGCGTCGCGAATATCGTGCAGGGAGGCGCTCAGGTTGGCGACGGCATCCGTCATGCTGGCAACGCGGAACACCATGCCCTCGTCGATCGCGCAGTAGAAGGTGAGACTGCCGTCGGGGTTGGCGCTCTGAATGGCGCGAACGTAATAGGTGCCGGCCAGGAGAACGACGATCGGCGCCTCGGCGAACGTGGCCGGGCTGAGATTTTGCGGGTCGGCATCGATGACGCGGGCATATTCCTCGACCGCCGGCAGACCATTGATTTCCTGAACGATCCGGCGCTCCGTCTCCGCCTTTGTCACCACGAGCCGCTCGGCCATCGGCACGAAGTTCTGCACCTTCAGGGCGCGGAATGGCCGCGACGTGGCGATCAGGATCACCGCCGCGGCGTTGTGATGGAACTGGCCGTTGGCGTAAATATGGGTGCGCGTGAAGGCGAGGTCGTCTCCCGCCGATCCGCCGATCAGGCAAATGTCGTCGAGCGCGCTCTGGAAGGCGCGGGCGACCAGTTCCTCGCGGACCGAGAGCCCGTCGATCAGGGCCAGCGCGAACCTGTTGGTCATCTGGGGGCGAAGCGCAGTCCTGTTGTCCAGCTCCACAAGTTGGCGCTGCACGAAGGCGCGCGCCGACAGAAGCTCGAACTGCTGCAGGTTGGCGGCAAGGCGCCCGACGACCGCGAAACTGTCGCCGGGAAGGCTGAAGCCGCTGAGGCTGTGGCTGAGATAGCCTTCCGGGCCGATCTCGCCGGCGGTCGTGCAGCCGAAAACCGGCACGCCGGGGAACTGACGCGCCATCTCCGCGGCGATCTCGTCGAGCGGATAGGTGCTCGAACAGAAGAACAGAACACCGGCCAGGTCAGCCTGCCATACGCCGTCGCGAAACTCGCGCACTGCCGCGCGCGCGTCGATGTTGGTCGACTGAAACCGGCGAATGGGGTCCCACATTTTTGTCGGCATATCTCGGGCGTCTCGTAAGCTCCATACTGCCGATCTAGTGTTGCTGGATTCTTATTGATGTTTATATTATTCTTTAGAAATAACGCTTTCCCTCACGAATAGTCACAAATGACGACGCCGGTACCAGTGTCGTAAACAACGCGCTCCCCCGGGGTGGTTGGGGCTGCCGGAGTTTTCCCAACAAAATCAGCGCTTCCGCGTCTAGATAGCAACCATGGCGAGGATCGTCTCGATGTTGAACTGGAGGCGAGCCGCGTAGGCCTCGGGGGTTGCCATGTCGCGCTCGTAGACGATGGACGCCGTGTAGCGATTGGTCAGGTAATAGTAGCCGATGGCGCTGATGGTGATGTTGAGCTGTACCGGGTCGATGCCGGGGCGGAACAGGCCGGCCGCGACGCCGCGATCGAGGATGCGGGCCGCCAGATCCAGAGACTGCCGCGCCTTCGAGCCGACGGTTTCCGTTGGCCGGAAATGCCGCGCCCTCAGCAGGTTCTCGTGGTTGAGCAGCGTCATGAACTCGGGATGGCTGACGTAATAGGTCCAGGTGAAGGCCACCAGTTGGGCCAGCGCCTGATCAGCCGGCAGGCCGTCGAGGTCGAGCGCCGCCTCCGCCTCCCAGACGTCGGTATAGACGGCTTCGAGAACGGCCTCGAACAGCTCCTCCTTGCTGCCGAAGTAATGGTAGAGCATCCGCTTGTTGAAGCCGGCCCGCGCGGCGATCTCGTCGACGCGGGCGCCGGTGAGGCCCTTGTCGGCGAACTCGGCGATGGCTGCCTGCAGCACCTTGGCGCGCGTCGCGTCGGCGTCACGCGGCTTGCCGGCCGGCCTGGCGCGTTCGGCCTTTTTCTCCTCGGTGGGCCGTCGCCGGATCTTGGGCCTCGGCGGCTTGGTGCCGCGCCCGGAACCCTCGCCGGTGAGCGATGTCCGGTCGTCGCGTTCGCCGGTCATCCTGGCCGCACCTGATCAAGCGGAATGTCTTCCCAGCCTCTCCCCCGGCTCAGGCGGCGCACCGACCGGAAGCCGGCCTTGGCGATCGCTTCCAGCGAGGCGGTGAGTCCGACGCCGACGGTGTCGGGGCCATGGCTGTCGTCGCCGAGCGTGACGCCGACGCCCATGTGGCAGGCCATCTCCAGCAGGGCGAGCTGCGGATAAGGCGCGCCATAGCCGTTGCGGACCGGCGCGCAGTTGACGTCGAGCGCTGCCCCCGCCGCCCACACGGCATCAAACAGCCCCTCGGCGGCCCTCAACGCGGCGGGGCTGAAGACGAAATCGGCCGGTTCGAACTTCCGGATGAGATCGATATGGCCGACGACATCGGGCTTGAGAAGCCGAACCATGTCGGCCAGCCGCTCGAACCAGGTCACATGCAGGGCCTCCGCGCCGAATTCGGCCTTGAGCTCGTCGGTCATCGCCGGCTTGAAGTCCACCCAGCGGCCGTCGATGTCGTGCAGGCTGCCGACGAAATAGTCGAAGGGGTAGGACCGCCTGATCTCCCGCATCCTGTCCGGCCAGATGTCGGGCGGCAGCGTTTCCGTCTCAAAGCCGACCAAGAGTTCGATCCGGTCGCCGTAGCGCTCCTGAAGCTCGAATGCCGTCCGGGCGTAATCCTCGAAGGCGCGGATCAGCCCTTCGACGCCCAGACGTTCTTCGCCGGGGAAAAGATCCTGATCGCGGTAGCGCGGCACGTGCTCGCTGAGGCCGTAGTGGGTGAAGCCACGGGCGATGGCGGTTTCCACCACCTGTTCGAGGGTGCCCTTGGCGTGGTCGCAGAACGAGCCGCTGTGCCCGCCGTGAAAGCTGAACCAGGTCATTTGCCAGGTGCCGGATAAAGAGTGCCGTTGAAGTCCTCGATATGGAAGGGTTCGAGGCCCGGTGTCGGATCGAAGGCGACGCTGAAGCCGTCGTCCGCAAGATCAAGGAAGGTCACGCCAAGCATCCCGGCTCCGTTCTGGGGTGGCATCGACGTATCGCGCGTCAGGAAACTGGTGGCCGGCACCCAGAAAAGCGACGGCTCGCCCGATGATACGAAGGATAGGGCCCGGTGCATATGGGCGGAAAAGATGGCAACGGCGCCGGCGCGGGTCGCAACGTCGAGGAGGCGAAGGCGCGCCGTGGCCACGCTCGTCCAGTAGGGGCGGTCGCCTTCCTGCCGGTGTTCGAGGAACAGCGGCTGATGGGTGAACAGGAGGATGCGGCGATCGGTCAGCAGAGCTTCTTCAAGGAAGCGCCACTGATCCGCCTCCTCGGAGAGCCCGGTTCCAAGGATCTGGGCGTTGAGCCCGATCAGGCGCCAGCCGGCGATCTCGTCCGACACCCAGCGATCGGCGCCGAAGTGGCGCACCCAGCGGGCGATTCGCTCCGCGTTGGCCGGCTGGCGGCTGCCCCGGTCGGTATCGCCGACGTCATGATTACCCGGCAGCACCAGACAGGGGCTTTTCAGATCGGCCAGCGCCTCCTTGGCGAAGGCGCAGTCGTCATCGGAATTGGCGCCATCGAACGTCAGGTCGCCGAGGAGGATGGTGAGGTCCGGCCGGCGGTCGTTGACGCGCTCAGCCGCGCGTCGCCAGTTGTCGACGAAGTTGGTTTTGCTCACCCCGATATGGGTATCGGCAATCACGGCGATACGGGTCAAACGCCTTACTCCCTGTTGGGTCGCCATTGTCAATCGGCTCGTTCAATTTCGCATTTGTAACCAACTGGTTATTTAATAATCAAGCTGTTTTTTCTTTGTAATTCAAATGTTTGTTTCGGTTTTGTCATCATCCCTTCACATGGCCGGTGTTAGGGCTTGGTCCTGTTGCCTGGCCAAGTCATCGCTTTTGAGGCGCGCCCTCCGGCGCTCCGTCGGCTTGTCCGCGAACGGCCTGAATGGGATGTGAAATGCAATTGCGCGGTCAGTCGGTCAGCCTCACGGGTTTGCGGAAACGGTTGGGCAACCGGGAGATCATCCGCGACGTCAGCCTCGATATCCGTCCGGGCGAGTTCGTCACGCTGCTCGGTCCGTCCGGCTGCGGCAAGTCGACGCTGCTCAGGCTGATCGCCGGCTTCGACGCGCCCGACGTGGGCACCATCGCCATCGGCGAGCGGGATGTCCGGGCCGTCTCGCCCAAGGATCGCGACCTTGCCATGGTCTTCCAGTCCTACGCGCTCTATCCGCACATGTCGGTCGCCGACAACATCGCCATCCCCCTGACGATGCGGCGCCTGAGCTTTCTCCAGCGCGCGCCGGGGCTTGGCCGGCTGTTCCCCTCGACGCGCCGCGAGATGCGCGACATCCGCGCCGAAGTCGGCCGGGTGGCGGCCATGCTCGGCATGACCTCGATGCTCGACCGCCTGCCGTCGCAACTCTCGGGCGGGCAGCGCCAGCGCGTCGCCGTCGGACGGGCGCTGGCCCGTTCGCCGGGCGTGTTCCTGATGGACGAACCGCTGTCCAACCTCGACGCCGCGCTGAAGGAGCAGATCCGCGAGGAGCTGACCGAACTGCACCGTCGCACCGGCATCACCTTCATCTACGTGACGCACGACCAGGCCGAGGCCATGTCGCTGTCCGACCGCATCGCGGTGATGGAGAACGGCGAGATCCTGCAATACGGCACGCCGGAGGCGCTCCTCGATGCGCCGTCGTCACTGGCCGTCGCCCGCTTCATCGGCACGGTGCCGATGAACATCGTCGAGGTCTCCGTTCGCTCGGGCATGCTGTTCTCGGGCGATCAGCCGCTGCGCATCCGGTCGCCCGAGCTCACTGACGGGCAATTCCATCTGGGTGTCCGGCCCGAGGCGCTGTCGCCCGTCGCGCATGGAACCCGAAGCGCCCATTTCCGGCTGCCGCTCGCCCATATCGAGCGCAGCGGCTCCGGCGCTCTGTTGCGCTGCGACGGCAGCCGGCTGGGGACGCCGTGGATCCGCCTGTTCCAGCCCTTGGAGAAATACCAGACCTACCGGAGCCAACAGGAAGAAGGCATCGAGCTGCCGCTCCGCATCTCGCTCGGTGAGGCGCATGTGTTTGCCGCCGACGGCCGGCGGCTCGAGGTGTCTCTGCACGACGCGGCGGTCGAGGAGGTGCGTCATGGCTTTGGCAGCTGACGCGGCTTCCGCGCGCCACGGGGCGAGGGCGGCAAGCAAGCCCCTCGGTTTGGCGTCCTGGGCCTATCTGTTGTCGGCGCCGGCCTTCCTGCTGACGGCGGCGACGATCGTCGCGCCGCTGATCATCGTCGCAGTGGCCAGCCTGACCAATTACAAGTTCGGCCGTCCGACGATGAAATTCGTCGGCCTCGACAACTACGCCCAGCTATTTGCCGATCCCGATTTCTGGAACGCGCTCCGCAACAGCGCCACCTATTCGGCCATCGTGGTGCCCGTGTCGGTGCTGCTGGCCTTCGTGCTGGCGGCGCTGGTCAAGAGCCGCACGCGGAGCAAGCGCTTCTACGAGATCGTGTTTTTCCTGCCGGTTGCCAGCACGCTGACGGCGATGTCGATCGTCTGGAGCTACATTCTCAATGGCCGGATCGGCCCGATCGCCGACCTGACCGAAGCGATCGGCCTCGGCCGTCACCACCTTCGTCGTCGTGCTGCTCAGCCTCATCCAGACCTTCCAGGTGTTCGACACCATCGCGGTGCTGACCAATGGCGGCCCCAACGGCGCCACCGACGTGCTGCTCTACAAGATCCAGCGCGACAGCTTCGTCTCGCTGAAGGTCGGCTATGGCAGCGCGCTGACCGTCGTCTTCCTCATCCTGCTCGGGCTGTTCGCCATCGCGCAGGGCCTCGCCAGCCGCAAGCGGGAGGGTTGACGATGACCGCCCTCATCCGATCTGTCCGACGCCTCGCCCCGCACGCGGTTCTGCTGCCGGCCGCCTTGGCGATGGTCTATCCCTTCTTCTGGATGGTGCGCGCCTCGCTGCGCACCAGCGCCGAAGTGTTCGGCGCGGTGCCCGACGCGCCGCCGATCTGGCAGAGCGCTTTGGAGAACTACGGCCGGGCGCTGATCGAAAGCCCGGTGCTGCAGTTCATCGCCAACGGGCTGCTGGTCACCACGGTGATCCTCGGCTTGCAGATCGTCACGTCGGTGATGGCAGCCTACGCGCTGGCCAAACTGCGCTTCCGGGGCGCCGGGCTTTTGATGGCGCTCATCGTGCTGGCCATGGCCATTCCGCCGCAGGTGCCGGCCTTTCCGCTGTTTCTGACGCTGGCGCGGATGCGGATGCTGGACAGTTACTTCGCGCTGATCCTGCCCTACATGACGTCGGCCTTCGCGATCCTGATGTTCCGCCAGTTCATCGTCGGCATCCCCGACGACATCATCCTCGCCGCCCGCCAGGACGGCATGAACGAGGCGGACATCGTCCTGCGGATCGTCGTGCCGGCGTTGAAGCCGGCCATCGCCGCCTTCGCCATCTTCTCGGTCACCTTCCACTGGAACGATCTCTACTGGCCGATGATCGTCATCAAGTCGACCCACTTCGCGCCGCCGACGCTCGGGATTCTCTATTTCCGCAGTCAGGACGGCGGCAACGATTTTGGCCCGCTCATGGCGAGCGCAACGCTCGTCACCCTGCCGATGATCGCATTGTTCCTTGCCCTGCAAAGACAGTTCGTTCGCGGCGTGACCATGAGTGGTGTCAAATAAAGAGGGTGCGGAAAGCGGCAACTTTCCACACCCCCAGAATGATCGCAACACGCACAGGATAATGGCAATGCGCAAATCATATCGTTCGGTAGCCTTGGCGGCCACCCTTGCTATGACGTTTCCCGTTCTAGCTGAGGCGGCACAACCTGTCACCCTGAATTTCTTTCACGCTTCTGCCAGCACGGCGAACTACCTGCGTCCGGTGGTGGCGAAGTTCATGGCGGCGAACCCCGACATCAAGATCAACATGATGGTGCCGGCCACCAACTATTCGGAAGCCCATCAGGCCGTGTTGCGCGACATCGCCGCCGGCACGCTGCCCGACGTCTACCTCGCCTCCTATTCCTCGCTGGGCTCGCTGGTCAGCGCCCTCAAGGACAACGGCAAGGCCGTGCCGCTCGACCCGTTCATGAAGGGCGAAGGCGAGGGCTGGGTGGCCGCCAACTACGGCGAGGCGCTGTTGAAGCTCGGCCAGTCCGAGGGAACGCAGTATGGCATTCCCTTCGCCGCCTCGACGCCCATCCTCTACGTCAACGAGGATCTGGTGACCAAGGCGGGCGGCTCGATGCAGTCCTTCCCCGATAGCTGGGACGGCGTCGCCGACCTCGCCGCCAAGATCACCGCCGCCGATCCGTCGGTCGCCGGCCTCAACTTCTCGGTCGGCGGCCTCAGCGACGACTGGTATTGGCAGATGATGGTCATGTCGGTCGGCGCGCCGATGCTCAACGCCGAACAGACCGCCATCGGCTACAACGACGCCAAGGGCCTCAAGGCCCTTGAGATGACCCAGAACATGGCCGTCAAGTCGAACATGACGGTCGACACGACGCCCGAGCCGTCGCAGCAGCAGTTCTTCGCCGGCAAGCTCGGCATCGTCGTCGGTTCGCCGTCCGATCTCTCCGACTTCACCAAGGCGATCGGCGGCCGCTTCCACCTCGCCACCGCCAAGTTCCCGATGGCCGACAAGGAGCATGGCGGCCTGCCGACCGGCGGCAACGCCATCACCATCCTCTCCCAGGACCCGACCACCCAGAAGGCCGCCTGGACCTTCGTCAAATACATGACCGGCCCCGAAGCCCAGGCCGACGTCTCCAAGGCGACCGGCTACATGCCCACCAACAAGAACTCGGCGGCCAGCCTTGCCGACTTCTACGCCGCCAACCCCAACTACCGCACGGTGTTCGAGCAGATGTCCTACGCCGCGCCGTGGTTCTCCTACCCGCGCGATACCGGCGCCGAGGTCTGGAAGACGCAGTCGGCGCTGCTCGACAAGCTGCAGCGCGGTCAGGTCACCCCCAAGGATGCGCTGGCCGAGATGGCGGCGGATGCCGAACGCGTGCTGAAGGCGGAGTAAAACCTGAGACTTCAAACAAGGTGCGCGCCGGGTCATCCGGCGCGCACCAACCGATCCGGGGATGCCTGCAGTTTTCTCCTAAAATCAGCGCTCAGCGACGAAATTTCCGATATCATGCCGCTCGCTGTCTAGAGCATTCGCCGACCAGATTGAAACATCTGGTCGCTGAGCGAATGCTCCAGATTCATTTGCTGGAGCAGCCGCTTTTCGATCAGGTTGATTCAACCGTCGTTTTCGGTTTGGCGGTCGCTCGGCCTGGTCGGCCGCACCTGGCCGTTCCTGGTGCTGCGTCTCGTCGCCTACGTGCTGATGGTCGCGGGGTGTTTGGGAGCGGTTGCCGTTGCCGCCTTCCTCGGCTGGGGGCTCGGTCATGCCGTCAGCGCGGTTTCCGTCGAAGCCGGGGCGATCTATGGCGGCATCGCGGGCTTTCTGGTGTTCCTGATCCTCCTGTGGTGGATCCGCGACTATCTGTTCTACCTTCTCACCGCCGGTCACGTGGCGGCCCTCATGCAGGCGTTCGACGGCGCGCCGCTGCCGCTCGGCAAGGGGCAGATCGACGCCGCTCTCGCCATCGTCCGCCAGCGTTTCGGCGAGATCAGCCTGCTGTTCGTGCTCGACCAGTTGATCAAGGGCGCCGTCGGCGCGGCGACCCGGCTGCTCGACTGGCTGACGGGCCTGTTCGGCATGCCCGGCCTTTCCGGCTTCGTCCGGCTGGTGGAAACGGTGATCCGCCTGTCGACGATCTTCATCGACGAACTGGTGCTTGCCCGGCAGATCCGCCTCGCCTCGACCGATCCCTGGACGACGGCGCGCGAAAGCGTCGTTCTCTATGCCCAGAACGCCCCGACCATCCTGAGCAACGCCGTCTGGCTGATGGTGTTTCGCTGGCTGCTGACGGCGGTGCTGTTCGTGCTGCTGATCTCACCGGCGGCGGTGTTCGTCTATCTGGTGCCGGGCGAGGCGGCCGGATGGGCGCTGGCCTTCGCGCTGGTGATGGCGGTGGCGCTGCAGCGCGCCCTGATCGATCCCTTCTGCATCGCCTCGCTGATGCAGGTCTATTTCAAGGTCATCGAAGGCCAGCAGCCGAACCCCGAGTGGGACGACAAGCTGGCCGAAGCCTCGAAATCCTTCCGCGATCTGATCGGCCGGGGGCAGTCAGGGTTCGCGGGCTGAGTCTGGCGGATACCGTGCGGGGAAGGGCGCCGAACGACGCCCCTCCCTGGCCTTGCGCGCGGCTCAGTTGAGCCGGACCACCTCGACGCGGCGGTTCTTGGCACGGCCGTCGTCGCTGGCGTTGGTGGCGACGGGCGCCACCATGCCGACGCCGGCGCTCTTCATCCGGTCGGCCGGGACCTGGAAGCGCTTGGTCAGCGCGCCGACCACCGCCGCCGCCCGCTTCTTGGAGAGGTCGATGTTGTAGTCGAAGGCGCCGACATTGTCGGTATGGCCGACGATGACCACCTTGAGGTCGGGATTGTCCGACAAGAGCTTGGCGATCTCGGTCAGCGTCGGCTCGGAGTCGGGCTTCAGCGTTGCCTTGTCGGTGTCGAACAGGATGCCGTAGAGCGCCACGTGGCCGGAGGCGTTGATATCCTTGGCCATTTCCTCGGCCCTCACCACCACCATCTTCTGCTCGCGCGCCTTCGGCTCCAGGATGTGGACGATGGCGATGGTCCGGTTGTTGAAGGCGCCGCAATAGGGCGCGCCATCGGGGATGGTGTAGGTCTGCACGGCGAGGAATGTGTCGCCGCTGGTGCCGGGTAGCCGGCCGGAGAAATAGCGCTGGTCGGTGATCCTCGAAGTCGCGGCGCAGGCGCCGTTGGAGAAGGCTTCGTCCTTGAGATCCTTCTCGGAGAAGAAGTGCATGGTGAGGCTGGTGTCGCCGCCGCCGCCCGAGCTGGAGCGGGTGGACGAGCCGCCGCAATCCTCGTCCTTGCACTGCCACAGCACCTCGCCACCGGCGGCCGTCAGCGCGTCCTGATAGTTGCGCAGCACTTCGAGCGGTGAGCGATCCTCGGGCTCGACATAGACGAGGCGCGTCAACTGCCCCTCGAGATCCTTGGAGGTCTTGGGGGCGAACACGTTGTTGTTGCTGGAATCGAGCTTGCCGTTGGCTTCCAGCGGCGACAGCGGCAGATTGAAATCGGTGAATTTCTGCTGCGCGTAGCTGACGATGAACGACCCTTCGTAGCGCGGCAGCAGCGGGTTGTCGGCGGCGCCCTTGATGTCCTTGGTCGGCAGCGTCGCGTCGGCCAGGGCGGCGGGAATAAAGCCGAGGAGTCCGAGCGCCAGCAGGACGCCCGCTTTCCAGTGTGACATGTTTGGCTCCGGTCTGTGATCCGATTGCGCCGTCATCCGTCCGGCACAGTTCCCCCGCCGAATGCCTCCGTCGCGGGCGCGAGGATACAACTGGAAACAGGAAGGCAGGTAAGCTGTTCCACGTAGGCGAGGGGGTGTTTTTCAATGCGAAGCTGATGGCCGCGATCAGATTGCGAAAGACAGCAAAAGGTGGATAGCTCTTGAGAAACCTCTTTGGTTCTCAGATAATAGTTGAGAACCGCTTGGAACCATTGGAGTGCTGTCATGGTCGCCTTCACCGTGCGTCTCGATGACGACGAGGCCGAAAAGCTCGACCGGTTGGCGAGCAAGCTTGATCGTCCGCGCTCCTACCTGGCCGCTCTGGCCATTGCCGATTATCTGGCCCGCGAGGAGTGGCAGATTGCCGAAATCGAGGCGGGCCTTTCCGAAGCCGATCGGGGCGAGTTTGCCTCGGCTGACGATCTTGCCCGCGTTGTCGCCAAGTATGTGACGCCGGGGCAGGGCGGATGAAGCGACAGCTCCGATGGACCAAGCGGGCCATTCGGCGGCTTGATCAGGCTGGCGCCTATATTGCGCGGGAAGACCCCAATGCCGCTGCCCGCGTTGTGGCGCGGATCATTGCTGGCGTGGATCTTCTGGCGGAGCAGCCCGCCATCGGCAGGGTGGGTCGCATCGATGGGACGCGCGAACTGGTGTTCGCGGATATTCCCTACATCGTCCCCTACCGCGTGACGCCCTCCACGATTGAAATCCTGACTGTGATGCACACCGCCCAGAAATGGCCGGAAGGTTTTTAGGAGGGACGGATGAGGCGGGTGATTGATGGGGTCATGTATGACACAGACAAGGCGGAGGAGATTGGTTGTGGAAGCCATGATTCTGAGTTGTCGGATGCGGCGTGGTGTCTCTATCGAACGCCTGCTGGTGCGTTTTTTATGGTGGAAGCTGATCACGATGGAGTGGTGGACACATTCCGCCCTGTGTCCGATTGCGAAGCGCGAAAGTTTGTCGAACGTTGGGCAAATCGCCGCTATGAAGAATTCTGGCCGACTATCGAACCTGTTCCAATCGGGGATAACTTTAGGCAAAGTCGGGTCGCGGAGCACGGTGAAAGTGCGGGGGAGCAGAATATGGGAGACGAAATCCAAACGAAGAAATTTCCGCCGTTCCCGTCGAGGGCGTTAGTTATTGCGGCAGCAAATATGCTCAAAACTGAAGGACATTCAGGCTTTGACGCGTTACGCCTAGAATACGACTTATCTCGGACAAATGCCGGCCTGGGGTCTGGGTTAGCGGCGCGATCAACGTCCTTGGCGGCTTTTGCGCTCGAAAATCCAGATTTACGAACACCGGACGGCACATGCCTTCAATCGGCAATTGTTGCTCGTGCAGGTGAAATCTATCGCAGTGGCACAATGTACAACATCGGTGAGAAGGAGAGAGATGCTTTCAAAAAAGCGTCCAGCGCGGCGGGGACCATGAATGACGTTTCGGAGTCGGGAAACGTAATCTTATCGCGTCATAATGACAGCACAGCGCAACTGTTAACTTCCACGTCCGCCATTATGCCCACGTCGGTCGGGCCTAAGACTTCCGCGAGCCGCAAAGTCTTCGTTGTTCATGGTCACGATAAAGCTACGCTTGAAACGGTTGCTAGATTTCTAGAGCGTATCCGATTTGAGGCTATAATCCTTCATGAGCAAGCCAACCAGGGACGAACGATTATCGAAAAAATTGAGGCGCACGGCGATGTCGGCTTTGCTGTTGTGCTTCTCACACCCGACGATGTTGGGGCGATGGTTGGTGGCGAGCAGAAACCTCGTGCACGTCAGAATGTCATCCTGGAGCTTGGCTATTTCATTGCCAAGCTGGGACGACAGAAGGTCTGTGTGTTGAAGCGCGATGCAATTGAATTACCGTCAGATTTTGCCGGGATAGTTTATCAAACCCTGGACGAAGGTGGCGTATGGCGCAATGCGCTCGCTCGTGAACTGGAGGAGGTTGGGTTCGAAATCGACTGGCGAAAGGTCGGGCGCTCATGAATCAGCTCTGTCCCTGCTATTTCTATGGTGCCCGCAGTCATTACTTTCTTTGGCAATTGCGCCGCCTATGGTTTTTCTGAGTTCTTCACGGCTTATACACGGAACCGAATACGCGGCGGGCCGTTGGTGACTTTTGCCGCTGGGCCGAAGCCCTATGGTCTCACCTCGATTGAAAGCGCCTCCTCTGTCTATGTGGCGCCTCAATCCGGCAATCTCTCGAACGGATCGCAGCACGGCACGCCTAACACACCGAAATGCCTCCTGTTCCTCGTGAGTATGGTCAGCTCATGCGCCGTCGCCGTCGAGGCTATGGCGATGTCGGCAAGGCCTGGGGCGTGGCCGTTGCCGCGTGCGCGGTCGGCCAGCTCTCCGGCGATCCGGGCTTCGGGGAGGCCGAAGGGGAGGATGCGGTCGGCGTAGAGGTGTTCGACCGTTTCCCACCAGTCCCGCAGGCGCGCCGCCTTGGCCGTTGCGCCCTCGCGCCGCAGCTTGGCGATGCCGGATAGGATCTCCGTCGCCGTGACGACCGAGAGCGCCAGATCGGCGGAGTGGTTCTCCATCCACTCGGCCACATCAAGGTGGGGTTGTGCCGCCGTGGCGCTCGACAGGATGTTGGTGTCGACGAGGTATTTCACAGGTTGATGTCCCGGAAGGACGGGTCGCGTTCGGCGAGGTCGCCCGGTTCCAGCCCCGATGACATCAGCAACCGGCCGAAGCTCGGCACATGCGAAAGCCGCTGCCATTCCTCCCAGGAGAGGACCACCGCCGCCTTGCGGCCATGCCGGGTGATCACCGCCGGCGAACCCGCGATGGCCTGATCGACCACGGCCGACAAGGACGCCTTGGCATCCCGAAGCTGGATTTCACGCATCGGATCCTCCTTGTGACTACTGTAGTCATATATCATGTTTATGGAACTGGGATGCAAGCGGGCGATCGTCAATGATCGACCGGCGCCCCCTCGGCTTCCTCAACCCATCCGGGCTTCAGCCGGCGTTAACCTGAGTGTCCCGCATCCCTTGCAAACCGGGCTTTTCCATTATATGTACATCCGAACATATTGTGAGGTTGGGCGATGGACAAGCCGGCGGCGCCGCGCGGGCGGCGGACCAAGGACATGCCGAGTGGGCGGGAAGCGCTGCTTGAGGCGGCGGTGCGGCTGTTCGCGGCGCATGGCTATGAGGGCACCGACATTCGCAGCGTGGCGACGGCGGCCGGCGTCGGCGCCAATCTCATCCGGGTGCATTTCGGCGGCAAGGCCGAGCTCTGGACCGCCGCTGCCGAGCGCATTCTCGACAACGCTGGCCCCATCATAGGCGTGGTGTCGGATTTGTCGGCCAACAGCACGCTGAAGATCGAGGAGCGCCTCGCGCTGATCATCCAGGAGACGGCGGACTTCTTCAGGAACAATCCCGACGTTCGCGATTTCGTTTTCCGATGTGTTGTGGAAAGCGGCGAGCGGGCGGACCTCGTCACCCAGAGACTCTTGGCTCCCGCCTATGCGGCGGGCAAGGCAACCTTTGAAGAAGCCATGACAACCGGCCTCATCCGCGCTCGCCACTCCGCGCTGTTCTTCATCATTCTGATCAATGCGCTCAGTCAACCGCATGGTTTTCCGGCCCTTCTGTCAATACTGGCGCCCGAAATACCAGCGGAAGACGCGTATGACTTCTTGTCCATGTCTGTGACGGAGCTCTTCTTGCACGGCATTTAAGAGCCGTTCCATCCACAGCAACAGCGTTCAATTGTCTCCGGGGATGCATAGGCCTTTCCCTGGCAGGCGGAGCTTTGTTTCCGGCGGGCATCCCCCGCGGCTTGAGAGGTATGATGACGATGGGAAGTTGGTCTTTGGCGGCGGGGGTCGCGACGGCAATCGTCGCCTGCCTGTTGAGCGGCTGTGAGGAGCAGAAGCCACAGGTGGCCGAGGTGCGCCCGGTCAAGGCGGTGGTGGTGGGCCAGCGGCCGGCCGGCGAGCCCGTCGTTCTGACCGGACAGGTGCGGGCGCGCAGCGAGATCAACCTGGCCTTTCGCCTCAGCGGGCACATGATCGACCGCCTGGTGCGGGTCGGCGATCCGGTCAGGCCGGGGCAGGTGATCGCCCATCTCGACGATCAGATCCAGAAGAACACGCTGCTGCAGGCCGAGGCGCTGTTGTCGGCCGCCCGGGCGCAGCTCGTCGAGGCGCGCAACACTTACGCCCGCCAGAACGGTCTTCTGAGCAAGGGCTTTGCCAGCAACGCCCAGTTCGATCAGGCGCAGCAGGCGCTGGACTCCGCCGAGGCGCAGGTTGCCTCCACCGAGGCGCAGGTGAAGAGCGCCCGGGAGCAGCTGAGCTACACCATCCTGACCGCCGATACCTCGGGCACGGTGATTTCCACCGGCGCCGAGGCCGGCGAGGTGGTGTCCGCCGGTCAGCCGGTGGCGCAGATCGCCAGCGACGGCGGCCGCGACGCGGTGTTCGCAGTGTCCGGCCAGATCATCCGCGCCCTGCCGGAGAAGCCTGCCTTTGCCGTGTCGCTGACCGAAGACACCGCCATCGTGGCGAACGGCCATATCCGCGAGATCGCCCCACAGGCCGATCCGGTGACGCGCACCTACACCGTCAAGGTGGCGCTCGATACGCCGCCGGAGGCCATGCAACTGGGCTCGACCGTATCGGGCATGACGCTGCTCGACGCGCCCGACGGCATCGAGGTGCCCTCGTCCGCCATCGTGCGCGGCTCTTCGTCGAGCGCCGTCTGGGTGGTCGACACCAAGGAACTGACCGTCTCGCTGCGTGATGTGGACGTGGTCCGCTACGAGCCGGCAAGCGTCATTCTTTCCAAGGGCTTGCAGCCGGGCGAGACCATCGTCACCGCCGGCGTGCAGTCGCTGCATCCGGGGCAGAAGGTCCGCCTGCTGGGTGGTGCCACATGAAGAAGGGCTTCAACCTCACCACTTGGGCGATCGGCAACCGGCAGCTGATCCTCTACTTCATGCTGGTGATCTCGATCGCCGGTGCCTGGTGCTACCTGAACCTCGGGCGGGGCGAGGACCCCGCCTTCACCATCAAGACCATGGTCATCCAGGCACAGTGGCCGGGGGCGACCATCGAGGAGACGCTGAAGCAGGTCACCGAGCGCATCGAGCGCAAGCTGCAGGAAACGCCGCATCTCGACTATGTCAAGAGCTATACCCAGGCCGGCGTGACCACGATCTTCGTGACGCTGGAAGGCAAGACGCCCAAGGCTTCCGTGCCGGACATCTGGTATCAGGTTCGCAAGAAGGTCGGCGACATCAAGGACACGCTGCCGCAGGGCACCTATGGCCCGTGGTTCAACGACGAGTTCGGCGACACCTACGGCATCGTCTACGGCTTCACCTCCAACGGCTTTTCCAGCCGCGAGCTGCGCGACTATGTCGAGAACATCCGCTCGGAGCTGCTGCAGATTGCCAACGTGTCGAAGATCGACATGCTCGGCGTGCAGGACGAGCGGATCTACATCGAGTTCTCCACCGACCAGATGGCCGGGCTCGGTATCGACAAGAATGCGTTGATGGCCGCCCTGCAGGCGCAGAATGCCATCGCCCCGGCCGGCGTGGTGGAGACCTCCGACGAGAAGATCCTGGTGCGCACCTCCGGCGGCTTCAAGTCGGAAAAGGACATCCTGTCGGTCAACTTCGCGGCCAACGGCCGGCTGATCCGCCTCGGCGACATCGCCAAGGTGACGCGCGGGCCGTCCGACCCGCCGCAGCCGATCTTCCGCGTCAACGGCAAGGAGGCGATCGGCCTTGCCATCTCCATGCGCGACGGCGGCAACGTGCTGGTGCTCGGCGAGAACATTCGCGAGGCGATGACCAGGATCGTGGCGGATCTGCCGGTTGGCATCGAGGTGGTCAAGGCGGCCGATCAGTCGGTCACCGTCGAGCACGCGGTGGGCGATTTCACCGAGGCGCTGTGGGAAGCCATCGGCATCGTGCTGGTGGTCAGCGTGCTGAGCCTCGGGTTCCGGGCCGGCTCCATCGTGGCGCTGTCGATACCGTTGGTGCTGGCCATCGTCTTCCTGGCCATGCAGCTTCTAGGCATCGATCTGCAACGCGTGTCGCTCGGCGCCTTGATCATCGCCCTCGGCCTGCTGGTCGACGACGCCATGATCACCATCGAGAGCATGATCACCCGTCTGGAACGGGGGGATAGCAAGGAGGTGGCGGCGTCCTTTGCCTACAAGTCCACCGCCTATCCGCGCCTTGCCGGCACGCTGGTGACCATTGCCGGCTTCGTGCCGATCGGCTTTGCCAAGTCGATGGCCGGCGAATACACCTTCTCGATCTTCGCCGTCGTCGGCATTTCGCTGATCGCCTCCTGGTTCGTGGCGGCGCTGTTCTCGCCGCTGCTCGGCGTGTGGATCCTGAAGCGGCCGAAGGGCACTCACCACGAGGTCGGCAACGGGCCGATCCTCAAGGTGTTCCGGGTGGTTCTTGCCAGCGTCATGCGTTGGCGCTGGGCGACGATCATCGTGACGCTCGTCCTGTTCGGCGGCGCCGTCTACGGCATGCGCTTCGTGCCGCAGCAGTTCTTCCCGTCGTCCGACCGGCCGGAGCTGCTGGTCGATCTGCAACTGCCGCAGAATGCCTCGATCGAAGCCTCGCGCGACGTCTCGGCCAGGATCGACAAGCTGCTGGCCGAGGATGCCGACGTCGATCACTGGAGCACCTATGTCGGCCAGGGAACCGTGCGCTTCTACCTGCCGCTCGACTTGCAACTGCCCAACGACGCCTACGCCCAGTCGGTGGTGGTGACCAAGGGGCTGGCCGAACGCGATCGCGTCAAGGCGCGGCTCCAGAAGGCGCTGACCGAAGACTTCCCCAATGTGGTCGGGCGCGTCTATCCCTTGGAGCTGGGCCCGCCGGTCGGCTGGCCGGTCCAGTATCGCGTCAGCGGCCCGCAAGAGGACAAGGTGCGTGAGATCGCCTTCCGCGTCGCGGCGGCCATGAACGGCGACACGCGCATCCAGAAGATCAACTACGACTGGATGGAGCCGGAGAGGACGATCCAGATTCATGTCGATCAGGATCAGGCGCGCCTGCTCGGTCTCAGCTCGCAGCAGGTGTCGCAGGCGATCAATGCCATCGTCTCCGGCGGCACCGTCACCCAGGTGCGCGACGATATCTACCTGATCAACGTGGTGATGCGCGCCAAGGCCGCGGAGCGCATGTCGCTGTCGACCATCCGCACCCTGCAGCTGCCGTTGCCGGGCGGCAAGTCGGTGCCGCTCAGCCAGGTCGCCCAGGTGGATTACGGCCTCGAAAGCCCGCTGATGTGGCGGCGCGACCGTCGCCCGACGCTGACCGTCAAGGCCGACGTCACGCCCGGCGTCATGCCGGCCTCCGTCGTGCAATCGCTGAGCGCTCCCATCCAGGAGATCGCCACCGCCCTGCCGGCCGGCTATCGCATCGACATCGGCGGCTCCGTCGAGGAAAGCACCAAGTCGCAGGCTTCGGTCATCGCCGTGGCGCCGATCATGCTGTTCCTGATGGTGACCATCCTGATGGTGCAGATCCGGTCGTTCAACGGCGTGTTCATGGTGCTGAGCGTGGCGCCGCTCGGGGTGATCGGCGTCGTGCTGGCGCTGTTCATGGCCCAGAAGCCGTTGGGGTTCGTGGCCATTCTGGGCATCCTGGCGCTGATCGGCATGATCGCCCGCAATTCGGTGATCCTGATCGACCAGATCGAGCAGGAAAAGCGGGCCGGGCTCGACGACTGGAATGCCGTCATCGAGGCGGCGGCCATCCGTTTCCGACCGATCCTGCTCACCGCCTCGGCGGCGACGCTGGGCATGGTGCCCATCGCGCCCACCATCTTCTGGGGCCCGATGGCTTTCGCCATCATCGGCGGACTGACGGTGGCAACCGTGCTGACGCTGCTGTTCCTGCCGGCGCTCTACGTCGCCTGGTTCCGGATCCATCCGACGGCCGGCAAGGCGGAAGCGCCAGAGCCCACCGAGGCGAAGTGACGGGACGTTGGCGGGACAAACGAGACGGCGTGTATGTTGATGAGGGGCGATGAATCGGTAATGCTCTGACTCCTTGAGGAAAAGACGGCGGGGCATTGCCCCCGCCGGTGACTTCGTTTGCTGGGGGGAGGAAAGCGATGCACGGTGACCCTTCGCAGGGCGAGCCTTGCCAAAGGCGCCCGCTGCTTTATGGGGGAGGCCTCAGGCCGGTTGGCGCGCTCATCGGCCTCGTCCTGGCCGAGCGGGAGCGGACCGCGCACCGCTTCGAAAGCATCGGCTGCTGGTGGTGGGTGTTCGTCCTGGGGGCGATACTCGCGGGGCTGGTGGGCATTCCGGTGCTGGACCTGACCATCTATGGCGTCACCGGCACCTACTCTCCCGGCATGGCCTCGATCTTCAGCGGCGTCTTGCAGATCCTGCTCATTGTGAAGATCGCCGGTTTCGAGGTCTATCCCGATTGGGTGTGCCTGGGCGGTCTCGACGGTTTGATCGGCGCCGTGCTGCTGATCGATCCCAATCTTGCGGCCGGCTGGCCGCTCGCCGGCTTCGGCCTGTGCTTTGCCCTGTCGGCGCTCGTCCGCATCTGGATCGGCATGACCTTCCGCGATGCCGATGCCTTCATCTGGATCGGCGCGAGCGGCCTCGTCGGCCTGTTCCTGCTCGCCTGGTTCCTGGCGTTTGTGCTGACCACCGATGACATCAAGCTCGACCTGCCGATGGCTGCCAAGCTCGCGGTGCACGCCGACCTGACGCTGCGCGGCATGGCGCTGATGGGCTTCGGCCTGTCGCTGAAAAGCAGGAACGCGTGACGCCGCGCCTCACCTACCGATGTCGGTCGCCAGTTCGTCGAAATCCCGCTCTGCGCGATTTCTTGACCTTCGCCGTGATTTGGTGCCGTGATTTGGCTTCAGCTAAATCGCAAGATCGGTGGAGCGCGACCTGTCTCAAAAGGCTTAGCTGATGCCGCCACGGAGAACAGACGATGACGGCAGCGCTTGAAAACTACCATGCCCGGATGCAGCGGGTGCTGGACTACATCGACCGGCATCTCGACGACGATCTGGGCCTGGACGTGTTGAGCGGTGTCGCGGCCTTTTCGAAGTACCACTTCCACCGGCAGTTCACGGCAACTTTCGGGTTGTCGGTGCATCGCTATGTCCAGCTGGCTCGTCTGAAGCGTGCTTCGCATCAGCTGGCCAATGGCGACGCCCAAAGCGTCACCGACATCGCGATGGAAGCCGGCTACGACGCACCGGACGCCTTCGCCCGCGCCTTTCGCCAACGGTTCGGGCAATCGCCGTCATCGTTCCGGAGGTCTCCCCAATGGGAGCCGTGGCTCGCCGCCTTCGGGCCGCTCAACAAGGCGAGGAGCCAACTGATGCCGACCACCTTTACCCCCGACGACGTCACTATCCGCGAAGTTGCCCCGACCCGCGTGGCCATCTTCGAACACCGGGGCGATCCCGACACCATCGACGCCACCGTCCAGCGGTTCATCGCTTGGCGCAAGGCGAGGGGAATGTCGCCCCAGACCAACCCGACCTTCAACATCTGGTATTCCGAGCGGCGCCCCGCCAATCCTGCCGACTACAGCATGGATCTCTGCATCGGCCTCAGGGCCGATCAGACGATCGACGAGGAAACGGTCAAGGCCGGCGAAATCAAGCTCGGCGAAATCCCCGGCGGGCGCTGCGCGGTGTTGCGCGTCACCGGCGACACCCACAACCTCGAACCCGCCGCCCTCTACCTCTACCGCGACTGGCTTCCGACAAGCGGCGAAGAAATGCGCGACTTCCCCATCTACTGCCAGCGCTTCTTCCTGGAAGGTCCGGAACTGGGCACGGCGGCGGAGCTGTTCCTGCCGCTGAGGTGAGGGAGGGGGCTCGGAGTTGTGGCGTATTGGGTAGGCCTATTCGCCACAACTAACGAAAACTGGCGCCTCCGCTGCGCGGGGGTCACGCCAGCATTGCGCCCCATTTCGGTCGAAGAGGCGGTCCTCGCCACAGCCCAATAGCTGACTGGGTTGCATAAACGCCCAGAAGCCGGCTGACGCATTTGGTGCTTCAAGGGCAAGCGCCGAAAGGGATGGAACGCCTTGTTTCGATCAGGACACACATGAACAAGCTGCCGTTCGTCGGCGGCAGCGCCTTTTGTGGATGGCGTGCAGGGCGCAATTTCGATTCAGCATGGCCGGTTTGCCAGCCTGGATGCAACGAACACAAGAGGCTGACGATTCCCCACCTCGGCGCCAAAATTACGCTCCAATATAATTGCAAATTGCAATTGACATGCAATTAAATTTGCCTTTCGATGAGTGGCGCTCGTTTCGTTGACCCGCACACAGGACTCGTCGCCAGCCCATGCGTTCACCCATCGCAAGATCCAGCCCGCAATCGATTGCCGACTATCGCGAAGCCGCGC
Source organism: Pseudomonadota bacterium (assembly GCA_018262505.1). Lineage (GTDB taxonomy): Bacteria > Pseudomonadota > Alphaproteobacteria > Rhizobiales > Pleomorphomonadaceae > Pleomorphomonas. Next base: position 53,494 of record JAGSYV010000010.1, read on the forward strand.
GTCGGGCTCTGCCGAAAATGGTCTTCGATTTCTTCGATGGCGGCGGGGGTAGCGAGAGCACGTTGACCCATAATCGCGAGGCCTTCGATGCCAAACGGCTCATCGGCTCCGCACCGGTCGACGTCAGCGTTCGGAGCCAGGAGCAGACGCTCTTCGGCAAGACCCACAGCATGCCGCTGATCATCGGGCCGACCGGCCTCGCTTCGGCGGCCTGGCCAAAAGGCGACGTCGCCCTGGCGCGTGCCGCTGGCCGGGCCAGCATCCCCTTCGTGATGAGCACGGCTGGCACCTGCACGCAGCAGGAGGTCGCCAGGGCCGGCGGGGGCACCAGATGGATGCAGCTCTATTTGTTCAAGAACCGCGATTTCAGCGCGCGTCTGGTCGACAAGGCCGAAGCCTTGGGTTTCGAAGCCATTGAGGTCACCGTCGACAATGCCGTCGCCGGCAAGCGGCTTCGCGATGCTCGCAACGGTTTTTCCCTGCCCTTGCGCTGGACCCCGGCCAAGATCGCCGATCTTGTTCGCCATCCCGCCTGGGCGCTGCGCATGGCCCGTTCCGGCGGGCCGCGCCTCGAAGTGATGGCCAGCGAACTTGGCCTTGAGGCCAACGACACCATCGCCGAGGTGATGGACAGCCAGCTCGACCCTTCGGTCAACTGGACCGATATCGCCAGGCTGCGCGACCGCTGGAAGAAGCCACTGATCGTCAAGGGCGTACTCGACCCGCGACAGGTCGAAAAAGCCATTGCCATCGGCGTCGACGGGCTGGTCATTTCCAATCATGGCGGCCGCCAGCTCGATGGCGCGGTGGCGACAATCGATGTCCTGCCCGAGTTCGTGACTGCGGCCAAGGGGCGTCTGACGCTCCTGCTCGACAGCGGCATCCGTACCGGCTCGGACATTGCCCGCGCCCTCGCTCTTGGCGCCGACGCCGTACAGATCGGCCGTGCCACGCTTTATGCCCTCGCCACGGGCGGCGAAGACGCCGTCTTTCACGCGCTCGGCCTGTTGAGGCACGAGCTCGACATCGTTCAGGCAATGGTGGGCGCGGCACGGATCGAAGACTTCCATCCGGGCATGATCCACACGCCCATGGCATCGCCTCCCGACTTTCCCCTGCCGGTGGCCATCGCCGGTTGATTGCGCGTCCCGACTTCCCTCCCAAGCCGAAAGGACACTTCCAATGCAACCACTCAAAACCCTCGTCATGGCTGCGGGTCTCGCCGGCCTCGCGGGTCTGGCCCAAGCCGCCGACATGCCGACGATCGGCATTACCTATATCGTCGAGCATCCGGCCATCGATGCGGTCGACAAGGGCATTGTCGATGGGCTCGCCGATGCCGGCTACACCGACGGAAAAACCATCAAGATCGTTTCCCGCAGTGCCCAGGGCAGCATGGCCACCCAGGCCCAAATCGCCTCCGAATTCGCCGGCCTCGATCTCGATGTCGGTGCCGCCATCTCGACGCCCTCGGCCCAGGCACTCAAAAACAGCATGGGAGACAAACCGGTGGTCTTCGCCGCCGTCACCGATCCGGTCGGCGCCGGCCTGATCCACTCTCTGGCCGCGCCGGGCGGCGATATGACCGGAACGAGCGACCAGCAGCTTTATCCACCGATCCTGAAACTCATCAAGAGCCTCGTTCCCGATGCCAAGAAGCTCGGCATCGTCTTCAATCCGGGCGAAGCGAATGCGGTCTCGCAGGTCGATGCGCTCAAGGCGGTGGCAGCTGACTACGGTCTGAGTATCGTCGAAGCGCCGGCGGCGGAGTCGACCATGGTGGCCGATGCCACCCGTAGTCTTGTGGGACAGGTCGATGCGGTTCTCCTGCCCACCGACAGCACGGTAGTTTCGGTCATCGAGAGCGTCGTTACCGTCGGTGAAAAGGCGAAACTGCCGATTTTCGCCTCCGACACCGGATCGGTCGAACGCGGTGCGCTGGCGGCGCTCGGGTTCAACTACTACGACATGGGCAGGGCATCGGCGGACATGATCGTCAAGATCCTGAAAGGCGCCAAGCCGGCCGACATCCCCGCCATCGTCCCCAACAGCCAGGACCTCTATCTCAATGCCAAATCGGCCAAGGCGATGGGTGTGACCATCCCGGAAGATGTGCTGTCCGGCGCCAAGAAAGTGATCCGCTAAATGAGCCTTTTCGCCCTCGCTGGTGCTATCGAAACGGGGCTGTTGTTTTCGCTGGTCGCACTCGGGGTTTTTCTCTCCTTTCGCGTCCTGGATTTCCCCGATCTGACGGTCGATGGCAGCTTTCCGCTCGGTGCCGCCACCGCCGCCGCCGCCATCACCGCCGGCGCCGATCCTTTCCTTGCAACCGCCGCCGCCGCGCTTTCGGGCGCGGCCGCGGGCCTCGTCACCGCCATGCTGAATGTCAGGTTCAAGATCATGAATCTGCTCGCCGGCATTTTGAGTATGGTTGCCCTGTTTTCGATCAATCTGAGGATCATGGGGCGCCCGAACCTGCCGGTTTACGGGTATGACACGGTTTTCAACCGCTTTGGCAGCCTGTTCGATTTCGGGTTGTGGAACGACACCATTCTGCTGGCGATCTTCGCCATCGGCGCCAAGCTGGCAATCGACTGGTTCTTGAGAACCGAAATCGGTTTGGCGCTGCGGGCCAGCGGCGAAAATCCGTCGATGTCGGAAGCTCAGGGCATCTCCAATGGCGGCATGCGCTATCTCGGCATGGGACTGAGCAATGCCCTGGTTGCGCTCGCCGGCGCCCTGTTCGCCCAGATGCAGGGCGTCGCGGATGTGTCCATGGGCATCGGGACCATCGTGACCGGGCTCGCCGCCCTGATCATCGGAGAAGCCGTTCTGGGGCGTCGCAGCGTTTTTCTGGCGACTCTCGGCTGTCTCGTCGGCGCCCTGATCTACCGGCTTTTCATCGCGCTCGCCCTCAACGCCGGTTTCATCGGCATCAAGGCCCAGGACCTCAATCTCGTGACGGCAGTTATCGTGGCGGGCGCGGTAATCCTGTCCCAGAGCCGGGGACGGTTGCAGATGCCGCCGCCGCCGCTCATCCCGGCCACGACTAAAAGGGAGGGATAGATGCTTCGTCTCACCGACATCCGCGTCACGTTCAATGCCAACACCGCTTCCGAGGTACGCGCATTGCAGGGCGTGACGCTCGACATCAATACCGGCGAGTTCGTCACCGTCATCGGCTCGAATGGAGCGGGCAAATCCACTCTTCTGTCCGTGATCGTGGGCACTGTGCGCCCGGATTACGGCACGATCTGGCTTGGCACGAACGAGATGACGGACTGGTCGGCGGCGCGGCGTGCGCAACACGTGGCGCGGGTCTTTCAGGAACCGCGCCTCGGCACCTGCGGATCGCTCAGCATTGCCGAAAACCTGGCCCTTGCGGCCAAACGCGGTCAGCAAAGAGGTCTCCGCCTGGCCTTGTCCGGAAGTCGCCAGCAGCGCCAGTTCGCCGATCTTCTGGCCCGACTCGAACTGGGCCTTGAGGATCGCATGACAACCCCGATCGGATCTTTGTCTGGCGGTCAACGCCAGGCCGTCAGCCTGTTGATGGCCACTCTGTTGCCGATGAGAATCCTCGTGCTCGACGAGCACACCGCAGCGCTCGACCCGGCGGCAGCGGCACGTGTGCTGGCGCTGTCGGCGGAGATCGCCGGCTCGCAAAAGCTCACCACATTGATGGTGACCCACTCGATGCGCGACGCCCTGGCGCTGGGAACGCGCACGATCATGATGGATCGGGGACGGGTTGCGCTGGACATCAAGGGCGAGGAACGGGAAAAGCTCGACATCCCCGATCTACTCGACCTGTTCGGCCAGGCGACAGGCCACGCGGTGGACGACGACCAGCTCATGCTCAGCTAGTGGAGCGAATGTGACATTTGAGTCCCGGCTGACATAAGGCGCCAGCTCAAATGTCAACTTCAAAAGCTCCACTAGAACCAATAACTTGCTAGTGGTTCTCTTGACTGCGGCATTTGCTCCGAGGCTGGTATGGGGCGGATGCAAATGCAGCAGTCGAACCACGAGACCGCGCCCGGCGCATTCTCCTCGAACCGGCGAAAATCATGACTGACAACAATCCGGACTCCCCCGTGATAAAGCTCGAAAAATGGCTGCCCTACCGGCTTTTCATCATCGCGGCGCGCGTCGCGGAATTGCTCGCCGACTACTATGGGCCGCGCTATGGCCTGTCCCAGGCGGCGTGGCGCATTCTGGCCGTCGTTGGCGATTCGCCCGGGCTCAGCGCCCGGCAGATCCAGCACGCCGCCGGGCTCGATCAATACGCCGCCAGCCGGGCAATCGCCCTGCTGAGCGAACTCGGTTATGCCGAGCGCAATGCCGCCGATCACGATCGCCGCCGCGCCGAGGTCCATCTGACCGAAGCCGGCCGCAAGGTTTTCGAGGAGTTGTCCGAGATCGGTCTGGCGATCGAGGCCGAATTGCTCGATGCCGTTTCGGAAAAACAGCGGGCGGAACTCGACCGCCTGATCTCCGAGATGGAAAAGGCCAGCGCCGGCGTCGTCGCGCGCGGCCTCAAGGCCATCGTTCCCGACCTCGACCAGAAGATCTCCGTCCCGCTGCCCGCCCGCGCCACGCATGATGATGTCTGACACCGCTGCCGGGTCGTTCGAGCATCCAACGGTACTGTTCGCGGCAACGGCCCTGTTCTGGGGCAGTGGCGCATTGGTGACCGCCACCCAGGTCGCCACCGGTTCGCCTGAACCGTCGGTCGCGCTACGCATGCTTTTGCTTGGGGTCCTGGCCTTGGGCATCGCTTGGTGCAGGGGATCCTTTCCGGCGATTTCTGGGCCCCAGATCAAATGGCTTGCCGCTCAGGGCGTTGCGATGTTCGGGCTGGCCTTCATCGCCTTCTACCACGCCACAAGCCTCATCCCGAGCGGCCTCGCCGCTCTCGTCCTGTCCACATCCGGCGTGTTCGCGGCAGTGCTGGCCCGAATATTCCGGAATGTCCGTTTGCCGCTACGCACGCTTTTGGGCCTCGGGCTGGGCATGACCGGCCTTGCCGTCATTATCACGCCGCAACTAGAGGGATGGGGCAACATGTCCGACGCAGTTGCCGGCTTCGCATGGGCGGCGCTGGCCGCTCTGGGCACCGGCGCCGGAGCCCTCATCAGCGAGCACACCGCACAGCTTGACGTCCCGCCCTTGGTCCAGACGGGCTGGGGTGCCGTTTTCGGCGGCATGTTCGCGCTGGCGGCAACGCTTTTGCGACCGGGGCTGGTTCTGCCGGAGGTGACCCCGTCCTATGTTGCCGGTCTCGCCTATATGGTTTTTGTCGCCTCCTTCTTGTGCTTTGCCCTTTTCCTGAAGCTGATCGGCAAGGTCGGGGCGGCAAACGCTTCCTATGTCATGACCCTGGTGCCTGTCGTGGCGCTCACGCTCTCAGCGCTGTTCGAAGGCTATGTCCCCGACACGCAGACCTTTGTCGGCGCCGCTGCAATCCTTGCCGGCAATCTCCTGATCCTGAGAGCCTGACATGGACATCGACCAGAAAACCGTTCCGCTGTCCCCAGCTCGCCGCGCCGGAGATTTCCTCTATCTGTCGGGACAGATCGCCTTCGATTCGAACGGGCGGATGACGGGTGATGATGTCGCGACGCAAACCCATCAGGTGTTCCGGAACATAAAGGCCGTGCTCGCCGACAACGGTGCCCGGGTTCGCCGACATCGTCAACGCAACCGTCTGGCTTGCCGATCCTGACGACTTCGCTGTCTTCAACACCGCCTATGCAGCTCATTTCCCCGGGATACCTCCCGCACGGCCGACCGTCATCTCCGGTCTGCTCGCCGGTGCCCGCGTCGAGATCGCTGTGGTGGCGTATCTCGACGGCTCCCGACAGCAAGGCTGACCGCCGTTTCGCGCCCTCAGCGGCAGGGCTGTTTTCGTGAAGAGTTTCGGGCGCCGGCAGGCGTACGAAAGTCCCCGAGGAAGGAACCCGCGGGCCACAGGCGATGGCTATGGGGATTTCGATTTGCGGCTGATGTCAGCGATTGCGCGACCGCCGTCGGCAAGCACGGCGAT
>JAGSYV010000205.1 GCA_018262505.1 Pseudomonadota bacterium
CAGGCTCTGCTTGGTAATCGCGCGTTCGAGACAATCCTGGACGAGATCATCGGCCTGATCAGTGTTGCGGGTGAGCGCCCTTGCGTAGCGTCGCAAGGCCGGCACCAGCGTCTCGATATCGTCCAGGAAGCTCGACATGATCCCGGATTACTCCTTGGCGAGGTGCCAGACGCCGCCCATGCCGTCGCCGCTGACGTCGCCCGGCTTCTTGTCGCCCATCCAGAAGTAGAGCGGCTTGCCCTTGAACGCCCACTGTTGCGAGCCGTCCTTGCGGGTCACCAGCGAGAGATCCCCATCTGCCTTGGCACCGGCCGCAGCCGTCACCGGCGGCCACTTCACCGCGCAACCACCATCGCAGTTGGAGACGCCGGCGGCATCCTTGTCAAAGGTATAAAGCGCCATGCCCTTGGCGTCGGTCAGGATTCCGCCCTTGGCGGTGTCCATCGTCTTGATGGCGCCCGAGGCGTAGTCCTCGGCATACGCCGGCGTGAAGGCGGCGGTGGCAAGGCCGGCGGCAAGCAGCGCGGAAACGATCAGTCGGTTCATGATACCCTCCTTGGGGGCGCGGATGTTCCAGCTCCCAAAGACAACAACACCGCTCGTTCGATTTTATTCCATGCGCGATAAACTATTTTTGCGAGTCTGTCGCAAAGGCCGAAGAAACGCTTCGCATCCGCGTTGCCTCCTCGGCCGGCGGTCGGTGGCGCAGACAAGCTAAAGCGAGGCGATCCAACCATCGGCGGTCCGTTCGAGACGCGGCGTCGACAGCGAGCCGACAACCCGATCGGGCCACATCGGCGACAGGTCGGCCAATGCCGGCCGCCAGCGTTCGGTCTGCAGCATGGCGGCGCCCACCGCCACCGGCTCGACGCCGACAGTCGCCATCAAGCGCAAGCCAGCGACGATGGAGGTTCCCGAGGAAATCACGTCGTCGACAAGGACAACCCGCCTGCCTTCAAGAAGCGGCAGCATGCGCGGGTCGATATAGAGACGCTTGATGTGGTGGGTGGTGATGGAACTCATCGGAACCGACAGCTCCTCGACATACCAGAACTTGCGCGATGTGCCGCAGGGGACATAGCGGGAATGGCCGAGCCGCTCGGCAACGGCGGCGGCTAGCGTCAGTCCCAGGGTGGGAAGGCCGACGACTATGTCGGGCGAGAAGGGGCGCAGCCGGGCGGCAAGGTCGTCGGCCAACGCGGCGAGCACTGCGAAGCTCGCCTGATTGATGATCAGCGAGGCCAGCCCGTGCTGGCCATCGCCAAGCGCCCGGATGGGCAGCAGAAGCTGCCGGCCGTCAGCGAGACGAACCGGATAGGACTCCGAAAACGGGCCTGCTTCGGCGTAGGTGTCAGCGGGGTGGAACGTTTGCCAGAAATCGTGCGGCTGCATGGAACCCCCCGTTGATGCCTCCGGTGTAGAGGCAAGTCGCCGCCAGGAAAAGCATCTCGGTAGCGAGGCGACGAGCGCACCGGAGGGGAATGAAATCGCGTTCAGGATGACCCTACGGGGAGACACCGAAGCCGATATCACCTTGTTTTATATAAAATTGTCATCCTCGCGCAGGCGAGGACCTCGGGCAGGATGAAGTACAACGCCGATATAGCGCTCCAGCAACGTGAGGGAGCCTGATACCCCCCTCTTCACCTTCTCGTCCTGAGGTCCTCGCCTGCGCGAGGATGACATTATTATATATGTATCAATGTGTTGCTAGAACGCTAGTGCTGTTGCCGAGCTGCCATCTGCAAGTCTGAGAGACCTCAACGCTCAACAGAGCTGATGATACATTCTGCCGTTTTGGCCGGAGATGTCGCTTCAGATTGGCCTTGCGCGAAAAATAGTTCTCCGGACCGTTGCCGTCCGCAATTTCATCCCTGTAACATCCGGCTCGGCGAACCGACAGTGTCACCCTGATCGCATCCGCAACGGTCCGATCGCCGAAGCTTTCGCCGGAGCCCACCATGACCTTTGCCGTCCTTTCCCGCCGTGGCCTGATCAAGGCCTCCCTGCTTCTCGCCGCTTCGACCGCGCTTTCGACCAACCGCCTGTGGGCGCAGGACAAGACGCGCCTGGTGGTGGCCGCCGACAGCGAGCCGAAGAACCTCAATCCAGCCGTCGTCGCATCCAACGGCGTGTTCTTCCTGTCGAGCAAGGTGATCGAGCCGCTCGCCGAGGCGTCCTACGATGGCGAGAACGGGCTTGCGCCGCGCCTTGCGCTATCCTGGCAAGGCGCTGACGATGGCCTGTCCATCACCTTCAAGTTGCGCGAGGGTGTCGTCTGGCACGACGGCCAGCCATTTACCTCAGCCGACGTCGCCTTCTCGGCGCTGGAGGTGTGGAAGCCGCTGCAGAATTTGGGGCGCTCGATATTTGCCAACCTCTCCGCCGTCGACACGCCGGATGAGCACACCGCCGTCTTCAAGTTCTCCAAGCCGACACCGGTGCAGTTGATCCGCAACGCGCTGCCGGCCGTCACTTCCGTGCTGCCGAAGCACGTCTTCGCCGGCACCGACCTCAAGGCGGCGCCGACCATCGACAAGCTGATCGGCACCGGACCGTTCAAGTTCACCGAGTACAAGCCCGGCGAATATTACCTGCTCTCCAAGAATGAGCATTACTGGGAAAAGGGCGAGCCGAAGGTGGACGAGATCGTCTTCCGCGTGCTGCCCGACCGGGCCGGCGCCGGCGCGGCGCTGGAAGCGGAGGAAGTCCACCTCGCCGCCTTCTCGGCCGTACCGCTCGCCGATCTCGACCGCATCTCCAAGGTGCCGGGCATCAAGGTGATTTCCAAGGGTTACGAAGCACTGACCTATCAGTTGGTCGTCGAGATCAATCATCGCCGCAAGGAGTTGGCCGATCTCAAGGTGCGGCAGGCCATCGCCCACGCCATCGACAAGGACTTCGTCGTCAAGACGGTGTTCCTCGGCTACGCGGCAAGCGCGACCGGTCCGGTGCCCAAGAACGCGCCGGAGTTCTACACCGCCGACGTTCCGACCTACGAGTTCAGCGTCGACAAGGCCAACGCGCTGCTCGATGAGGCTGGCTACAAGCGGGGCGCCGATGGCACGCGCTTCCAGCTCAAGCTGCTGCCGGCGCCCTATTTCAACGAGACGCGCCAGTTCGGCGATTATCTCCGGCAAGCGCTGGCCGCCGTCGGCATCGACGCGGTGATTGTCAACAACGACGCGGCCGGCCATCAGAAGGCCGTCTATACCGACCACGCTTTCGACTTGGCAGTAGCGCCGCCTGTGTTCCGTGGCGATCCGGCGATCTCCACCACCATCCTGGTTCGCTCCGGCACGCCGGACGGTGTGCCTTTCTCCAACCAGGGCGGCTACGCCAACGCCGAGCTCGACGCCCTCATCGACAAGGCCGCCGCGACGGTGGACACCGCCGCGCGCATCGAACTCTACAAGGACTTCCAGAAGAAGGTGGCTGCCGACCTGCCGCTGATCAACGTTGCCGAATGGGGCTTCATCACGGTGGCGCGCGACAGCGTCGAGAACATCGCCAGCAACCCGCGTTGGGCGGTTTCCAACTGGGCCGACGTGGCTCTGAAGAGCTGAGTTGCGATAAGAGGCGCCTCGCAAACGGGGCGCCCCTACCCTCCGGTCGTATTCATGTGCCGGCCCTTCACCGAGGGGATGCCGGTGCGGTCGATGACGAAGTCATGGCCGCGCGGCTTGTGGGCGATGGCCTTGAGGATGGCGGCGTCGAGCAGATCGTCACCCTCGGAGGCGCGCAGCGGCGCCCGGAGATCGACCTTATCCTCCTGTCCCAGGCACATGTAGACGGTGCCGGTGCAGGTGACGCGCACGCGGTTGCAGCTTTCGCAGAAATTGTGGGTCATCGGCGTGATGAAGCCGAGGCGGCCGCCGGTCTCGCGGACGGTCACGTAACGCGCCGGACCACTGGTGCGATAATTGGTGTCGTCCAGCGTGAAACGGCGGGCGAGCTGCGCTCTCACCTCGGTCAGCGGCAAGTACTGGGCGAGGCGGTCACCATCGATCTCGCCGAGCGGCATGGTCTCGATCACCGTCATGTCGAAGCCGCGGCCATGCGCCCAGGCGAGCATGTCGCCGAGTTCGAACGCGTTGACGTCTCGGAGCGCCACTGCGTTGATCTTGACCTTCAGACCGGCGTTTACCGCCGCGTCGATGCCACCCAACACCTTGTCGAGGCTGCCGGTGCGGGTAATGGCATGGAACTTCTCGGCATCGAGGCTGTCGAGCGAAACGTTGATGCGGCGAACGCCACAGTCAGCCAGTTCATTGGCGAAGCGGCTGAGCTGCGAGCCGTTGGTGGTCAGCGTCACCTCGTCGAGGCTGCCGTCGTCGAGGTAATTCTTGAGGAAACGGAACAGCGCCATGATGCCGCGCCGGACCAAGGGCTCACCGCCGGAGACGCGGATGCGGCGAACGCCGCGCCGGATGAAGGCGGCGCACAGCCGATCGAGTTCCTCCAGCGTCAGCAAGTCGCCATGCGGCAGGAACGTCATGTCGCTGGACATGCAGTAGACGCAGCGGAAATCGCATCGGTCCGTCACCGAGACGCGCAGATAGTCGACGCGCCGGCCGAAGGGATCGATCAGATTGGAAATCTGCTGCATGCGGTTGCGTTCACCTCAGGCCGGTCCAGCCAAGGCGACGACGATAGCCCAACCAGCCGCTCGAGGATACCTCCAAGCAACACTCACCTTTGACTGACCGCAGAGCCTGACTCGAAACTCGCTGGGGTGTGGCAGATAGCGACGGGTTCGAGAACCGGAGCGGAGCGGACTTCCTGTCCGTGAGCACCGGAAGCGCAGAACACTAAGTCATATGCCCGGCCCAGTAGAATTTTCAGGCAGGCTCAGAGCTGCTTGTCCTTGTCGAGCTGGATATAGGAGAGCGGCAGCGCCGTGGTGTATTTGATCTGCTCCATGGCGAAGGCCGAGGAGACGTCGGAGATCTCGATCTTGGCGATCAGGCGCTTGTAGAAGGCATCATAGGCCTCGATGTCCGGCACCACGACGCGCAGGAGATAGTCGACCTGCCCGCTCATCCGGTAGAATTCGACCACCTCGGGGAACTCGCGGATCAGCTCGGCGAAGCG
>JAGSYV010000094.1 GCA_018262505.1 Pseudomonadota bacterium
CGTCAACGACCCGAAAAGCGCTGCGGACGCATGGCTCCGAAACGCACCAAACAAACCTCGAGCCAAACCCAAATTATGAAGAGTCGTGTACGGTGCTGACGGACGCAAGGTGACGATCTAGTTCTTTGTTAGCGCATCGGATTTTCCGAAAACCGGATTCCACTTTTCGGTCCGATTGCTTTAGGCGCCATGTTACTTCAGCTCAGGTTGCCCTCGGTTCACCGCATCGGAGCGAGCCACGATCGGCGAGGGATGCCGAGCACGCGGCCGGTTTCCTTTAAGTCGAACGCGCCGGCACCATTGACCTCAATGTCGAAGGTGAGCGTCCCGGTCGTGGCGAGCCGGCGGCCGTCAAGAAGTGCACCGGTCGGCCGACACCAGGGCGGCGCCTCCAACCCCGACACCACGATCGCAACGGCGGCGCAGTCATCGCCGAAGGCGAAGGGGCGGCTGATGACCGAGACGGAGGGACGCCCAGCCGCAGCTTCCAGCAGGCAGGCCTCCTGGTCACAGGCCGTATCGCGGTCAAGCGACTGAACCTCCTTCGGGTCGAGGCCGACTGCGGCCATCCAGACATCCAGCATGAAGCCGTCTTTGCCGCCGATCTTGTGCCAGACCCCGTTCTGCTGCCGCATGAGGACCTGCGAGCCGTCGCCGGCGACGATCAGCGCCGGCGGAGAACCGACCCCGACGAAGGCCAGACCCACGAGAACCGGGACAAGCCCGAACCAGCGCTTACGGCCGCGCCACAGGCAGATCCAGAGGCCACCCGCCACGACGGCGAGCATCGTCCAGCCCATGGGGCGCCCATATAGACCGCCACCCGGCGTCCACTGGGCAACGACACGGGCGACGGCAATCATCGTGTCGATGCCGGCACCCATGACGGTCAGCGGCATGCCCTCAAGGCCAAGTGGCATCATCAACGCGGCGATCAGTGCCATCGGCATGATCAGAAACGATACCAGCGGCTCGGTCACGAGGTTGGCGATCATGCCGAGCGGTGCCAGACGGCCGAAATGATAAAGAGCCATCGGCAAGGTGGCGAGGCCAGCTACCACGGTCGCCGCCAGCGCCGCCACCAGCCAGAGCGCGAACCGGCGCACGGTGCGAGCCAGCAAGCTGACATCGCCGCCGTCCGCAGCTTCGCTCCGTCGGGCACGCCAAGCTTCCAGCCCGGCCATCAGCGCCACCACGGCGGCAAAGGACATCTGCGCGCCCGGCTCCATCACCGCCTCCGGCGAAAGAGCCAGCGTGACGAGGGCTGCCACGGCAATCACACGAAGCGACAGGGCGCGGCGGTCGACCAACACCGCAAACAGGGACACCGCGACGGTAATCATCGAGCGCTCGGCCGGTACGTCCATGCCGGACACAACGAAGTAAGCGCCGGTCCCCAGCATCGACAACATGGCGGCGATCTTTTTGATCGGCAGCGTCAATGCCAGCGGCGGTATCAGCGCCAACATGAGACGGATGCCGCCGAACAGGAAGGCGGCCACCAAGCTCATGTGCATGCCGGAGATCGACAGCACGTGCGAAACACCGGCGACACGCATTGCCTCGTTGGTGGCATCGGATATGCCGGCACGGTCGCCGACGATCAAAGCGGCGGCAATGGCGCCGGTATCGCCGGGGAGCGCGGCACGGATGCGGCCAGCCGCCGCCACGCGCACGGTTTCGATGCCGCTCAGAAGGGTAAGCCAGGTATCGGGCGGAGGTGCATCCGGCCAGGGCTTGACCGCGCCATAGGCGAAGCCGCTGGCGCCGACTCCGGCGAACCACGCCACGCGGGCAAAATCGTAGCCTCCCGGCAACGGTGGCGGCATGGGCGGAGCGAGGCGGGCGAGCACGGTGACGGCCTCGCCCGGCGCGGGCACTTCGCCACGCGTGGTCACGCGAACAAGCGGCGGCAGACCATTCCTAGGGCGCGGATCGATCTCGGCCGGTTGAAGAAGCAGGCGGGCAGCTCCCTTTCCCCTGTCCTCAACCGCCACGACACGGGCGTGGACCGTCACCGTTCGTTCGAAAGGAAATACGGGATGGGTCGCAAGCCGAGTGACGAGCGCGGAATGCAGAAAGCCAGCGCAGGCGAGGCCCATGAGGATCGCCCAATAGGGCATGGCGAGAGGACGGCGAGCGATCAGCACCGGCACAGCCAGGAGGCCGAGGCCGGCCAGCATCAGATCGGCCGGTGAGGGCTCGCACGTTGGAGCAAAATAGAGGGCAGCCCCGACGGCGGCAGCCACTGGCCACCACAAGAAGCCGCGACCATCATCGAGATCGCGGGCAAAAGATTCCCGAAGAGCCGAAAGCCTGCGTCGCCATTCGGCGCCGGCGATCGGCCAGCGATAGATGGGAGGCTCGTTACTCGTCTCCGTCCGGACCGTCACACTCGCCGCCTATTTCGTTGCTTACGCTGTCCGCGCCGCGATCTTATTTTGCGAAACGCACGGCTTTCCTGTAAGACGCCGTCCACGCAATGGTTCGGCCGACGGCGATCCGTCGTTCTTTCCGGGCCGCCCCTGACATTTTTCGGAATTATTGTCGATGTCCACGCCCGTCGTCACGCGTTTTGCGCCGTCTCCCACCGGTTTTCTGCACATTGGAGGCGCGCGGACGGCGCTCTTCAACTGGCTTTATGCCAAGCGGCAGGGCGGCAAGATGCTTCTCCGCATCGAGGACACCGACCGCGAGCGCTCGACGCAGGCGGCGGTCGACGCCATCATCGATGGGCTTACCTGGCTTGGCCTCACCTGGGAGGGCGAGCCGATCTCGCAGTTCCAACGTGCCGACCGTCACGCCGATGTAGCGCGAGAGCTCGTCGCCGCCGGCAAGGCCTATTATTGCTATTGCACGCCCAACGAGCTCAACGAGATGCGCGAGAGCGCCAAGGCGAATGGCCTGCCGCCACGCTACGACGGCCGCTGGCGTGACCGCGATCCGTCCGAGGCGCCGGCCGGCGTCAAGCCGTCGGTGCGCATCAAGGCGCCATTGGATGGTGAGACGGTGATCGAGGACGCGGTTCAGGGGACCGTCACCTTCCCCAACAAGGATCTCGACGACTTTATCATCCTGCGTTCGGATGGCACGCCCACCTATATGCATGCCGTGGTGGTCGACGACCATGACATGGGCGTCACACAAATCATCCGCGGCGACGACCACCTCACCAACACGGCGCGCCAGAAGATCATCTACGACGCCCTCGGCTGGGACATGCCGAAAGTGGCGCATATCCCGCTGATCCATGGGCCGGACGGCGCCAAGCTCTCCAAGCGCCACGGCGCGCTGGGTGTCGAGGCTTACCGCGCCATGGGCTACCTGCCGGTGGCGCTGCGCAACTATCTCGTCCGCCTCGGCTGGGCGCATGGCGATTCCGAGATCCTCTCCACCGAAGAGATGATCGCGCTGTTCGACCTCGAGGGCATCGGCCGCTCGCCGTCGCGCTTCGACTTCGGCAAGCTCGAGAATCTCAACGGCTACTACATTCGCCAGATGCCGGATGATGAGTTGGTGCGCCATGTCGTCGCCCTGCTCGACCACATTCCCGAGGGCGAAGCGCTCAAGGCGAAGCTCGACGATGGCAAGAAGGCGCAACTTGCCGCCGCCATGCCGGGCCTCAAGGAGCGCGCCAAGACGCTTCTCGAGCTGATAGACAACGCCGGCTTCCTGTTTGCCAGTCGGCCATTGGTTCCCGATGAAAAGGCAACTGCCCTGCTCGACGCCGCCGGCAAGACGGCGCTTGCGGAGCTGCTGCCGCGTCTTGTTGGGCTGAGCGACTGGACGGCGGCGGCCACCGAAGAGGTCGTGCGGGCCTATGCCAGCGAAACCGGCCTCAAGCTCGGCAAGGTGGCGCAGCCGCTCCGTGCCGCCGCCACCGGTCGCACCACTTCGCCGCCCATCTTCGACGTGCTCGCCGTGCTCGGCCGTGACGAAGCGCTTGGCCGCATCCGCGACGCGTTGGCCGGCTGACAGAAACGAGCCTTTTGAAAATTGCCAACCCCGCCCGGCCAGACCGCGGCGGGGTTTTCACATCCTTGCGAGGGACGCGCGAAAGGACGGGAACGCGGCCGGTTCCGCCACGCGGAAAAGGACGGCCAAAGCGGTGAAAACCACACCGAAACAATAACTCGCATCTCAGGATCCAGTTCCCAGCCTCCGCCGAAAGGCAAGGCTGACCACGAATTCGACGGCTTGCCGGAGTAGGGATTTTCCGCTACGTGAAGATCGACATGCGACTGGGAGGTTGGTCGGCAGTTTACGTAAACGTAATCGCTTTGTCCTGCCCCTCATTGGCCTGGTCCACCTGATCACCTCTCGGAGATCCGACCGAATGACCACGAAGAACGCAACCCTCGCCATCGATGACAAGACCTATGAGTTCCCGCTCAAGGACGCGAGCATCGGCCCGAGCGTGATGGACATCTCCACCTTCTATGGCAAGACCGGCCACTTCACCTACGATCCGGGATTCACGTCGACCGGCGCCTGCGAGTCCAAGATTACCTATATCGACGGCGACAAGGGCGTGCTGCTCTATCGCGGCTATCCGATCGAGCAGCTGACGCTTGAGGGCGATTATCTGGAGACCTGCTACCTGTTGCTCTACGGCGAACTGCCGACCAAAGCGCAGAAGCAGCAATTCGACGCCCACATTACCCGTCACACCATGATCCACGAGCAGATGACCCGCTTCTTCCAGGGTTATCGTCGCGACGCCCATCCGATGGCGGTCATGGTCGGCACCGTTGGCGCGCTGTCGGCTTTCTATCATGACTCGATCGACATCTCGGACCCGCATCAGCGGATGATCGCCTCGCACCGGATGATCGCCAAGATGCCGACGATCGCCGCGATGACCTACAAGTATTCGATCGGCCAACCGTTCATCTTCCCGAAGAACGATCTCGACTACGCCGCGAACTTCCTGCATATGTGCTTCGCGGTGCCTGCCGAGGACTACAAGATCAACCCAATCCTCGCTCAAGCGATGGACCGCATCTTCACGTTGCATGCCGACCACGAGCAGAATGCCTCGACTTCGACGGTACGCCTTGCCGGTTCGTCGGGCGCCAACCCGTTCGCCTGCATCGCAGCCGGCATCGCCTGCCTGTGGGGCCCGGCACATGGCGGCGCCAACGAGGCGGCGCTCAACATGCTGGCCGAGATCGGCACGGTCGACCGCGTTCCCGAATACATCGCCCGTGCCAAGGACAAGAACGATCCGTTCCGCCTGATGGGCTTCGGTCATCGCGTCTACAAGAACTACGATCCGCGCGCCAAGATCATGCAGCAGACCTGCCACGATGTGCTGCAGACGCTCGGCATCAAGGACGATCCGCTGCTCGACGTGGCCGTCGAACTCGAGAGGATAGCGCTCAGCGACGATTACTTCATCGAAAAGAAGCTCTATCCGAACATCGACTTCTATTCGGGCATTACGCTGAAGGCGATGGGTTTCCCCACCTCGATGTTCACCGTGCTGTTCGCCGTCGCACGTACCGTCGGCTGGATCGCCCAGTGGAAGGAAATGGTCGAGGATCCGAGCCAGAAGATCGGCCGCCCGCGTCAGCTCTATATCGGCGCACCGCAGCGCGACTATGTTGAACTCGACATGCGCGGCTAAGCGCTTATTGGAATAAGGACAAATGGACCTCCGGTGGCAACGCCGGAGGTCTTTTCACTGGTGGAAACATGGAAAGCTCAGCGGTCGGCCAGCCGCAACACCACGCCTGCCGCGGTTTCGGCAGCCGGGCGACCATGAGGAAGCGCCATCATGTCTTGCAGGCGCGCAAAAGCGGCAAGCTGCGCAGCTCGCGCCGGCGTGTCGGCAAGCAGCGGAGCCAAAGCGCCCGCGAGCCGGTCTGGCGCCAGATCGGGGTCGAGGAACTCCGGGCTGGCCTTCTCGCCAAGAATGATGTTGGCGAGGCCGAACATGCTGAGATTCACCAGCCCGGGAATGCGGCGGGCGACCTCCGAGATGAGACGAAACAACGGATCGCGCGCATAGGCTATCACGCTGGGAACGCCGGCGAGCGCCAGTTCAAGCGTCACGGTACCAGACGTGGCGAGCGCCGCGTGTGCCGACCGAAACGCCGCCCATTTTTCGACTTCGCCGATGACGATCGTCGGTCGCACCGCCCAAGCCGCCGTTTCCCGTTCAATGCGCCCTCTGAGCCGTTCCACGGCTGGCAACACCGGCTCGAAGGCCAGGCCACGCGCCGCCAACGCCTCAAGTACCCGGCCGTAGAGCGCCAGCATGCGGTCAATCTCGCCCGAGCGGCTGCCCGGCAGCACGAGCAATTTGGGCGGTCTGGCCTGGTCAACTGGCAGCCGCTCGCCAGGCGACGGCGTCAAGAGTTCCGGTCGGTCGATCAGGGGGTGACCGACGTAGGTGGCCTCAGGCCCCTTCAGACGAGCGAGGACAGCCGGCTCGAACGGAAGCAGCGTCAGCACATGATCGATGTACGCGGCCATCCTGAGGGCTCTCTTGGGACGCCAGGCCCATACGGATGGGCAGACATAGTCGATGACTGGCAGGTTCGGCAGCGCCGCTCTGACGTCACGCGCCACGCGATGGGTAAAATCGGGACTGTCGATGATCACCAGCACATCCGGTTGGCCGGCGATGACGGCACCGGCGGTCTCGGCGGTACGAAGCTGAATGACCGGTAGGCGCTTCACCACCGGTCCGAACCCCATGACGGCGATATCGTGGAGGGGGAAAAGGCTCGGCATTCCCTCGCCGGCCATTCGGTCGCCACCAACACCGAAAAACTCCACCGGTCGCGCCGACAGTCGCTTGAGCGCAGCCATCAGTCGCGCGCCAAGCTGATCGCCGGATTCCTCGCCGACGACAATGGCGACACGGAGCGGCCGATGCTCGATCATGACACGTCGTCCGGGAACGGTCGGACCTGAAGGAACAGCCGGGCGGCATCGGCGGCGGCGATGGTGGCCGGTCGGTCAACGATCATGACCCGGCCCGATTCCACAGCGATGCCGGCAAGGCCGGCGGCTGCCGCCATTTCGACGGTGCGCGGGCCGATGGTCGGCAGATCGACACGAAGATCTTGCTGGGGTTTGGCGGCCTTCACCAGCACGCCGGAGCGATGCGCCGCCTTGAGACGACCGCGCTTTCTGAGATCGGCAACACGTTGCAAGAGTTCGTCAGTGCCCTCGATGCCCTCGACGGCGATCACTCGGCCGGAGATGGCCACCACCGCCTGACCGATATCGAGACGGCCCAAGGTCAACGACGCTTCGACACCCTTGGCGATGTCGGTCTCGGAGTCGTCGGTGGGCTTGACGCGACCAAGGTTGCCATTGCCCCCGACAAGTTCCGGCGCCACTTGATGGGCGCCAATCACCCGATAGCCGCGGTCTTCAAGGAAGCGAACGACGTTCTTCAGCACACTGTCGTCGCCGCCGACCATCAGCGACAGGATCTTCGGGAGACTCAACACGGCACCAAGGTCAACGCGGATCGCCGAGAAATCCGGCCGGTTGACGGCACCACAGATCACCACCTCACCGACGCGCTCGCGCGCCAAGAGATCGAACAGCCGACCGATTTCGCCCCAGCGCAGCCAGTGGTGATGAAAGGCTTCAATGTCCAGATCGGCCTCACCGACAATTCCAAACAAAACGACCGGCCGGCCCGCAGCCTCGGCAGCTCTCGCCACGACAATGGGAACACTGCCGCCACCGGCGATAATGCCTAGGGTCGATTTGTCGGGAGCAACGCTTGCCGGGGTCATTCGGCCTCGCCGTCCCGGTTGCGGGGCGTGCAGATGGCGCGATCGCCGCCCGCCCGGATGAATTCGATCATACGGGCAACCAGCGGGCTGCCAGCGTGGACTTCCAGCACGCGGTCGAGGCGCGCCGACAGCGGATCGTCGCCTTCGAACAGCAGTTTATAGGCGTTGCGGAGCGCGTGGATATCCTCGCGGGGATAGTTGGCGCGCCGGAGCCCGACCAGATTCAGACCCCCAAGGCGGGCACGGTTGCCGGTGACTATTCCAAAGGGAATGACATCATTCTCAACACCGGTCATCCCGCCGACCATCACGCCCTCGCCGATGCGCACCCACTGATGCACGGCGCTGAGTCCTCCGAGGATGGAATTGTCGCCGATGTGGACGTGACCACCGAGCGTGGCGCAATTGACCAGGATGACGTTATTGCCAACCATGCAGTCATGGGCAACGTGAGCGTTGGCCATCAAGAGACAGCCTGCGCCGACGCGCGTCAGCATGCCGCCGCCCTCGGTGCCCAGATGCAGCGTCGCACACTCGCGGATCACCGTCTTGTCGCCCACCTCGAGTCGGCTCGGCTCACCGCGATATTTGAGATCCTGCGGCACCATGCCGACGGTGGCATGCGGAAAAACGGTCACACCAGCGCCGAGCGTCGTACGTCCATCAACCACCGTATGGGCATGCAGCACCACACCGTCGCCCAGTCGAACATTGGGACCAACGACGCTGAAGGGACCGATGCTGACGCCTTCGCCGATCTCGGCGGCTGGGTCGACGACGGCGGTGGGATGAATGGTGCGCATGCGGATGATCCTCGACGGCGGCGCGACGAATGGCCGCTCGTTTCCCTATAGCTTCCGTTGCCGGCGAAGAGCCGCAATTTATGTTTCAGCGTGTTACGGCATCGCGACGCGGCAGCGAACCGTCAGGCATTCACCAACATGGCGCTAAGCTCCGCCTCGGCGACCTTGGTGCCGCTGACGATGGCCGTTGCCTCAAACCACCACATATTGGCACGCTTCTTAAGCTTGCGAACGTGGTATTCGACGACGTCACCGGGACCGACCGGCTTCCTGAACTTCACCTTGTCGATGGTCATGAAATAGACCAGCTTCGGTGCGGCACCATCCGCCGAGGCGTTAACGCAGATGGCACCGGCCGTCTGGGCCATGCCCTCGATCATCAGCACGCCGGGCATCACCGGTGTGTTGGGGAAATGTCCCTGAAACTGCGGTTCATTGATGGTGACGTTCTTGATGCCGATGGCCGAATTGTCGCCGTCGATCTCAATGATCCGGTCGATCATCATGAAGGGATAGCGGTGGGGCAACGCTGTGAGGAGCGCCTGGATGTCCATGACACCCAGGGTGCGCTTGGCTGACGCTCCGGTTTCGGCCGGTGCCGTTGCGGTATCGGTTTCGCTCACGTTTCGTCCCTTCCCGTCGTCTGCTTCACGGCCCGCTTCAGGGCCATCTGTTCCCTAGTCCATTCGCGGATCGGCCTGGCCGGCGTCCCGACCCAGCGCGCCCCCGCCGGCATGTCGTCCTTGAGCATCGATCCGCCGGCAAGCTGCGCGCCCTGGCCGACCGTGAGATGGCCGGCGATCCCGCTGTAGCCGCCAACCACCGCATAGTCGCCGAGCTTGGTCGAGCCGGAGATACCGACCTTGGCCACAAGGACGCAATGCCGACCGATCTCCACGTTGTGGCCAATCTGCACTTCGTTGTCGATTTTGGTGCCTTCGCCTATCACGGTGTCGCGGTTGGAACCGCGATCGATCGTGGTGTTGGCGCCGATCTCCACATCGTCCTGGATAACCACCCGCCCGATCTGCGGCACCTTGAGGTGACCGCGCGATCCCATTGCGAAGCCGAAACCATCCTGGCCGATACGAGCACCGGGATGAATGATGACGCGATTGCCAACCAGCGCATATTGCAGCGTCACGCCGGCACCGATGTATCCATCGCGGCCAAGGCGTACGCCCCGCCCTACCACCGCGTTTGCCGAAACCACCGTGCCGGCCCCGATCTCCGCACCGGCGCCGATGACGGCGCCCGGCTCGACGGTTACGCCATCCTCAAGACGAGCGGTGGGATGAATGCTCGCCCCCGGCGATACCCCGGCCTCGCCGAAAGGCCCCTTCAGACGAAAAGCGTCCGGAAACAGCGCCTGCATGACCAGTGCCATGGCACGATAGGGTTGCTGAGCAACAATGACGGCCGCGCCCTCAGGAGCATCGGCCACATGGGCCGCCGAGCAGAGAACGATCGATGCCTGCGTCTGCCTGAAAGCTGCGATGTAGTGAGGATTGTCGAGGAAGGACAGGTCGTCCGGCCCAGCTTGGTCGAGCGGTGCGACGCTTCCGATGGTGACATCAGCGTCGCCGCGCACCACCTCGCCGTCAGCAATGCGAGCCACCTCGGCAAGTGTGAGCCGGCCGGAGGGCGCGAAGAATACTGGATCGGTCATGACAACACTCGCTCGCCCTTCCCGGCCGCAAACCACGACAGACGCGCGCCTTCCTGCTCCGTTTCGGTTCAAGCACCGCAGACTCGACGGCCGCCCGGCTTTCCGTCGCGGCCGGCTGCGTTCTTCCCGGAACGGAAGGCATTAGCCATTGCGCCGGGCCGGTGTCAACCGACCGAGCACCGCAAGTCACTTGGAAGATGAGTTGTTCAGGGATCACTGTGGCTCGATTTACCTAATTTGTCCCTTTGCCTCGGATACCAAGCTGCCGACCGCGCAGTCTTCCGAAGCCCCCTGCTTTTTCAATTCCATTTTCCGCAAAACAAAACCGCCGCGCTTTGGGCGCGGCGGTCGATGGTCGGAAAGAAATCCAGCGTCAGAACTTGGTGCCACCGGAGAACTTGAAGATCTGCGTCTTGTCCGTGTCCTCTTTCATGACCGGATAGGCGAAGTCTGCCCGCAACAGGCCGAACGGCGACTGCCAAACGATGCCGGCACCGACGGAGGCACGCAGGGCAAGACCATTGTCGGCACCAGAGGTCGGGTTATCCGACGACCAGAGCGTGCCGGCATCGGCAAACAGCGAACCCCAGACACCATATTCCTGCGGCAGCATCGGGATCGGGAACAGAGTCTCGGCCGAGGCGGCGACGTAATACTTGCCACCCATGGCATAACCCGTCACCGGATCGCGCGGACCGATACCGTTGGTTTCGAAGCCGCGAATGATCGAGCCACCCACCTGGAACTGGTCGATATAGGCAACATCGTCGCCGACACCGAACATGGCACCGCCCTTGGCGCCAACATGGCCGATCAGATCCCAATCTTCGACCAGTTCTTTATAGTATTCGACCCGACCCGTGGTGCGGAGGAAGGTCGCATCGCCACCAACACCGGCAAACTCCTGCTTGATCTGCGCATAGACGCCGTTCCGCGGGAAAGCGAAGTCGTCAATGGTGTTGTAGGTCAAGCTGGTACCAACGATGGAGACGAAGCGATCTCCGTTGGTGACAAAGTTGCTGTATTTCGAGTCGGCACCAGAAATTTTCTGCTGGTAGCCTTCGTAGAACACGCCCAACGTCGTGTCATCGTTCAGCGGCACACCGAAGCGTATCTTTCCGCCCGTGTTGGTCTCGTCGAAAGGATGAATGCTGTCATCGGTGTTGCTGTAATTGCGCCGATAGATGTCAAAGCCACCTTCGAGACGACGATCGAACAGGTAGGGCTCGGTGAACGATAGTTCATAAGACGAGTCGCCAGTCTTGCCGTCGGTGGTGATACCCTTGGAAACCGAGGCACGCACGTACTGGCCGCGACCAAGGAAGTTCTTCTCGGTGATCGACAGTTCGGCAAGGATGCCATTGGCAGTGGAGTAACCGGCGCCGATGCTGACTTCGCCCGTCGGCTTGTCATCGACCTGAACGTTGACGATGACCTTGTCAGAAGACGAACCCGGCTCCGACCAGATACGGACGGTCTTGAAGTACCCGAGGTTCTTCAGCTTGCGCTCGGCCTTCTCGATCAGAACCTGATTATAAGCGTCGCCCTCGCCGATATCGAACTCACGGCGGATGACATAATCCCGGGTACGATCGTTGCCGATGATATTGATGCGCTCAATATAGGCGCGCGCGCCCTCATCGACGAAATAGGAAACGGCGATGGTATGATTGGCGTAGTCGCGGTCACCGCGCGGACGCACTTGCACGAAGGCATAGCCCTTGGCGGCGACGGCGGTGGTGATGGCCTCGAGCGACTTGTCAACCTCAGCGGCCGAATAGGTGTTGCCGGTGTGCGTCAACGTCAACTTCTGAAGGTCGTCCGGCTTGACGTCAGTCAGCGACGTCTCAACTTTGATGTCGCCGTACTTGTAGCGCTCGCCCTCATCGACGGTGAAGGTCAGGAAGAACGAGTTCTGCTGGCGGTCGAAATCGGCGGTCGCGGAGACGATACGGAAGTCGGCATAACCGTGGTTGTAATAGAAGCGGCGAAGCGATTCCTGGTCGGCGTTCAGCTTCTCCGGGCTGTAGTTATCCGAAGTCTTGAACCAGCCGAACAGACCTGACTCCTTGGTGGAGATGACGTTGGACAGGCGATAGTTGGAGAACGCCTTGTTGCCGACAAACGTGATCTGGCTGACCTCGGTGCGCGGACCTTCGTTAATCTGGAAGATGAGATCGACGCGTCCCTTGCCAAGATCGACCTGCTTGGGCTCGACGGTCGCATCGTAGCGACCGCTACGGCGATAAAGCTCAAGAATGCGCTGCGTGTCGGACTCGACCTTGCCCTGGGTCAGCACCGAGCGGGGCTGCAGTTCGACAACCCCCTTCAGAATTTCGTCGGATTGTACATCGTTGCCCTCGAAAGCGACGCGGGCGATGACGGGATTTTCGACCACCTTCACCAGGACGTGGCCACCAGACTGGCTGACCTTCACATCCGAGAACATGCCGGTCGCAAAAAGCGCCTTGATCGATTCGTCGATCTCGGCGGCGCTGAGCGGCTTGCCTGGCGTGCCCTTGATATAGGCGGCAACGGTTTCGGGCTCCACTCGCGTGTTGCCAACCACCGTCACTCGGCCAGTTGAAGCCGCCTCGGCTGAAACTGCGCCCAACTCAGGGACAAATCCGCCCCACAAAGGTGCCGCGACGAGCAAGGCGGCGGAGGCAGCGACGACTTTCGTCCATTCCTTGAATGAGCGCATTTAATCTCGTACCCGAAGTTCTGCGGCCAAAGCCGATTGGGAACCCTTGTTACAGATTCCGATCAAGAGGTTTTTACAGTCTTTGCCACGATGCGCAAGCGACCTTGCCATGGGTGGTACCGTTTTCCCTATCCTGCGTGACCCGAAGGTCACTTACGCCAGATGCCCACCGTCCAGCATGGGAATTGGAAAGAGGTTAATGAGACCGATCGAAATTGAAAGAATGGCAGCAAGGTTAATAAGAGGTATCAGCCCCATGGCCGCCACTTGACCACTGACGCGAGCGATGCCGATCGGGCCGCTGATCTGTGTGGTCGACGTGCGTCCGGAAAACATGCCGGCCACCGAGGACAGTGTGCTGTCGACGATCGACCATGTTTCGCGCACCGCCTCATGCATGGCGCCGAACGGCCCAAAACTGCGCAATTCGACGGTGGGATTGGTCTGCCTCAGGCCGAGGACAGGTACTGTCTGCTTCTCTCCGAAGCCATCGACGATCTCACGCGAGCGCGGCGTCGCGTGCAATGTCAGCCAATTGCCTGAGCGGTCGATATCGATGGCAAGCTCGACACCGTTTCGCAGCATGACGACGCGCTGGATATCGGCAAAGCTCTCAATGGGGCTGCCGTCGATCGCAAGGATACGATCGCCGGCAACAAAGCCGGCCTCCGCGGCCGGGCTACCCGGCTCGACAGCGCCGGCAACCGGCGCAATCATCGGCTTGCCGAAGGCATAGAAAAGGATCGCCAGCACGGCGATTGCAAACAGGAAGTTGGCGGCCGGTCCGGCAGCGACAACTGCGGCGCGGGCCAGAAGGCTTTTCGTTTGGAAGGCGCCGGGATCGGACGACTTTTCGCCCGGCTGACTGGCGGCGTTGGCGTCGTCGACGAAGCGTACATAGCCACCGAGCGGAACAGCCGACAGCTTCCAGCGCGTGCCTTTGCGATCGTTCCGACCGAAGAGTTCAGGCCCGAAGCCAATCGAAAAGACGCTGACGGCGACGCCGACCCGACGGGCGATCCAGAAATGGCCCAGCTCGTGAACGAAGACCACTACGGTCAGCACGACCAGGAAGGGAATCACGGTCCCGATCAGCGTGCCACCCGTTGCCGCGAGAAAATCCAAGGCCTCATCCTCTCGTCATTCTGCTTGCCTCGGTCGCCGACGACCTCTGGCCCTTGGCTTCCGCGCTCTGCGCGCGGCGACGCTTGCCCCCGAAGCCGCGAAGGCCCCAGGCCGCGCATTGCCCAAGCTACTATAGGCAGGCCGAAGCGATCTTGCGAGCCCAGCCGTCGAGATCTGTCGCTGCGACCAACGATTCAGGCTCAACGAGGCCACCTTCCGCGTCAATTTTGTCGAGGGTCACCTCGACGACACGGGCAATATCGAGAAAGCCAATTCGGCCGGCGAGGAAGGCCTCGACGGCCACCTCATTGGCGGCATTGAGCACGCAAGGCGCGCCGTCGCCGCGCCGCATGGCCGCTTCGGCGAGCGGCAGACAGGGGAAGCGGTCGCGATCGGGGGCCTCGAAGGTCAGCGTTCCAACAGCTGAGAGATCGAGCGGTTTCACCGTCGTCGGACGACGTTCGGGCCAGGCGAGGCAATAGCCGATCGGCGTGCGCATATCGGGGACGCCAAGCTCGGCAAGCAGCGATCCGTCCTTATAACGAACGAGACCATGCACTACCGACTGCGGGTGAACCAGCACCGAGAGCTGGTCGACGGAGATCGGATAGAGCCGGTAGGCCTCGATCAGCTCCAGGCCCTTGTTCATC
Source organism: Pseudomonadota bacterium (assembly GCA_018262505.1). GTDB lineage: Bacteria > Pseudomonadota > Alphaproteobacteria > Rhizobiales > Pleomorphomonadaceae > Pleomorphomonas. Next base: position 14,715 of record JAGSYV010000094.1, read on the forward strand.
AGCGTGGCCGAATCGATGGTGATCTTGGGGCCCATGCTCCATTTTGGGTGCCGCAACGCCATATCGCGGGTGACCGTGGCGAGTTCCGACTTTGGCGTTTTCAGAAAAGGGCCACCGGAAGCGGTGATGATCACCTCGGAGACAATATCGGCGTTATTGGCCTCAAAAACCTGAAAAATGGCGTTGTGCTCGCTATCGACCGGCAGAACGCGAGTACCAGCGCGCTGCGCCGCCGCCAGGAACATCGGGCCAGCCGAAACCAGCGTCTCTTTGTTGGCAAGCGCCAGGATCGGCGTGGCACCGAGCGCGGCCAGACTGGGCGCCAGACCGGCAAAGCCGACGATCGCCGAGACGACGATATCGGTCGGGCAGGTAGCGGCGGCAATCACTGCCGCAGGACCGGCCGCGGCCTCGATACCCGTGCCGGCAAGGCGATCGCGAAGCTCGGCATAGGCCCCGGGATCGGCGACGACCGCGACCCGGGCGGAAAAGCGGACGGCGAGTTCGGCGAGTTCTCGAGCATTGCGGCCAGCGGTAAGAGCCTCGATCTCAAAGCGCCCCGGCTCGGCAGCGACCAGGTCGAGCGTGTTGAGGCCAATCGACCCTGTCGCACCGAGAATGGAAAGCCGTCTCGGGACCTGCCCCACCGATGCGCCGGCACTGGGGCTGGCTTCCATATTCGCTGTCATCGCTATCACCAGATGAGGAGACCGTCGGCAATGCCTACGCCCGCAAGCCAGTCGCGTCCAAGGCCAATGGCGGCAGCAACGACCAACGCTGCGACAAGGCCGTCCACGCGATCCATGATGCCGCCGTGGCCGGGAATGAGAACACCCGAGTCCTTGACACCGAAGTGCCGCTTCATGGCAGATTCGGCGAGGTCGCCCCCCTGTCCTACCACCGATAGCAGCAAAGCAACGAGAGCCTGCGGCACACTAACACCAACGCCCGCCGCCGCGGCCACAAGACATCCGGCAACAACACCGGCAACCGCGCCGCCAATGGCACCCGACCAAGTCTTTTTGGGGGAAAAACGCGGCGCCAGCTTCGGTCCGCCGATCAACCGGCCCGAGAAATAAGCCGCTGTGTCCGTCGCCCAGACAACTGCGAGGACGAAAATCACCGCGACGGCACCAGTCGAAGCGAAGGTCGATTTGTCCGCCCCCCGCAACGCGATGGCGGCAATCGCCGGCACACCGGCGTAGAGCACGCCGAGCGACAACCATGCGACCCGCGGCTCGGTCACACGCGCCAGCATCAGTGCCGCTGCCACCAGGGCGGAGAAGCCCAGAGACTGCAGCGGCTCCTCTCGGGCCATCATCACCGTGACGGCAATGAAAGCCATCAATGCCCAAGGCGCGGCGCGGAAGGCAAACGGCCCGCTCATCGTCATCCACTCGCGCAGAATCAACACGGCGGCTACCGCGGAAAGCGCCGCGAAGACCCAACCGCCAGCCCAAAGCGCACCCACGGTCACGGCTGCCAGCACGATAGCCGACAGCAGCCGCAGAACGAGTTCAGAGCCGACTTTACGGGGCGCGGGAGTCGGCGCGCTCATATAACCTCGCCCTTCTGCGGCAATCCGCCGAAGCGTCGCTCGCGGCCCAGATACTCGTCGATCGCCCGATCAAAGGCGGCCCCATCGAAATCCGGCCAGTAGTCCGGGACAAAGACAAATTCAGCGTAAGCTGCCTGCCAGAGCAGAAAATTGGAAAGGCGCTGCTCGCCGCTGGTCCGGATGATCAGGTCCGGGTCGGGCATGCCGGCAGTGTCGAGCCTGGCGGCGATGAGGTCGGAGGTGATGTCCTCGCTTCTGAGGCGGCCTGCGGCCACCTCGGCGGCTATGGCCCGCGTCGCCCGAGCGATCTCGTCACGGCTGCCATAATTGAAGGCGATGACGAGGTTGAGACCGGTGTTGCCGACCGTCTTTTCCTCTGCCTCGATCAGCAGCTCGGCGATGTCCCCGGAGAGGTTGTCACGGCCGCCGATAATGCGCACGCGAACGTTGCCGCGTGTCAGCTCGTTGAGATCACGGCGGATGAAAAGCTTCAGGAGCCCCATCAGCTCGCTGACTTCGTCGGCCGGCCGCGACCAGTTCTCCGACGAAAAGCCGAATACCGTTAGCCACTCGATGCCGATATCCGTGGCATGCCTGACGATGTTCCGGATCGACTGCACGCCGCGCCTGTGCCCCTCGGCGCGCGGCAAACCACGCGAGCGTGCCCACCGACCATTGCCGTCCATGATGATGGCAACATGGCGCGGCAGGCCCGCTTTACGAGGCTTCTCCGCCGGCGCCGTTCCGAGCCGCATCATGTCCGACTTACCCCCCAAGTCCTATGATCCGCCGGCCGCCCCTTTCGGGATCAGACCTGCATGATCTCCTGTTCCTTGGCGGCCAGCATCCGGTCCGCCTCGGCAATTGCTTCGTCGGTGACCTTCTGGACACGATCGGAATAGATGCGCAACGAGTCCTCGGAGATCAGGCCTTCCTTCTCGAGTTCCTTCAACTCGTCGAGACCATCGCGGCGCACATGGCGGATAGCCACCTTGGTTGCCTCAACATACTTGTGAGCGACCTTCACCAGCTCCTTGCGGCGCTCAGTGTTGAGTTCGGGGATCGGCAGGCGCAGCAGCGTGCCTTCGATGATCGGATTGAGCCCGAGGTTCGACTCGCGAATCGCCTTGTCAACGGCGTGAACCATGCTCTTGTCCCAAACCTGAACGGAGAGCATACGCGATTCAGGTACGGATACGGTCGCCACCTGGTTGAGCGGCATGGTACCGCCATAGGCAGTGACGACGATGGGATCAAGAAGGCTTGCGCTGGCGCGGCCGGTGCGGAGGCCGGCGAGATCATTCTTGAACACGCTGAGCGCGCCCTGCATGCGGCGCTTCAGGTCGTTGATGTCGTAGTCTTCTTCGGCCATCTTGCCAACCTTCCAGAACTGACCGGCGCCGTGCCGGCCCTTCGCCAACTGACCAAGGCGACGGGCGGCCGGCGCTCACTGTTGTTACCCATCGATAACGGTGCAGACACCCTTGCCCTTCAGAACATTGACGAATGCGCCATGCTCATGGACCGAAAACACCACTACCGGAATCTTATTGTCGCGGGCAAGCGCAATCGCCGCCGCGTCCATGACCTGCAGGTTCCGAGACAGAACCTCCTGATGCGTCAGGCGTTCATAGCGGCGCGCGGTGGGATCCTTCTTGGGATCGGCCGTATAGACGCCGTCCACCTGCGTGCCCTTGAGCAAGGCGTCACAATCCATCTCGGCGGCGCGCAGCGCGGCACCGGAGTCGGTGGTGAAAAACGGATTGCCGGTGCCGGCGGCAAAGACGATCACCTTGTTGGCGGCGAAGTGACGGAGCGCCTCGCGCTGGGTGAAGGTCTCGCAAAGGGCCGGAATGGCGATGGCCGACAACACCACGGCCGGCGCTCCCAGTCGCTCGATGGCCGTGCGCATGGCGAGCGCGTTCATCACCGTGCCGAGCATGCCGAGATAGTCGCCGGTGGTGCGATCACCACCGTCGGCGGCCACCGAAACGCCTCGAAAGATATTGCCGCCCCCCACCACCACGCCGACCTGGATGCCCAGCCGATGCGCCTCGACGATTTCCCCGGCCAGGCGGTCAACCACCTTGGGATCGATACCGAAGCCACGATCGCCCATCAGGGCTTCGCCCGACAGCTTGAGCAGAACACGACGATACTTGAGCTCGGTCATGGGGCAAAACTCCGAATTATCGAGAAAAGGCGATTCCAGGAAAAGAAGACGATCCTAATCCGATCCAACTAACCCGCATCGACGGCAATGGAAACCCCCATGGATGGCATAATCGCAGCGGCAGTCATGCGAGTGAAGGGCAGACATGACAAGGGCGCCGAACCAGTCGGCGCCCTGATCGAAATCAACAGGGAAATATGGCTCAGCCCTGGCCGGCGGCGGCGGCCACTTCGGCAGCGAAATCGCTCTCGCCCTTGTCGATGCCTTCGCCGAGGGCGAAGCGCACGAAGCCGGTGACCTTGATCGGCGCGCCGACAGTCGCCTCGGCCGCCTTGACGGCAGCTTCGACGGTCAGATCGGGATTGATCACGAAGGCCTGCTTCAGCAGCGTCGACTCCTCAAAGAACTTGCGGATGCGGCCTTCGACCATCTTCTCGATGACAGCGGCCGGCTTGCCGGATTCCTTGGCCTGCTCGATGAAGATGGCGCGTTCGCGCTCGACGACGTCAGCCGAAATCTCCTCGGCCGACAAAGCCAGCGGCGAAGTGGCGGCGACATGCATGGCGATCTGGCGGCCGAGCTTGACGAGCTCGTCGACATTGCCGGTCGACTCGAGGGCAACCAGAACACCGATCTTGCCGAGACCATCGGCAACGGCGGAGTGGATGTAGGTGGCAACGGCGCCGGCCGACACCTTCAGGGCGGCGGCGCGACGGAAGCCCATGTTCTCGCCGATGGTGGAGATCAGTTCCTTGACCTCGGCCTCGACCGAATGCGCCTTGCCTGGATACGTGGCGGCGGCGATGGCAGCGGTGTCGCCGTTCTTCTGAACGGCAACGGCGGCCACGGCGCGCACCAGCGCCTGGAAGGCGTCGTTGCGGGCAACGAAGTCGGTTTCCGAGTTCACTTCGACAACAGCGGCGGTCTTGTCACCGGTGGCAACGCCGACCAGACCTTCGGCGGCGACGCGGCCGGCCTTCTTGGCAGCCTTGGAGAGGCCCTTGGCGCGCAGCCAGTCGATGGCGGCTTCGATGTCGCCGTTGTTCTCGGCCAGGGCGTGCTTGCAGTCCATCATGCCGGCGCCGGTCTTCTCGCGGAGATCCTTCACCTGTGTGGCGGAAATGTTCATGTGACCCTCGTCTTTTTCGTCGGAAATGTTCATGTGACCCTCGTCTTTTTCGTAAAACCTCGAACGCCCGCAACCGGATTGATAGCGACCCGTCCTGACGGGCCGATGAACGGATGACGGGGCAAGCCTTTGGCGGCGGCCCGACACCGGTTGGTTTTCGCGGTTCAACCCGCCCGCCAACGGGCGGGCTTCCTAACAGGTCGGGCGGACCCCTTCGAGGACCCGCCCGAAAAGCGTCGGCAAGATCCAGCCGAAGCGTGGATCAGGCGTTGGCTTCGGTGGCGGCCGCCACATCGGCCAGCGCCGGTTCGTCCATCGGCTGCTCGGCGGCGCCGATGTCTTCACCCATGGCGCCCATGGCACGCGACAGGCCGTCGATGGCTGCGCGCGAGATCAGGTCGCAGTAAAGGGTGATGGCACGGCCGGCGTCGTCATTGCCCGGAACCGGGAAGGTGATGCCGTCCGGATCGCTGTTGGAGTCGAGGATGGCGGCAACCGGAATACCCAGGCGGCGCGCCTCGTCGATGGCGTTCTTTTCCTTGTTGGTGTCGATGACCACGATCAGGTCAGGCGTACCGCCCATATCCTTGATACCGCCGAGCGCGCGCTCCAGCTTGTCGCGCTCGCGGGTCATCACCAGGCGTTCCTTCTTGGTGAGACGGGCCGACTGCTCGGAATTCAGGGTCTCGTCCAGCTTGCGTAGGCGCTGGATCGAACCGGAAATAGTCTTCCAGTTGGTCAGCATGCCGCCGAGCCAGCGGCTGTTGACGTAATACTGGGCCGAGCGGTGAGCCGCCTCGGCGATCTCTTCCTGGGCCTGGCGCTTGGTGCCGACCAGCAGCACGCGGCCGCCGCGAGCAACGGTGTCGGATACCGCCTTCAGCGCCTGATGCATCAGCGGAACGGTCTGAGCGAGGTCGAGAATGTGGACGTTGGCGCGCGAGCCGAAGATGTAGGACTTCATCTTCGGGTTCCAGCGGTGCGTCTGGTGACCGAAGTGAACGCCGGCCTCAAGCAGCTGGCGCATGGTGAACTCGGGAAGAGCCATGGGATAGTACCTTTTTCCGGTTTGGCCTCCGCGGGAGGAATCAGTTGGGCACCCTTGCCCAAACCGACCGGAGGGAACGCCAAAGCGCACCCGCGGCTCCCGCGTGTGGAATGGCGCGGGATATAGGGGAAAGCGCCCGGCAAGGCAAGAGCCAACGATCACCAGCTGCCCTGAAATGCGCCTTTCCTGACGATCCTGCGGCGTCGCGTCCGTCGCCGAGCGCTTACCGCGCGATTACATAGCTCACGATAAGTCTCTATTATCATAAGCACGCTTACTATATACTGACAGAATGACAAACCAGCCCCCCACCGTCGGCGGCCTGATCCATGAGATCGACCGTTTGGTGAAGAAGCGTTTCGATCGCTTTGCTGAGACAACCGGCATGTCCCGTGCCCAATGGCACGTTCTAGCCCATGTCTCCAAGCGCGAGGGCATCAACCAAGCAACCTTGGCTGATCTCGTCGGCGTCGAGCCGATCACCATTTGCCGCATGGTCGACCGCCTTGAGGCGCTCGGCCTTGTCGAGCGACGACCGGATCCAAACGACCGGCGCGCCCGCCTGATCCACATGATCGAGGCGGCGAGACCCGGCCTTGAGCGCATGAGGGCGGTGGCGCAGGCACTCTTCGCCGAAGCGCTTGACGGGATTACCGGCGAAGAAGAGGCGGTCCTTGCCCGTCTGCTTGGACGTATTCACGCCAATCTTCTCGTCGCCGTCGGGGAGACTCCGTCCGTGCCGTCTTCCAGCACCGCCGACAATACTGATGTTGCCCGGGCCACCCCGGATCAGAAAGCTTGAGAATGTCCGATACCGAAGAAAAGCCAGTCCCCTCTTCCACGCCGGTTGTCCCGGTCGCCCCCTCTGCCAAGCCGCGCCGGCGCAGTTTCCTGCGCTATCCGCTGATGCTGGCGCTGCCGCTGGCGCTCATTGCCGCAGGCGGTTGGTATTGGGTGATCGGCAGCCGTTGGGCCTCGACTGAAAATGCCTATGTGCAGCAAAACAAGGTGCTGGTCGCTCCCGAAGTGGAAGGACGCATCGCTGAGGTCCTTGTCGGCCAGAACCAGATAGTCAAACCTGGCGACGTTCTCTTTCGTATCGACGATGCTACCTATCGGATCGCCCTACAGAAGGCCGATGGAGCCGTGGCACTCGCCCGCCTGCAGGTGGAAGAGTTGCGGACCCGCCTCAAGGACGCCGAGTTGAAAGCCGATACGGCGCGCAACACGCTCGCTTTCCAGACGGTGCAATTCGGCCGGCAGGATAAGCTCCGCACGACAGGCAACGCCACCGAGGCCCAATACGACACCGCCCGCCATGATCTCGATCTCGCTCGTCAGGCGGTGGCCGAGGCCGAGCAGGGCGTGGCCGATACGCTGGTCGCTCTCAGTGGCAACGCCGTCATTGAGACCGACAGACATCCCTCTGTGCTCGGCGCCCTAGCCGCGCAGAACAGCGCCCGGCTCGACCTTGAGCGCACCATCGTCCGCGCACCAACCACCGGCACCGTCAGCCAAGTGGGCAACCTGCAGACCGGCCAGTACATAGCCAGTGGCAGCCCGGTCATGGCCATCATCGACACCACCAGTGCCTGGGTGGAGGCCAATTTCAAGGAGACCGACCTCAGTCACATGCGCCGCGGCCAGCCGGCCGAACTTACGCTCGACGCCTATCCCGACACGACGATCAAGGGCCATGTCGAAAGCTTTGGCGGCGGCACCGGCGCCATCTTCTCGCTGCTGCCAGCCCAGAATGCCACCGGCAACTGGGTGAAGGTGGTCCAGCGGGTGCCCGTCCGCATCGCCCTCGACGAGCCGACCTCGTTACCGCTGAAAGCCGGCCTCAGCGTTGGCGTCGAGGTCGATACCGGCTTCGTCCGACCACTGCCCGCCTTCCTACGTACCGCTCTCGACACGCTGGGCATCGCCTCCACATCCGAAAAACTCGCCGTCAAATGACAGCCGCCGCCGATCTCACCAACGTGCCGCATCGCGGCCTGCTGTCACTGGCCACCATGCTGGCCGTGATCATGCAGGTGCTCGACACGACGATCGCCAACGTCGCCTTGCCATCGATGCAAGGCAACCTCGGCGCAGCACAGGACACCATCAACTGGGTGCTGACATCGTATATCGTCGCCTCGGCCATCGTCATGCCGCTCACCGGCTGGATAGCCGACACGATCGGCCGTAAGCGGCTCTTCTTGATTTCCGTGGCAGGCTTCACGCTGGCCTCTTGCCTGTGCGGGATGGCAAACGGCCTCACGGAAATGGTTGCGTTCCGCGTGCTTCAAGGCGTGTTCGGCGCCTCGCTCGCTCCGCTGTCGCAAGCGGTGCTGCTCGATATCAATCCGCGCGAGCAGCATGGACAGGCCATGGCGCTGTGGGGCGCCGGCATCATGGTGGCGCCGGTGCTTGGGCCAACGCTGGGTGGCTGGTTGACCGACAGCTTCAATTGGCGCTGGGTGTTCTACATCAATGTCCCGGTCGGCCTGCTCGCCTTCTTCGGTATCGCCTTCGCCATGCCGACTTCGCCACGCCACGGACGAGCGTTCGACTTCGTCGGGTTCACATTTCTCGGTCTATTTGTCGGCTCGCTTCAACTGATGCTCGACCGGGGCGAGCAACTCGACTGGTTCTCTTCGTCGGAGATCATCTTCGAGGCAGCGCTCGCGGCCGCCGCACTCTGGTGTTTCGTCGTTCATTCGGCGACGGCTGAACATCCTTTCATTCACCCGCAGATCTTTCGAGACCGCAACTACGTGGCCGCCAGCATCTTCACCTTCGCGATCTCCGTCGTGTTGCTCGCAACCACCGCGCTGCTACCGCCCTTGCTGCAACGCATCATGGGCTTTCCAACGGTGACCACCGGTCTCGTGCTGGCGCCGCGCGGTATCGGCACCATGGTCGCCATGCTGCTGGTCGGCCGGCTCCTGCGTTTTATCGATCCCCGCCTGATCATCCTCGTTGGCCTGGGGCTGACCGCTTGGGGGCTCTGGGACATGACCGGCTTTACAACCGACATGGATTCCTGGCCCATCATCTATACGGGCATACTGATGGGCTTCGGCCTCGGTCTCGTCTTCGTGCCGATGTCGACGGTGGGCTTCGCTACACTGCCGCCAAACCTCAGAACGGAGAGCGCCGCCCTGTTCAGCCTGGTACGCAATATCGGATCATCGATCGGCATCTCCATGGTCTCGGTGATGCTGACGCGGAATATCCAGATCAACCACGCCGAACTCGGCGAACGGCTGACGGCCTTTTCACCCGGCCTCAACGCGGCCGCCCATGCCGTCGGCATGAAAACCGGCTCAGGCCAGTTCGTCGCGGTCCTGGATCAGATCACAACGCTTCAGGCAACGATGCTCGCCTATGTCGATGACTTCAAGCTGATGATGTACGTGTCGATCGCAGCCCTGCCGCTGGTGTTTTTGCTTCGCAGACCGAGGGCGGCACCTCAGGGGCCGGTCATTCTCGACGCCGAATGAAAGTGATTCCGGGCGAGAGGATCAAGTTTTGCCAGCCTCGTCACCTCTGCCGGAAACCAGCGCCTTCGCTTGACCGATCCAGTCCTCTCGCTCAATCCGCCCCGGAAAGGCCAAGTAAGCACCAACCCAGCGCGCCTCGGCCGGCGTCCACGCGGCAATCTGGTCGAGATGGTAGATGCCGAGCGCGTTGAGCCGTGTGGTATTCTGCGGGCCGATGCCTCGGATACGCCTGAGATCGTCGGGGGTGCCGGCGCGCGGCCCCGGCAGCACAGGCGGTCGCTCGCCCACCCGGTCGGCGGCGGCGATGCGGTCCAGTCCGGCAGACACCTCGGCAGCTGGCCCGGTCAACGCCACCGCGCTGGCCGGCTCCGTGGCCCACACTTCAGATCCTGCCGGAGCGGCTGTCGCGGATTCAGCCTCCTGTTCCAAAGGCAGAGCCGGTGTCTCGGAGGTCCCTTCACGATCGATCGCATCGGCCTCGGCCGCTGCGGCGGCAGCCATCATCTCGGTCAAGCGATTGCTCCCCACCGTACGGCGGCCAAACCATTGCTTGACCAAGACACCAACAAGTATGCCGGCGCCGACGGCGATTGCCGTCAAGATGAAGGTCTCGATGATCAGAATGGCCATGGTGAACCCCACTGGGAGGAAAGCAATCGACCGGCTGGAGGTCAGGCCTCGATACGGTCGGAGCCGAACCAGCCGATGACCAACCCGGCCGCGAAGGCGATCAGAAGATACGGCCAGAGCATAATGGCGAGATAGAGCATCAGGGCCTCCCGGTCACCGCGCAGCCAAAACAACTGAGAATCCGTCCGCCGCGCCCGAGGCGCCGCTCGTCGTCAGCCGTCCTGGATCGATGCCGATCTCCGCAAAGGCGCCCGCCACGTTTCGCGCCCGTGCCTCGCCAAGAGCCTGAGCGCGGGCTGCGTCGGTGCCACTTGCCGTCGCGGTCAACACGAAACGGGCAGCGGGGCAGCGGAGAGCGAGTGCTCCGAGTCGATCGATCACGCCTCGACTGTCGGCCGAGGCAGTTGCCGCACCGTCATCGAAATGAACGGGCGTTCGAGTGAGCACTGCGCCAATGGCTTCCCCACAGGCGACCGCATCGAGCGGCGGCTCGGTCGGCATGGCATTGACGGCGACCTCCAATGTGAAGCCAGGAGGGACCGCCGCCGAAAGCTCAGAGGGCAGGCGCGCCGCGCCAGCGGCCGTGAAAGCGCTGCCGGTCACTCTGATGGCCGTTCCTTCGACGCTGACGTTGCCCTTGGCGAGCAGCGATGCGGCGCGGATCGCAAACAAGGCCGCATCGCGTGCGCCCGCCGGCGCCCCTTTTGCCACCTCCGACGAATCGAGGATATCGGCCTTGCCGAATGCTCGGTCCGCCGCGGTCATCAGCGCCTTACGCATGGCCTCGTCTGCAAGATCGCCGTCGAGGGTCACGGTATCAAGCCCGCGTTCGACGAAAAAGCGGAAGGCGGCCGGTGCCGAAATCTCTATTTTTCCTTTTACGACGCCGGTCGGTAAGTCATCGAGCTCGCTGCCGATCGTCGTCGCTCCTTCCGCCGTCGACGCCTTGCCGGTCACTGACAAAGCATTGCCGACGAAACGGACTTCGCCAGAGTCGAGCTCGGCCAGGATCGCCGCCGCCTTGCGTGCCACGGCGACGAGATCGATGGTCGGATCGAGCCCCGCACCAAGACCGGATCGGTCGACGAGGCCGAGATCGCTTGACGAGCTATCGACAACGGCACGGATGGCTCCGCGAACGGTTTCCGACGGGGCAGAGCCAGTAATGGTCAACTGGTCGGCATCCTTGACCATTGACCAGACATAAGGCGCGACCACCGGCGGAGTAACGCCGTTGCCGACATCATAACCGGCTGGCGGATTGGCGATGGCAGCTTCCAGCTCGAGAAAATCGCCCGATGTCGCCGCTGCTCCAGACAACGTCAGGTGAGTACCTGACAAAAGGGCCGTCCCCTCGTCGAGCTTGGCAAGAAGGCCGATCGCGAACTGGGCCGCTGCGCTGAAACCGGCAGGGGCGCCGTCGGCCAGCGTGGTCTCGACAACTGGCTCATTGTCGCCTTCTTTATTGCTGGCGATTGCTTGAGCGGCGTCGGCAATGTCGCTCTCTTCATCATCCGTTGGCACGAAGCCGGTGACCGTCACGCGGCCATGGCTTTTGGAGATGGTCAGCGTGAATGGTTCGACGATCGGCAGGGCGATGGATTTCTGAAGAACGAAACCCGGTGGGTTCCAGGTCTCGAGATAGGCGTTGAGCGTTCGGTAGGCCTCCGGACTGGCTGCCCGGCCAGACACGACAAGGGTATGGTCACTAAACGCGATATGCGCCGAGGCCAGAAGATCGAGGTAATCCGCAGCCGCCGCGGCGGTTTCGGCAAAGCCATTCGGCGCGCCCGACGCATAATCGAGATTATCGAATACGTTGCGCGGCCCAACCGCCTGCCGAACGACGTCGAGCAGACTATTCCGCGTCGCCGGATCCGGCACAAAGCCGGAAACCGTAACGCCACTGTCGTCGCGGTCGATCGACCAGACAAAAGGCGAGGCCAACGGACGTGATACGTTCACGGCCAGACTGTAGCCTTCGGGCAGTGCTGGCGAAAAGGTCTTCAACCGATCATAGGAGGCGTTGCTGGCCGCCTCGCCCTCGACGGTCACTACCCTATCCGTCAGCGTTACTTTGCCGTGCGCAAGGAGAGCCGGCACACCATAGAGGGGCCGTAAAACGTCGAAATAGCGGTCGTCCGCTTTGCCGCGGGCCAATAGACTGTGATCGACGACACCAAGGCCCGGCGCTGCAGCCGCCAAAGAGCCAAGAATGCGCGCCCGGTCCGGCAGCGAAGGCACCGCGCCGATCAGCGCAACCGTATCTCCACTGCGCTCGATCGTCGTGACATAGGGGTGAATTTCAGGCAGTAGCCCCGTCCCCGAGGCATCGACGAAACGAACTCCGTAAAGTCGGCCCAATCGCTCGATCGCCAACTGGCGATTCTCTTCCGATGGCGCATCGCCCCGGAGATAAACGTCGCGACCATGAATATCGACAGACGCCCAACTGGTCGCTTCGCCGGCCAAGACTTGCCCGCTGCGCGTTCCAAGATCGACGGCAATGTCCGTGGTCTTGGTAATGAGCGCCGCAGCCGTGACGGCAACCGCCGCAGCCACTCCAAGTATCGCCGAGATCTGCCAGCGAACCATCTTCCCGCCTCCGGAAGCCCGAACGCCCAACCCTTCGTTCGCGACCACGAGAATACGAAATGGCATTTACGAAAAGCAATTACCTGGGGAACACAGTCGCCAAACAAATGACGGATAAGGCAAAAATGTCGTCGCTCGCGGGAGTCACCCCAGAAGTATGCAAAAGAAAAGGCCCGGACGAGCCGGGCCTTTTCCTCAAACCCCGAAGGGAATGATATTACCACACGCGAACGAGGCGGGTGACGGCAGTGAAGTCGCTCCAGTTGTTCTGACGACCGTAATCGACTTCGCCCTGCAGGTTGAGGCCTTCGGCGAGCTTGTAGTCGACGCCGAGGTTACCGTAGATGGTGTCATCAGCAAAGCTGCCGACGGCCGCATCGACAATGCTGTAACGAACACCCGCGTAGATCGCCAGCGGATCAGTGACCTGATACGAAGCGGCCAGGGCCAGATCAATAGAGTTCTTGATATGCTCGCCAGAAAGGCCGACGAGGCGGCCACCGTTGCCACCATCCAGGTAGGCGGCCCAAGCACGCAGCGACAGCTTGTCGATGAGCTTCAGGTTGGCAGTGGCCTTGACACCGAAGACATCGCTATCAGCCGCGTCGTTGTAGGACTGATAAACGCCCGACACGTCGAAGCCGCCCCAGGACTGGCTATTGATACCGATGATGCCAGCGGCATGCAGACCAGCCTGCTCACCAGACTGCCAAACAGTCGGACGGCTGATGCTGTCGCTGTTGCTGTAAATACCAGCGCCGACGAAGAAGCCGCCACCGAGGTTGTCCACCAGAACGCTGGCGCCAACGGCGGTGTAGTCAGCCGGACCCCAGGTCGCGTCGTTGATGCCATAGAGACCGTCGCCATCGGCAACGTCGTCATGACGACCAACCGTCACGTAGCCAACCTGAATGAAGGCTTGGCTGAGGTTAATGCCGTTGGTCGAGTTGGTCTCGATTTCGAAGTACGAACGGACGGTGCCGAGATCAGAAGCCGTGCGGGCATCGAAGCCAACGTAGGCATCAGCGCGGAACGCGACGTTGTCGGTGTTCGTGTTCAGCGAACCGCCGTAGTTGTTGTAGGCGACACTGGCACGAACACGACCCTTGATCTTCAGGCAGGTCTCGGTGCCGGGGATGTAGAAGAAGCCGGCGCCGTAGGCGTCGCAAACCTTCACGTAGTCAACAGCGGCCGGAGCGGCATCGCCCGGCAGGTCGGCGGCGTAAGCGCCCGTGGCGACCATCAGGCCGGCGGCGGTGCCGAGCAGCGTCTTCATGTTCATTTCCTGACCTCCAAAAGTCATCTAGAGAAAGAACCCTTCCCTGCCTGACAACAAACGGCCTGACCGTTATCATCGCTGGCGTGGAACCGGTTCCGGTTCTTTGCCGCCTTGCTCCGCCGCCTAACCACCCCAGGCAGATCGACTTCACTTGGCGGTGAGTTCCGTCTCCCGAAATCTCACGGTGATAGTGATGGCCGATCCTGAGCCGGTCTTCAACGGGAAAGACGCCGGCGATCCACCCACGACGGCTAATCGAAAATCCATGTTGCAGTTTTGTCACTCCCCTCCTCCCCCCCGGGAACACAAGGATTAATGAGAGGTTAAGCTTCTGCTTCAAAAGGAAATTGTCGGTTTCCAACCCATTAGCATCCGACGGTTTTCCACAGCCCCTCGGGGAACCTACTCATAACCGAACGGCTAGGCAGCAGCGAAGCTTTCCACCGGTGCCGCGGCGGTCCGGCAGGCCGACGGCGGCGAATCTCTCCGGGCGGATTCGGAATGAGCGAGACACAAGACGACAGCCAGAATCGCTTTGGGCCGTTCCCCGGTCGCCCCGTCATCACGCCGTTGTCGGTGCGCGACCCTATTGGCACGCAGGGTCTTGATGCCCGCCCCCCTTTCGGATTGGATGGCGCTGCCTTCATGAAACCCGTGCGGAACCGATCAATGTCCTCCCGTCCTTCGCCGCAGGCCGTCGCCGCCGGTCTCATTGCCGCCTTCGTTGGCTTCGGCGGCGCCTTTACGGTTGTCGTCCGAGGCCTTTCGGCCGCGGGCGCTTCGCCGGCGGAGGTTGCCTCCGGGCTGATGGCCGTCACCATCGCCATGGGCTTTTCCGGCATCCTTCTCAGTCTCAGGTTCCGCATGCCGATCTCGGTCGCCTGGTCGACGCCCGGCGCCGCGTTGCTCGCCTCCTCCGGAGCTGTGGCCGGCGGCTATTCCTATGCGGTCGGCGCCTTCCTTATTACCGGCGCCTTGTTGATGCTGTCCGGAGTCATCAAGCCACTCGGTCGGGCTGTCGCCGCCATCCCAACGCCGATCGCCTCGGCAATGCTGGCCGGTGTGCTGCTGACCCTCTGCCTGGCGCCGGTAAAGGCGGTGGCCGTGTCGCCGGTCACCGGCCTCGCGGTGGTGCTGACCTGGCTTGTCGTCGGTCTCTGGCGCAAGGTGCTGGCCGTGCCGGCCGCCGTCGTCGTCGCCGCGGTTATCATCGCCATGACGACGCCCATACCGGAGACGGTGACCGAGGGCCTCATACCGGCGCCTCTGCTGATTGCCCCCCATTTCAGTCTGGCGGCGTTGATCGGCACGGCCCTGCCACTCTATGTCGTCACCATGGCGGCACAGAATATCCCGGGCATGGCCGTGCTCAACGCCAATGACTATCGGCCGGAGTTCGGCCCCATCCTCAGAAACACCGGCGCCTTCACCCTTCTCGCCGTGCCCTTCGGCGGCCATGCCGTCAATCTCGCGGCAATTACCGCGGCTCTCTGCGCCGGTCCCGATGCCGATCCCGACCGGGACAACCGCTACTGGGCGGCCGTCATCTGCGGCATAGCCTATGTTCTTGTCGGACTGGTCTCCGGTGCCGCAACGGCTTTCATCGCCGCCGCGCCACCGGTTCTCATCGAGGCGGTCGCTGGCCTTGCGCTGCTTGGAGCCTTCGGCGCCTCCACGTCGACGGCGCTGTCGGCGCCCGCGACCCGGGAGGCGGCCGTGGTCACCTTTTTGGTTACCGCCTCCGGCGTCGGCTTCCTTGGCATACCCGGCGCCTTCTGGGGACTGATCGCCGGCATTGTCGTCCACCTCATCAATCGCGCCAGGGTCGCCTGACGGATCGCACCGGACCACCAAATGCTTTATCTCGTAAGACACGGGCAAACGCTCTGGAACACCGAAGCACGCTTTCAGGGGCAATTCGACTCGCCGCTCACCGACCTCGGGCGGGATCAGGCGACACGCATCGGCCAAGCGCTCGCCTCGGAGATCGGGGCTCATTTCCAGCCGATCCGCGCCTATGTCAGTCCGCTCGGCCGTACCCGCGCCACCGCGGAACTGATCGGCCGGTCGCTGGCAATGGACATCCTCGAAGAGCCAAACCTGATGGAGGTGCATTTCGGCGACTGGGAAGGTCTGACGCGTGAGGACATCCTTTCCCGTTTTGGCAGCGACCAGGCCATTCGGCCGATCGACTGGCAGTTCCAGGCGCCTGGTGGCGAGACGCTGGACGTCGTGCTCGCCCGCGTTGGTCTTTGGTACGCAAAGGCGGAGGCACCGGCCGTCATTGTAACTCACGGCATCATCAGCCGCTTGGTGCGCGGCCTGCATGCAGGTCTCACACATGAGGAAATGCTGGCGCTGCCGGTATCGCAGGATGGTTATTTCCGGCTCGACGGCGGACACATCGAGTTTGTGCCGGCGCCGTAACCCGGCCATCTGAGTGGTGAGAGGTTTCATTGACCGAACCGGTCAAATCCTAGTGTGAAGGGCGTGATCGGCGGCCTTCGACCTCGCCAGGATAGCGGTTATGCCGTA
>JAGSYV010000206.1 GCA_018262505.1 Pseudomonadota bacterium
GAAGGGCCTGAAGCCGTATTTCGAGGAGTTCCACAAGGTCCGCTACACCCAGGACGCCATCAAGTCGGCGGTGGAGCTCAGCGCTCGCTATATCAACGATCGCAAGCTGCCGGACAAGGCGATCGACGTCATCGACGAGACGGGCGCCAGTCAGATGCTGTTGCCGGAAGGCAAGCGCAAGAAGGTGATCGGCGTCAAGGAAATCGAGGCGACCATCGCCACCATGGCCCGCATCCCACCGAAGTCGGTGTCCAAGGATGATGCCGAGGTGCTGGAAAGCCTGGAGACCAACCTCAAGCGCGTGGTCTACGGCCAGGACAAGGCAATTGCCGCTCTATCTTCGGCGATCAAGCTGGCGCGCGCCGGGCTTAGAGAGCCCGAGAAGCCGATCGGCAACTACCTGTTCTCCGGCCCGACCGGCGTCGGCAAGACCGAAGTGGCCCGTCAGCTCGCCTCGATCCTCGGCGTGCCGATCCTGCGCTTCGACATGTCGGAGTATATGGAGCGGCATACCGTCAGCCGGCTGATCGGCGCGCCTCCGGGCTACGTTGGCTTCGATCAGGGTGGCCTCCTGACCGATGGCGTCGATCAGCATCCGCATTGCGTGCTGCTGCTCGACGAGATCGAGAAGGCGCATCAGGATCTGTTCAATATCCTGCTGCAGGTGATGGACCACGGCAAGCTAACCGACCACAACGGCAAGCAGGTCGACTTCCGAAACGTCATCCTGATCATGACGACCAATGCCGGCGCTGCCGACATGTCGCGCGAGCCGATCGGCTTCAACCGCAGCCGGCGCGAGGGCGACGATACCGAGGCGATCAACCGCATGTTCACGCCGGAGTTCCGCAACCGTCTGGACGCCGTCATCCCGTTCGGCGCGCTGCCGCCGGAAGTGGTGCGGTCGGTGGTGCAGAAGTTCGTCATGCAGCTTGAGGCGCAGCTCGCCGATCGCAACGTCACCTTCGAACTCGACGATGCGGCGATCGAATGGCTGGCGACCAAGGGTTATGACGAGCGCATGGGCGCGCGTCCGCTTGGTCGCGTTATTCAGGAGCACATCAAGCGGCCGCTCGCCGATGCCGTGCTGTTCGGTGTTCTCAAGAAGGGCGGCACCGTCAAGGTGTCGGTCGAGACCAACGAGGCTGGCGAGATCGGCCTGAAGCTCGACTGCCTGCCCGACCCGGCGCTGAAGCGCAAGGTGGAGGAGGTCGACGCCAAGGTTGCCGACGTACCAGTGCCGCCGAAGCCGCGCAAGCGCAGCCCGAAGCAGAGCGCCAAGGCGGTGTGACGGCGGGCGGTACGAGGGCCTTGAACAATTGAAAGCGGCGCGATCCCTGAGGTCGCGCCGCTTTTTCATCGGCCAAAGAAGGCTGCGACGCCTTCCTTGAACACCCGGTCGCCGGTGGCGCGCATGTGATCGCGATTGGGAATGTCGAGCACTTCGGCGCCCGGGATCATCGCGGCGAGTTCGGTTGCCGAGCCAGCGACGGCGTCCTTGGTGCCGACGGCGACCAGCGTCGGGACGGCAATGCGCGCGGTAGCCGCCGGGTCGACGGGGCGGCCGTAACCGCGGATGCAAGCGGCCAGCGCCTGGCGGTCGGAGTGGGTCTGGTCGGCGAACAGGCGGTAGCTGCGGCCAACCGGATCGTCGATATTCTCCAGCGACGGGGCGAGCAGGGCGTTGGCGATATGGTCTCGGTCGAGGCCGGCCTTTGCCATGGCGCCGCCGATGCCGCCCAGCACCAGTCTTTCCAGGCGGTCGGAATGGCTGGTAGCAAAATCAAGGAGAATGCGGGCGCCCATCGAATAGCCGATCGCTCGGACGCGCGGGAGGCCGAGGTGATCGATCAATGCCCCGACGTCGCCAGACATCTTGTCTAGGCAATAGTCCTCGGCGTTGTGGAGCTTAACCGAGGCACCATGGCCCCGGTTGTCGAGAGCGATCGCCCGGTAGCCGGCGCGCACGAGCCAGTCGATCCAGCCGGTGTCTAGCCAGTTGACGCGGGCACTGGAGGCGAAGCCGTGGACGAGGATCACCGGCAGGCCGCTGCCCTCGTCGAGATAGGCAAAATCGCCGTCGGCGGTCGAAAAGCTCGGCATCCTGCAAATCTCCATCGTGCCGCGGCGCCGTTCTGCAAAGTCCCGCCGCCTTTTGCCGCAAAGGGACTGTTCTTGCTGTCATCTTGCCGGTATGCTTCGTGCCGTCATCGATTTCAACAAGGGTATCGTGCATGGCCGACGCTTTCGTTCCTCATTTCGCCAACGACGCCGGGGTGACGACCATCCGGATTGGCGCGAAGGAATTCATGTGCATCGGCGCCAAGCCGCCCTTCGACCATCCGCACATCTTCCTGGAAATGGGAGATGACGCTGAAGTCGTCTGTTCCTATTGCTCGACCGTCTATCGCTACGATCCGTCGCTTAAAGCGACCGAATCGGAACCCAAGGACGCCGCGTGGCAGCCGAAAGCGGCCTGATCCACGCTAAGGATGGAGCTATGCCGGATCACTTACCGGTGGTCGTGATTGGGGCCGGAATCGCCGGCCTCACGCTATCTTTGTGTCTTGCACGAGCCGGCGTGCGAGTCACGGTGATCGACAGGGCGCCTGAGCTGAGAGAGGTTGGCGCGGGCCTGCAACTGTCTCCCAACGCCTCTTCGATTCTTTTCCATCTCGGTCTTGGCTCGGCGCTCGATGCCACAGGCGTGCGGCCGGAGGCGGTGACCATTCGCGACGGGGTGAGCGGTCGCCTTATCTTGCGCATTCCGCTCGGCGAGGCGATGGTCGAGCGCTATGGCGCGCCCTATATCGTCATCCACCGCGCCGATCTTCAGGGAACGCTGCTCGCCGCCGTCGAGCAGGAGCCGCGCGTCACGCTGCATCTCGGAGTCGACGTCACGTCAATCGACGAGGATAGTTCAGGCGTCGTGGTGGAAGGCGTTGAGGCAGGCGCGCCGGTCCGCTTTTCAGGCAGCGTGCTGGTGGGGGCGGATGGTGTCCGCTCCATGGTTCGCGAGAGAGTGATCGGCGGTGGTCCCGCAGTTTACACCGGGCGTACCGCCTGGCGCGCGACATTCGAAGCCGAGGGCTTTTTTGCTCAGTCTTTCCGGCACAACGAGACCGGCCTTTGGCTGGGCCGACGCGCCCATCTGGTCCATTACGCCATCGATGCGGGACGAGAAATCAACCTCGTCGCGGCCATCGATGATGTCTGGAACGAGGACGGCTGGGACGTGCCGGGTGATCCCGCTCAGATTCAGGCGGCCTTCGGCGATTGGCCTGAACCGGTAAGGAAGCTGATTGCCATGCCGGACAGTTGGCGGAAGTGGGCGCTGTGCGAGGCGCCGCGTGATACGCCGTGGACCAAGGGGCGGACTGTGCTGATCGGCGACGCCGTGCATGGCATGCCGCCGTTCGTGGCTCAGGGTGCCGCGATGGCCATAGAGGACGCGCGCGTGCTGTCCGGCGTGCTGGCGGCTGGCCTTGACGAGGATGTGGAGGAGCGGCTCGCTCTTTTTGCCGAGGGGCGCAAGGCACGCACCGACAAAGTGGCGGCCGCCGCGCGACGCAATGGGTTCATTTATCATCTTGGCGGGGCACCGGCGAAGGCGCGCAATCTCGGCATGCGCCTTCTCGGCGCCGAGCGGCTGGCCGACAACATGGATTGGATTTACGGCTGGCGTCCGGTAGAAGGCTAATCCCTTTCACGGATTTCCGCCAATGACGTCACTTGCTCAGGATCGTTTCGACCGGCGCCGCCTTGCCGGGCTTGCCGCCGCGATCGGAGCGATCTCGGCGGTGGGCACCTCGCTGTCGCTGGGCATGCCACTCCTGGCCGTCATCCTCGAGCAGCGCGGCCACTCAAGTTCGGTCATCGGCCTGGTGACGACTTCGGCGGGCGTTGCCGCGCTTCTCAGCACGCCCTTCGTGCCGAGGCTGACACGCCGGTTCGGTGCCGCCTGGGTGTTGCTGGTGGCGGTGGTCCTCGGCACGATCACCTTCCCGCTCTTCTACGTTTTCGATTCGATCGCCGTCTGGTTCGTGCTTCGCTTCGTCTTCTCGCTCTGTCTCAATACGGCGTTCATCGTCTCGGAGTTCTGGATCAACGCGTTGGCACCGTCGGCCAAGCGCGGGTTTGTGATGGGTGTCTATGCCACCATCCTGTCCGTTGGCTTCGCGGTAGGGCCAGCGATCCTGAGTCTGGTCGGCTCGGAGGGGTGGTTGCCATTTGCCATCGGCACCGGTTTGATGGCCCTGTCGATCCTGCCGATCATCGCCGGTTTCCGGGCCGATCCGCTGATCGACGAAGGCAAGGGCGGAAATTTCCTGCATTTCCTCACCGTGGTGCCACTCGCCACCTTCGCCGCTTTCACGGTGGGCGCCGTCGAATCGTCGGTGATGAGCTTCTCGCCGGTCTACGGCCTCCGCCTTGGCTACAGCCAGCAAGTGGCAGCGCTGCTGGTCATGGCGGTCGCGCTCGGCAACATCGTGGCGCAGCTGCCGCTCGGCATGCTGTCCGATCGCATGGATCGGCGTCGGCTTCTGTTTTACGTCGCCCTGGCTGGCATCGCGTCGGCTCTGTTGGTCGCCGCTGTCTCGTCGGAAGAGCTCTTGCTGATGCCGGCGATCGGGCTTTGGGGTGGGGTGGTCGCCGGGCTTTACGCGGTGGGTTTGACCCATCTTGGCGCGCGGCTTTCCGGCGGAGATCTCGCTTCGGCCAATGCGGCCTTCATCTTCATGTACTCGGTCGGCATGCTGGTGGGGCCGGCCGCGACGGGTGCGGGCATGGACGTGATCGGGCCTCAGGGGTTGGTCGCGGTGCCGGTGCTGATCCTCGTCGGCTACGCCTTTTTCGCCTGCCGTCGCATCCGTCAGGTACCGGAGCCAAATGCGGATACCCGATCAAGCTCGTCTTGACTTTCGAACGCTTTCGACTAGGGTGCCCGCCGAACGAACGACGCTCCTCGCGTGGGGCGTCCAGCCGCTTTGGCTGTCACCGTCAACAAGCACAAGGAATCGGATGCCATGGCCAAGGCAACGACCATCAAGATCCGGCTCGTCTTCCGGTCGCGCGCAAGCACGTCGAGTTCAAGGAATCCAAGATCAAGTGATCCGGCTCCGGCCGGATGCGCCTTGGGGCGCCCGGCCTGGACGAGGCTCCACGCAAGAGGCACCCGTTTGGGTGCCTTTTTGTTTTTCGGAGCCGTGGAGTGGAATCGGCCGGCAGCATCGCGGCTGCGGACAGGTTCTGACGCCCGGCGGTCTACAGTCCGCCGCTCCACTTCAAAGGATGTGCCCCGATGGATGCCGCCGATCGTCCTGTTCCTGTCACAGCCGCTCAGGCGCGCCGGGCAACCATCTTCGCGCTGGTCGCCGTATTTCTCGACGTGGTCGGCTTCGGCTTGATCATTCCGGTGCTGCCACGCCTCATCGAAGAGGTGGGGCGCACCGGGCTTGACGATGCGGCGCGGATCGGTGGCTGGCTGTTCGCCATCTTCAGCCTAGCGCAATTCGTGTTCGCCCCGTTTGCCGGCGCGCTGTCCGATCGGTTCGGCCGGCGGCCGCTGCTGCTGCTCGCCATCGCCGGACTTGCGGTTGACTATGTCGTGCAGGCACTGGCGCCAACCGTGCTGTGGCTGTTCATTGGCCGGCTGATCGCTGGCGTTTGCGGATCGTCGCACGTTATCGCCGGTGCCTGCCTTGCCGATGTGAGTTCGCCGGAGAATCGCGCCCGTTCGTTCGGTCGCATGACGTGACAGCCGCCGGGCCTTTCGCTGGCGCGAGGCCAATCCGCTCGGCGTGCTTGCCGTGTTCCGCCGCTATTCCGGCGTGCTGCCCTATGCCTTGGTGTTGACGCTGTTCTTCTTCGGCACGTCGATCTACGCAGCGATCTGGCCGTTCTGGGGCATGGCGAAATACGGCTGGTCGGGTACCACGGTCGGCCTGACGCTCGCCGCCTCCGGCCTCACCGTGGCACTCCTGCAGGGACTGGGCACCGGCCCGGCGGTAGCCCGCTGGGGCGAACGGCGGATGGCGATGGTCGGTCTCGCCGGGGCGGCGGCGACCTGCGTCGGATTCGCCCTGTCGCCGACAACGGCCATCGTTGTGGTGATGCTGGTCATCAATGCCGTGGAAGGTTTCGCCCATCCCATGCTGTCGGCGCTGATGTCGAAGGCGGTGCCTGAGGATACCCAGGGCGCGCTGCAGGGCGGTATTTCAGCCCTGATGAACCTCGGCATGCTGGCCGGCGCGATCTTCTACAGTCAGACCTTCGGCTACTTTCTGTCGGAAGCTGCGCCCGTCCGCAGCGCCGACGTTTCCTTCTTCATCGCCGCCGCCATAATGCTCGTCTCGCTCGGCCTGTTTGTCCGGCAGGCGAGACGGATGGGGCAGGGATAGTCTCAGTCGCCGGGCTTCACATCGGTCGCGGCAGGCGCCTTGGTGTCCGCGGGCGTGTCGCTTTTGGGTTGCTCAACCTTTTCGGTCTCGCCCGCTGCCTTCGGAAGGGCCTCGGCTGCCGGCTTGTCGGTGCCGGGCGGCAGCGCGACCGAAGGTTCGGCTGACGTCGGTGGCGCGCTACAGGGTGTCTCCGGCAGCATCTCGAAGTGAACGATCTTGCCGTCGAGGACGAAGTCACCGTAATCGAGGCGCATCTTCGAGGAGACGCCGTTCTCCCACAGGTCGAAGGAGATCGAATAATCTGGCGGCTGG
>JAGSYV010000095.1 GCA_018262505.1 Pseudomonadota bacterium
CTTGCAGACGTCCTTGGCGTAGGGACAGCGCGGATGGAAGGCGCAGCCGGTCGGCGGGTTGGACGCATCGGGGATCTCGCCCTTCAGCATGATGCGCTTGCGGCCACGGTTGCGCTTCGGGTCGGGTTGCGGCACCGCCGACAGCAGCGCCTCGGTATAGGGATGAAGCGGGCGCTCAAACATCGGGTCGGTCGCGGACACCTCCATCAGTCGCCCGACATACATGACGCCGATGCGGTTGGAGATATGTTGCACCATCGAGAGATCATGGGTGATGAACAGGTAGGTGAGACCGAACTGCTCCTGCAGATCCTGCATCAGATTGATATTCTGGGCGGCCACCGATACGTCGAGGGCCGATACAGCTTCGTCGGCGGCAATGAAAGCCGGGTTCAAGGCAAGCGCGCGGGCGATGCCGATGCGCTGACGCTGGCCCCCGGAGAAGGCATGCGGATAGCGGCCGCGGAATTCGGGCCGGAGGCCGACCAGTTTCAGAAGCTCGGCAACCCGGTCTTCGAGTTCTGATCCGCTGGCGACCCCGTGGACCAAAAGCGGTTCGCCGACCAGTTCGAGCAGCGTCATGCGCGGGTTGAGGGACGAATAGGGATCCTGGAAGATCATCTGCATCTGGCGCCGGAGCGCCTGCAGTTCGGCCTTGCCGGCCGAGGCCAGCTCGACGGTGTTGCCGTCGCCACGCCGAAAGCGGATCGAACCGGCCGTGACGTCATAGGCGCGCAGCATCAACCGGGCGACGGTCGATTTGCCCGATCCACTTTCGCCGACCAGGCCGAAGGTTTCGCCCTTGGTGATGGTAAAGCTCACGTCGTTGACGGCCTTGACCACCGGCTTGGCCTTCTGGAACAGGCCCTTGGCAGCGCCGCCGAAATGCTTGCTGAGACCTTCGACCGCGAACAGGGTCTCGGAATTGAGCGGCTCAACCGACATCCGGTCCTCCGGTCTGGTTCTGGGAGTGGAGATGGCAGCGGACATTGCGGCCGCCGGCAAGATCGATGAGCGGCGCATCCAGCCGATCGCAGGTGCCGGCAACCGCCTCGGAGCACCGGGTATGGAACGAGCAGCCCTTCGGCAGCTCGAACGGATCGGGCACCATGCCGGGAATGGTGGTGAGCCGGCGCCGACGCTCGGCGCCGAGGCGCGGCACCGAAGCCATCAGTGCCCGGGTATAGGGGTGCTGCGGCTTTTCGAAGATGTCATCCACCGGGCCGCTCTCGACGACGCGCCCCATGTACATGACGGCGATGCGGTCGGCGATATCGGCAACCACACCGAAGTTGTGGGTGATGAAGATGATCGCCATGCCGAGCCGCTCCTGCAGCGACTTCAGGAGATCGAGGATCTGCGCCTCGGTCGTCACGTCGAGCGCCGTCGTCGGCTCGTCGGCGATCAGCAGGCTCGGATTGCAGGCGAGCGCGATAGCGATCATCGCACGCTGGCGCATGCCGCCCGACAGTTCGTGCGGGTAGGCATCGAGCATCTGGTCGGGGCGCGGCATCTGCACCAGTTGCAGGAGTTCGCGCGCCCGGTCACGCGCCGCCTTCTTGCCGAGGCCGAGATGGAGACGGATCGGCGTCATCACCTGACGCCCGATGGTGTGCACCGGCGACAGCGCCGTCATCGGCTCCT
The DNA here is from genome assembly GCA_018262505.1 of Pseudomonadota bacterium. GTDB lineage: Bacteria > Pseudomonadota > Alphaproteobacteria > Rhizobiales > Pleomorphomonadaceae > Pleomorphomonas. The sequence goes on from JAGSYV010000095.1 coordinate 1,645, forward strand.
GGAAGATCATGCCGATATGCCGACTGCGCAGCGAACGAATTTCCTTGCCCTTGCGATCGAGCTTGGCGATGTCGATCTCGCCGCCGCAGGGCGGCCGGAACAACACGCTGCCGCGCGACAGCACCGCCGTCTTCGGCAGAAGCTGCATGATGGAGCGGACCGAGATCGACTTGCCCGACCCGCTTTCGCCAACGATGCCGAGCACCTCGCCCTTGCGCACGTGCAGCGAGACGCCATCGACGGCTCGCACCACGCCTTCGCGCATGCGAAACTCGACGCCAAGGTCGGTGATTTCAACGAGAGGAGTGTCTTCAGTCATCAGCATGCTCACCGGCCGTACGGGTCGGCAGCGTCACGCAGACCGTCACCGAGGAAGTTGAAGCTCAGAACGATAATGACGATCGCCAGGCCCGGCAGCAGCAGCCAGGGCGCCTGGACGATGACGCGCAGGTTCTGCGCCTCCTGCAGCAGCACGCCCCAGGAAACGACCGGCGGCCTGAGGCCGAGGCCGAGGAACGACAGGGCCGTTTCGCCGAGGATCATCTCCGGCACCGACAGCGTCACCGCCGCGATGATGTAGGAGGTCATGGCCGGCAGCATGTGCTTGGTAATGATCCGTTTCTCGGAAGCGCCCAGCAGCCGGGCAGCCAGCACGTAGTCCTCGCCGCGCAGCGACAGGAAGGAGCCGCGCACCGTGCGGGCAAGATGGGTCCAGGAGATCAGCGACAGCAGGATGGTGATCAGGAAGTAGACGAACAGCGGATCCCATTCCACCGGCAGGGCCGCCGCCAGTCCCATCCACAAGGGTATGGTGGGGATGGAGCGAATGAACTCCATCAAGCGCTGGATCGCCGCGTCGATCCGACCGCCGTAGTAGCCGGAGATCGACCCCAGCGTGATGCCGATGAGGAAGGAAAAGAACACGCCCAGGATACCGATGGTCAGCGTCGTCCGGCCGCCGTGGATGAGGCGGGAGAGCAGATCGCGACCAAGCGTGTCCGTGCCGAGAAGATAGATATGCGTGTCGGGATCCTCTGCCCCAAACAGGTGGAACGAGCCGGGGATCAGGCCCCAGAACAGATAGTCGGATCCCGCGACGAAGAAATGCAACGGCACGATGTCGTCGGTATCGACGGTGTAGATCACCGCCGCCGTTTCGAGGTCACGCGCCCGCTTCAGGCCGTAGACGAACGGCCCTTGGAAGTTCCATTCCTCGTCGAACAGATGCACCGACTGGGGCGGCTGCATGGTCGCCATCTCGGTGATCTCGTAAGGATCGTAGGGCGCGGTAAACTCGGCGAAGGCGATTGTCAGGTAGGCGAAGACCAGCACGCAGAGCGAGACGACGGCGAGCTTGTGCTTGCGGAAACGCCACCACATCAGCTGGCGCGGCGTGGCGCGGTAGAGCGCCTCCTTGGCGTCGTTGGTCTCGATGGGCGTCGGGTTGATCAGGGTCGTGTCGGTCATGCCGGTTCCTCAGCCTCGGCGCACGCGCGGGTCGGACAGCGCGAGCAGAATGTCGGAGATCAGCGTGCCGATGATGGTGAAGACGCTGAGGATCAGGATGAAACTGCCGGCGAGATACATGTCCTGGTTCTTGAGGGCTCTGAGCAGCAGTGGGCCGGTGGTCGGCAGATTGAGGACGACGGCGGTGATGACGTCGCCCGAGATCAGCGACGGAAGCGCCCAGCCTATGGTCGAGATGAAGGGATTGAGGGCGACACGCACCGGGTAGCCCCAGACGACACGCCTTTCGCTGAGACCCTGCGCATACGCGGTCTCGACATAAGGCTTGTTGAGCTCGTCGAGCATATTGGCACGGACGACGCGAATGAGGCCTGCCGTGCCGGACGTGGCCAGCACGACCAGCGGCACCCAGATATGGCTGGCAACGTCGATGACCTTGGCGAACGACCAAGGCTGCTGTTCCATGCCCGCGCTCATCAGGCCGCCGACATCCATGTTGAGCCAGGAATAGGCCAGCCACATCAGGACAAGCGCCGTGAGGAACTCGGGAAAGCCACGGCCGATGAAGCCGAAAATCGTGAAGACGTAGTCGAGAGCAGAATATTGTCGCGTTGCCGAATAGACGCCAATTGGAATGGCAATCAGCCAGGTGAGCAGCAGCGAGGTGATGGATATGGCCAGCGTCAGGCCAAGTCTCGCCCAGATCAGGTTGGAGACCGGCATGTTGTAGTCGAGCGACTGGCCGAAATCGCCATGCAGCACGATGCCGGAAATCCACCACCAGTATTGAACGTAGATCGGCTTATCGAGACCGAAATGCACGCGGATTTCCTGCTCCATCAGCGGGTCGACCGTGTCGCCCTGGTGGCGCAGCTCCGCCACGTAGGCGGTCGCATAGTCGCCGGGCGGCAACTGAATGATGATGAAGGCCACGATCGACACGGCGATCAGCATGGGAATGGACCAGAACAGCCGTTTCGTCAGGTAGGCCAGCATCGTCCATCAGGCTCCGTCGGAGGAATAAAAGGCGGGGAAGGGCGTCGCCGCCCTCCCCCATATGTATCACTTCTTGAAGTAGAGCTGGGCCGGCTGGAAATTGCCTTCGTTGCGCAGCACTTCCTCGTTGGTGAAGCCCTTCGGGAAGTTCCCGAGCTTGGCGTTGACGATCACCGGAGCGGTGGCCTCGCCGACCAGACCGATCATGTAGACCTGTTCCTTGAGGTCGGTGATCATGTCCTGGACGTGCTTGTGCGCTTCATCAAGTGTCGGCGCGCTGGCGGCAGCCTCCCAATCCGCCCAGACCTTGCGGATCGGATGGTCCTTCGGCGGCTCGACGCCATCAGTACCCCTGGTGTTCCACCACTTGTAGTAATTCTCGGCATAAGACTCGTGGCCAAGAGCCAGCGTCGGGTCGGCCGACACTTGCAGCATGCGGTCGGCATAGGTGTAGAACAGGTCGAAATCGCCGTTCTTGAACTTCTGCAACGCCATGTCTTCCTGCTCGATACGGATCAGGATTTCAATGCCGATGGCTTCCCAGTTCTTACGCAGCAATTCGAGCGTCTGCGGTGGCAGGTCGTCCTGCACCGCTTCGAGCGTGAACGACAGCCGCTTGCCGTCCGGCCCCAGGCGGAACTTGCCGTCCTTCTTGGTCAGGCCGACTTCATCGAGAAGAGCATTGGCCTTCTTCTTGTCGTGTTTCACCCACTTCTCGGCGAACTCCTTGTCGAAGAAGGGCGAGGCTGAAACGGGCGCAGCCTGGCGCGGCGTGGAGAGACCGGAGTAGACCACTTCGTTGATGGCATCGCGATCGACGGCGATGCTCAGCGCCTCGCGGAACTTCGGATCGTTGAACAGCTTATTCTTGATCGGATCGGCGCTGGCGATGTTGGACATCACCGCGACGTTCTCGCCGCTCTTGGAGATTTCGACACGATAGCCGCCCTTGGCTTCATTCTGCTTGTAGAGCGGGAAGTCCGTCGTGCGCACGAAGCGCGACTGCATGTCGATCTGGCCCTGGACGATCATCAGGTTCAGCGCCTGCTGGTCCTGAAACACCTTGCTCTCGATCTTGTCGATATAAGGCAGCTGGTTGCCGGCCTTGTCGACACCCCAGTAGAAGGGGTTGCGCTCCATGACGATCGTGTCGGCCGGCGGCGGCGTCACCATGCGATAGGCGGTGATCACCGGATAGTCCGGGTTGAGCCACCAGGACTGGATCGGCCCCTTCTCACCCCAGAGATCGACCCAGGTCTTGACGCCTTTGTCGGCGGCAACCTTGGCCAGTTCGTCGGCGCTGACATACTTCGGATGATACTTCTTCAGGTAGTGGGCCGGCACCAGGAAGGAGGTGCGATCAAGACCCGGCTTGCCCGTACCGTCCTTGGCGACGATTTCGGGGAACAACGCGTAAGGCTTGGCAAAGGTTACGGTGAAGGTCTGGGCGTCCTTGATAGTGACGACCAGCGGCTTGCCATCGGCCATCAAGGTCAAGGGAATGTTGGGCGTCAGGTCGGTGTTGAGGAAGACATCCTCGTACCAGAAGCGCACGTCGTCGGTGGTGACCGGCTCGCCGTCGGACCAGCGGAGCCCCTTAAGCAGCGTGAAGGTGAATTCGGTCGAGTTGTCGTTCGCAGTGTAGGACTCGATGAAGCGCGGCTTCAGAACCGTCTTGCCGTTGACGTCCTGCATGAACTTGACGACCCGCTCCTCCATCAGCTTGGTCGTGCCCCAACGGTCGCCGATGCCCTTGTAGGCGCGATGCAGCGTGCCGCCGTAGGTCCCAACCTCGCCGAAGACGTCCATGACCGCCGGTTTTTCCGGCAGGCGCTGATCGACCGGCGGCAGCTTGCCCGCCTTAACAAGGTCGTCGAGCATCGGCGACTGATTGAAGGCCAGAGCGGATGACGCCACACCAAGGAGAAGAAGCGATGCGAGCGCTCCCCCGGTGGCATGGCGGAAAAGCGGAAGTCTGAAAGACATGCGAGTTCTCCTCTTCACGTTACGTTTGGCTCGATACACCTACGGTTCGCGCCGCCCGCGGCCATCGACCGCGAGCGTCCTTACATGACGACCCGCCCCTCTCGTGAGGGGCAAATCGAAAGTCTGAACCTCTCCATCCCGTCCGGCCACCTCCGGCATATGTGTATTGAATTTTTTCAATTACACCGCTCATGCCTTGGCCGGAACCATGCGCCGTTCTATCTTGTGCGGCTGCCTTTTTGTCCCGTGTATAGTGCGCAGTATGTTGTGACCTTCGCCATCAAGCAATATAAAAAGATTTTTATTTTCACCAACTTTGGTACCGATATACCCCAATATAGCACCTACTTAAGGTGTATATATTTCCATATAGCTCATCACAGATAGCGATAATTCTCGCTATTGGAACAGAGAAAAATGGGAAGGCTACCAAGGATCAGTTCCAGCTTTACTTATTGATTTACAAAATCTTTTTATGGAGCCATCCCAATTTTGACATACCAGGCGACAGCGAGGGATAATGTCCTGCGGTTGATTTTTCTACGTTGTTACCCGCATAAGACGTTCTTTGATTGAAAAAATTCAACTCTTATCGCTTTTTCCGGGCCGAGCGCTCCGCCTTTGGTGCAGGCTTGACACCAAGTCGAATTCCATCGATCTCTGCTAGGGCGTTCGACATTTCTTCAAGGCAGGCCAAAGAAGAGACGCCATGTCGGAAAAAAATTTCAAAATTTACTGCCAAACCGCCGCATCTGCGCGTGAGGCTTATACGCGATCGGTCGGGCGGGGCGAAGCGCTGGACCTCTGGGCACTATCGCCGATCCGAGAGCAGTCTTTCCTGGGAGAACCGGGGCTGCTCGTCGATCCGCAGAACTATCGCTTCATCAACGGTTTCGTCGGCGTAGGCGATCTTCCCTGCCGGACAGCCTTCCGTGCCACCATGATCGGGCGCGACGTGCCGTTCGACGATCGCTGGCCGATCAGCCATCTGCGTTTACCCGGCGCCGGTACGCGTATCGACTTTTCGGAATTCTGGTACCGTCCGACCCACCTATCGCGCTGGGCCGCGGCCATTCTCGACACGCCCAAGGCGACTGAAACTGCCTTCCGCCTAACCACCAATGGTGGCATCCGCATATTTGTCGACGGGGCAGAGGCTGCGCGATTTGAACCGTTCCGGCGCAACCGACCGGAGAGCGTCGACATTCGGCTGCCCCTGGCGGCCGGTCCCAACCAGGTCGTAGTTTTCACCGAGGACCTCGCGGAGCGCGATACCGACTGGTTCTTCGAGCTGATCCGGCTCGATGACGCTCCGATCGTCGCGCACCTGCCGCTGGATGTCGGGGCCGCAGAGATCGAGGACGTCCAACGGCTCGCCGCCAGCGTGCGTCCAGAGTTCGGGCTCAACATCGACCATCCCTTTGCCTTGGTGTTCGACAGTGGCGCGGGACGTGATGTCGGCATCCGCGTTGCCATAGGCAATCACGTTCACGAGCGGCGTGTCGTCCTGGAGCGCGATCTCAGTCTCAAGGCTGGGGAGCGCCGCCTCGAAGTCTGCCCGGCCGGCGTGCTCACCGACGGAATGTATCGCGTCGTCGTCCAGTTCCGGGTGGGCGACGCAGTTGTCGAAAAAGCGATCGAGGGTGCCTTCCTCTCCTCGCTGACGCCGCGACCGCCACTCTCCGGCCTTGCCGCACGCAAGACGGAAGCATCGCGCTGGTTTGCGCAAAATGGCGAGCTTCTGGTTGGCCGGGCGCTGGCCATGCTGCACGCGGGCGAGATCGACCCGCCCCTGATGCGGACGATTATCGAGCGCACCATCGACTTCATCGTCCATCGCGAAGACTGCTCCGACTTCTGGATGGTGCCTCTCCTCTGGATCTGGCGCGATTATCGCGACCAGTTGCCCGAAGATCTGCGGCAGGCCGTCAAGGATGCAATCCTCGGCTATCGCTATTGGGTGGATGAGCCCGGCAATGACGTCATGTGGTTCTGGAGCGAAAACCACGTGCTCTGCTTCCACGTGGCGCAGCACGTTGCCGGCCGGCTTTTCCCGGACGAGACCTTCACGAACTCGGGGCGCAGCGGGCGTGATCAAGCGCGGGAAGGCGCCGAGAAACTGACGCGCTGGTTCGATTCGATTGAGCGCGAAGGCCTCGCCGAGTGGAACTCCTCAGCCTATTACCCGATCGATTTCATCGGCCTCTTGGGCCTCCAGCATATGGCGGATTCGCTTTTGAAGGCGCGCGCCATCGGCATGCTCGACCGCATCTGTCAGATGGTGGCGCTGCACACCACCGCCGGCGTGCCGGGCGGCTCCCAGGGACGTGCCTACAACAAGGAACTCCTGGGCGGCCCGCTGACTGAACTGGTGTCGATTGTCCGCATCGCTTTCGGCCCCGGCTGGCTCAACCACGGCGTCACCGCGCCGCCGATGCTGGCGGCCAGCGACTACGAGCCGCCGGCCAGCGCCATCGCCTTCGCCGACCCCGGAGAGGGGCAGTCGCTCGAAGCCCGCTACACGCAGGGACTCGACCATACCGCCAGGCTGGTGGTGTATCGTACCCGGGATGCCCAGCTTTCCTCGGTCGTCGACCACAACACCGGACGCCACGGGCACCAACAGCACCTGGTCGACGTCCAACTGTCCGGTCACCCGCTGGCGCGCCTGTTCGTCAACCATCCCGGCGAGGAAGATCCCTCCGGCAGCCACCGCCCCTCCTTCTGGGCCGGCAACGGCGTGCTGCCGCGCGTCGGGCAGGTGCTCGACGTGTCGATGCTCGTTTTCGATCTCGGCGATGACCGCATCGGCTGGACGCACGGCTATTTCGGCCGCGACGGCATGGACGACATCGAACGCTTCGGCGACTGGCTGCTGGTCCGCTCCAGCAAGGGGGCGGCCGCCCTATTCGCCGCCAACGGTCTCCATCCAGTCGAAACCGGGCCGACAGCCGGTCACGAAGTCCGCTCCGACGGCCGGCGTAACGGCTGGATCGTGGCGATCGGCCAGAGCTTTGCCGAGCTCAAGGCCCGTATCAGGGCCGCCGACGTGCGCTTCAATGCTCGGGATCTCCGGCTCGACCTGAAATTGCCCGACCGTCCAACACTGACCCTGTCGCACGCCGATGGCCTCAGCCTCGACGGCCGACCGCAGCCGTTCAGCCATTTCACCTCGGCGCCAACGCTGACGTTCCACAGCGCAAAGCCCGAGATTTGTAACCTCTCCCCCTTCTTTTCCGCCTGAAAGACCGACCATGCCTACGAGTGAGAAAATTGCCGAGACGCTTCAAATGGTCGCGCTGGGTCTTTGCCGCCTGAAGGGGATCGGCGAAGGCCTCGCCCCTATCGATGGCAAGGTGAAGATCCAGTTCGACGAGTGGGATTGGGAGGTCGGCGTCGGTCTCTACGGCTTCTACAAGCAAGCCGTTGTCAACGACGACAAGGCGGCGATCGAGGCTCTGGTCGATTGGTTCGATTGGCAGATCGGACGCGGGCTGCCGCCGCGCCAGATCAATTCGACCGCGCCCATGCTGCCACTGGTCATGTTGCTCGGCCACGTCGACCGGCCCGTCTTCCGCGACCTCGTGAAGGATTGGGCAGACTGGCTGGTGAAATCGCTGCCGAAGACCGAGGATGGCGGCTTTCAGCACGTGGTCAAGGAGCGTCTCAACGAGGGTGAGCTCTGGGACGACACGCTGTTCATGGCCTGCCTGTTCCTCGCCCGCGCCGGCAAGGAGTTCGGCCGCCAGGACTGGATCGACGAGGCGGTCTATCAGTTCCTGATCCATGCCCGCTATCTGGCCGATCCGGTTTCAGGCCTCTGGTATCACGGCTGGACCTTCAACGGCCGGCACAATTTCGCCCGGGCCTTCTGGGGGCGTGGCAACGCCTGGATTACCGTCGCCATTCCCGAATTGTTCGAACTGATCGACGACGTGCCGGAGCCGGCCGCCCGCTACCTGAAGCGCGTTTACGTGGCGCAGGTCGAGGCGCTCGCCACCCTGCAGCGGCCGAACGGCATGTGGACGACGCTGCTCGTCGATCCGGCCTCGCCGATCGAGACGTCGGCAACCGCTGGCTTCGCCTACGGCATGCTGCGCGGCATCGACCTCGGGCTGATCGGCGAGGAGCTGCAGACCACCTGCAATCGTGCCATAGCGGCGGTGTTGCAACGCATCGACGCGGCCGGCATCGTCCGCGAGGTCTCCGATGGCACCGCCATGGGACATGATCTCGAACACTATCTGGCGATTGGCAATGTCGCCGCACCCTATGGTCAGGCGCTGGTGATGCTGCTGCTCGTCGAGATTCTCAATAGCAATGGCGCCGTCAGCCGGAAAGTGGTCGCACCGTCGCCCGCTGAATGAGGCGGCAGCCAATTTCGACCTTCAGCGCCGCGCGGGCCGGATTGTTGGCAAGGATATGCTGCTCGATGAGACTGAGAGCCATCGGGCCGAACTGGTCCAGCGGCACATGCACGGTGGTGAGCGGCGGACGGGAAAGTTCGCCCAACATGATGTCGTCAAAGCCGATGATCGAAACGTCATCCGGCACCTTGACGCCGCGCCGCTCGAAAGCGCGCAGGGTGCCGAGCGCCAGATTGTCCGAGGCGCAGAAGATGGCGGTGGCGCCCCTAAGTCCGCCGTCGCGGTCGAGCAGGCGATCGACTTCGGCTTCGGCATGTTCCGGCTCGAAACTCGCCGCCGTGATGATGGCATCCTCCGGGATGGGCAGTCCCAGTTCCCGGAAGGCATCGAGAAAGCCATCCTGGCGATGGCGGATGGTCTGTCGGCCATCCCAGGTCATGTGAAGGACATGGCGATGGCCGAGTTGCAAGAGATGGCGCGTCGCTTCCAGAGCGGCAAAGCGATTGGCCGGCACCACGGTGTCGACCGACATCGAGGGGTCTTCGCCGTTGATCAGCACCGCCGCGACGTTGAGGCCGCCGATCGCCTGCAAGAGGTCGGGCCGATCATCGGTGAACAGCACCAGGCCTTGGGGAGTTTCGGTGCGCAGGGTTTCGCGGATGGCGGCGATCTGAACCGTCCGGCCAACGCCGACGACGGGAATCACCCGGATGGAGCGACGGTCGCATTCCTGGCGCAGGCTGTTAAGGATCGCCACCGTGAACAGGTTGGTGTCGATTTGCGGCGTGGCATCTTCCGGGATGGCCAGGAGCAAATCCGACAGCGCCGAAATGGTGGCGCGCACCCGCCGCTTCTCCAGATAGCCGAGCTGACGCGCCGCCCGAATCACCCGTTCGCGCACATCCTTGCTGAACGGCGCGGTTCCGTTCAGAACATGCGACACCGTGCTGATGGCAACGCCCGCCTGCTGGGCGATCTCCTTGATGCCGGCCTTCATCCAGTGGATCCTCTCTCGGTTCCTCGCTTATATAATTTCAAACAGGCTCGGGAGCAATAAATGAAGCGATTTCCGAAAATTGATCGACTTCTGCGCGAGCTTTCCGAAAATATTTTTTCCTCGATTGAAGGTCATATTCCGCTTCAGTTCCGGCGGGCGCAGCCGGACGACCCGATCGACGAGATCGACTCCGTCGTCGACTGGCAGCCCGTTCACCACGACCTCGTCTGGGGGGAGCCGGAAAGCTACTTCTGGTTTGTCGGCGACATCGTCGTGCCAGAGGAAGCCGCCGGGCGGCGGCTCGTTTTCTTCGTCGATGCGGCCTTCGGTGACACCATGGGACGAAGCGATCCCCAGTGTCTGGTCCGGATCGACGGCCGGATCGTGCAGGCGGTCGATGGCAACCATCGCTATGTCCTGCTATCGCCGGCCGCTCAGCCCGGCGACCGCTACCGGGTGACCATTGAAGCCGGCACCATCGAGGATCGTCGCCAACTCGGTTTCAAGCTGCGCCTCGCCATCCACGACCGAACGGCCGAAGCGCTCTATTTCGACCTCAAGGCGCCGGTCGACGTCGCGCGTCTTCTGAAGCCCGACGACGCCCGCGCGCTGGCGATCCTGAACCACGCGGAGGCGGCCCTCGCCGCCATCGATTTTCGGCGGGGTGCGCCCAATCGCTTTCATGCGAGTCTTGCCGCGGCGACCGCCGAGGCCGACCGCATCTACGCACTGGCGGGCGACCCAGCGATGCCGACCATCGTCGCCGCCGGCCATACCCATATCGACGTTGCCTGGCTATGGCGAACGCGCGAAACCCGTCGCAAGATGAGCCGCTCGATGGCGACGGCGCTGGCTCTGCTCGACGAGTATCCCGACTATCGCTTCATGTACAACCAATGCCTGCTGTTCGACTGGCTGATCGAGGACCACCCCGACCTGATGGCGCGCATCCAGGACAAGGCAAAAGCCGGACGGTTCGAGATCGAAGGCGCGCTGTGGCTCGAACCCGACGTCAACCTCGTCTCGGGTGAATCGCTGGTTCGCCAGATCGTTCGTGGCGTGCGCTATCACGAGACCACCTTCGGCATCCGCCCGCGTCTCCTCTGGCTGCCGGATACGTTCGGCTATGGGGCGTCCCTGCCGCAACTGATGAAGCTTGCCGGCGTCGAGACGTTCGTCACCCACAAGTTGAGCTGGAACGACACCAACCGCATGCCCTTCGACACCTTCTTCTGGCAGGGCATCGACGGCACCAAGGTGCCCGCCAGCTTCGTCACGACGCAGACCTATGAGTACGACGGCATCGAGACCACCTACTGCGCCAATCTCAGGGCGTCCCACGTATTGGGCACATGGAAGCGCCATGCCGGCAAGGCGCGCCAATCCGAGCTGGAGCCAAGACCCCGCCAGTTTCCCCACCTGGGTCGGCGAACTCTACTTCGAATGCCATCGGGGCACGCTGACATCGGTCGGCAAGGTGAAGCGCGACAATCGCAAGGCCGAGATCCGTCTGCGCGAAATCGAGTTGCTCGCCGTGCTCGCCATGCGCGCCGGTGCCGTCTACCCGCAAAGCGAGATCGATCAGCTTTGGCGCATCGTGCTGCTCAATCAGTTCCACGACATTCTGCCTGGCTCCTCGGTGAGCGGCGTCTACGACGATGCCGACATCGACTTCGCCGCCTTTGATGCGCTGGCAGGTGACCTGGAAGTCCGCCTCGTCGCGGCCCTTTCCGCTGAATCCCTGGTCCTCAACGCTTTTCATCGGCCGCGCGGCGGTCTCGTCACCGGGCCGGAGCGGCCGGGCGCACAGATGATCCACCGTGCCGACGGGACAACCGAATGGCTATCGCCGGTGGTTGCCGTCGCCGGCAATAGTGTTGGGGCTGCCCGGCCTTCAAATGTTGCCGCCGACGACGGTCTGACAGCCAGGGTCGACCAGCTCGAAAATACTCTCCTGTGCGTCCGGTTCGACAAGAAGGGCCGCATCACGTCGCTTCGCGACAAGCGAACGGGGCGCGAGCTGATCCCCACCGGCGAGCTTGCCAATCGCATCGTCGCCCACCAGGACATGCCGGCCGAATTCGACGCCTGGAACATCGACGCCCACTTCGAAGACAAAACCTGGGAGGTCGACGATCTCATCCGGGCCGAGGTGGTAGAGATCGGCCCGTATCGCGCCGCCGTCCGCTTCGAGTGGCGTTACGAGACCTCCCGCATCGTCGAGGTCGTCTCGCTGGCCGCCGGATCCGATCGGGTGGAACTCGATGTCTTCATCGACTGGCACGAGCACAAGACCCTGCTGAAGCTCGCCGTGCCGGTGGCGGTCGCTACGGATGAAAGCCGCGCCGAGGTGCACTTCGGCCACGTTCGCCGACCAACCCACGCCAATACCAGCTGGGATCAGGCGCGCTTCGAAACGCTGATGCATCGTTGGGTCGACCTGTCGGACGGTGACGCCGGCCTCGCCGTCCTCAACGACTGCAAATATGGCTACGACGCGCGCGGGAACCGGCTTCGCATCACGCTGTTGAGGTCGCCGGTCTACCCCTGGCCTGAAGCCGACCAAGGTGAGCACCGTTTCCGCCTGGCGCTGATGCCGCACCGCGGCTTTGCCACCGACGGCGGCGTCATCGTCGAGGCCGCCGAGGATTTCAATATGCCGTTGCGCTGGTTGGGCCAGGTTGCCGCGCCGAGCGCGCCGGTCGACGTGGAGCCACCGCTCGCTCTTGATGGAGACGGGGTCGCCGTCGCGGCGATCAAGAAGGCGGATGACGATGACGGCCTTGTCGTCCGCCTCTATGAGACACGCGGCCGACGGGCCGAGGTGGGCGTATCGACGCCTTTCGCCTCGGTTACCGTTGTCGATCTCCTCGAACACGAGCCGGTAGCGCTGCCGACGATCGACGGCCAGCTGACGCTCGCCTTCAAGCCATTCGAAATCAAAACCCTCAAGCTCGGAGCCTGACCCGATGGCCTTTGCCGGCACACATTTCGCCTTCACGGTCACCGAATTTCCCGGTGCTGACAAGTCCTTCGTCGAATTGCCGTTTTCGGTTCCGGAGACCATCGAGCGGATCGAGGTTTCCTATGCCTTCACTTCCGGCTCGGTGATCGACCTGGGGCTTGCCCGCAACGGCAGGATGCGCGGCTGGTCGGGGTCCGAACGCGGCCATGTCACCGTGGAAGAGGATGCCGCAACGCCTGGCTATGATGCCGGTCCGATTCCAGGCGCCTGGCACGTGGTGCTCGGCATCGTCAAGGTTGCCGACGGCGCCCGCGTCGACGTCACCGTCCGTCTCGTCGAGCGCAAGGCGCGCTGGTTTCTCGGCGAGCTGCATAGCCACAGCGAGCACTCAGACGGCGGCGTCACCGTCCTCGATGCCATTTATCGCGCCCGTCAGGCTGGGCTCGACTTCGTATCGATCACCGACCACAACACCATTTCGCAGAACGTCATCAGACCTGATGATCCCACCATCCTGGTGTTTCCGGCCATGGAGCTGACCACCTATTGGGGGCACACGAACTTTCACGGCCTCGTTCAGCCGGTGGCCGACTGGCGCTGTCGCACGCCGGCCGAGGTTGGTGACAAGATGGTCGAAGCGAAAGCCAACGGCGCCACCATCGTCATCAATCACCCCTTCCAGCGGTCGGCCGGCGGCAAATGGCAAGCCGGCTTCGACGTGCCCTTCGACGCGCTGGAAATCTGGAATGGCAATTGGGCGCCGCACAATGTCGACGCACTCGCCTTCTGGCAGGAGTTATTGGTGGCCGGCAAGCGCATCCCAGCCACCGGTGGCAGCGATTTTCACCAGAAGAATCGCCGTCGGCACGGCCGGCCATCCAACCGCCTGTTCTCGGAGGCTCGGACGATGGCCGACCTTCTCGCCGCCGTGCGCGCTGGACATAACGTCGTCAGCTTCTCCGCCGACGACCTGATCGCCGAACCAGCCGACACTGACCTGCCGATGTTTGGGGATATTGCTCCAGCGGGCAGCGCACTTGCCGTTTGCTTCGACGGTCTCGTCCAGGGCGACGAGATCCGCGCGGTGACTGACCGTGGCGTGGTGCGCCGCGAGCCGGCAGCGACCGGGCGCCAGACCCTGGAAAGCCGGCTTGATGGCAGGTTCGTCCGTTTCGAGGTCTGGCACGGTGAGGTGCCCAAGCTTTTCACAAACCCCGTCTACTCGGATTGATCGATCCGGCGCGGACAGAGCAATCGTTTCTTATGCTCACGTTAAGCGTCTGTGACGTAATGGAATGACAATACAGCCTTAGGGCGATATATGGTCGCTATATGGCCCCGTGGCGGAGAGCTACGCGCAGGACTGCAAATCCTGATACCCTTGGTTCAAATCCAGGGCGGGGCCTCCAGCCGACTTGCAAGCCGTAGATGGAGCTAAAGGCTGAGTTCTCGCCGATTTGACACGCGTCTTGTCAACTGCGTACCGATCCAAAATTTCTGTGATTTGTCTTGGCTGGAATATGCTGCAATCAAGAGCACCATACGCTGCGCTTCTGAGGTTTCGACTGTACTCATGTCAAAGCTGGTTTCCCGGTTTCTTGTCCTACTCGCCCTGTGCCTTCAAACTGCCTGCGCCGAACGACCGGGACCTGACGTTCTCCAATCTCCCGCCGCCAGCGCTTCGGGTGCCCGCACCGTCACCATCTACGTAGCGACGACGCGGGAGCGCGATCCTGAAGACACCAGAGCGTTTTCATCCGGGCGCGCCGCGCAAGTCAGCTACGTCGAATACAAGATCTCGATTCCACCCGCTCACAAGCCCGGCAATATCGAATGGCCGACACGCCGCGTCGACCCGGCAAAGGACTTCGCGGTCACCGCCTATCGCGAGCTGGGACTGACGGATTTTGCCAAGGAAGTCGCAAAGCCCATCAACGGCACGCCGCGCGACGTCGGCGTGTTCGTGCATGGCTTCAACACCAATTTTCAGGAATCTCTGTTTCGCATGGCGCAGATGACGGCCGATGCGAACATCGATGGAGGGGCATCTGTGTTGTTTGCCTGGCCATCCGAAGGACAGTTGTCGGGCTATATTTCCGACAAGGACGCCGTCACCTATTCGCGCGACCAACTGGCTGGATTGCTGTCGATGCTGGCTAAAATGAGAACCCGGGGCGACGTCACCGTGATCGGCCATAGCATGGGAGGATGGCTTACCACCGAAGCCCTGCGTCAGCTTCGCCTCGCCGGAAAGAACGACGTCCTTGCCCGATTGCATGTCATACTGGCAGCACCCGACATCGATGTTGATGTCTTCAGGGCGCAGGTGGAGGTTATAGGCCCCCTCTCTCAGCCTATGACAATCCTTGTTTCGCGCGACGACCTCGCTTTGAGAGCCTCGGAATTTCTGACCGGCGAGCGCCCGCGCATCGGCAAGCTTGACGTCAACGACCCCCGCGTCGAGGAGGCGACAAAAAAAGCCGGCATTCAGATTGTCGACATCTCCGAACTCGATGCGCCCGACGACATGAAGCACGGCCGTTTCTTTGAGATGGCAACGTTGTACCCCAAGCTCTCAAGCATGAACCAGTCGAAGTCCGGTTTGCGACAAACCGGCGCCTTTGTGCTCAACGCCGTCGGAGCGACCCTGTCGAGCCCGTTCGTCCTGGCGGGAAAGGTTGTTGGTGCCGGACAGTGATGAGGCGGCCGCGACACATCGCATCGCCAAACCGCGCATGGCGGATCGAATGGGCCCGCGCGAGCCAGATCCTCGTGCGTCCTGACGGACGCCACCGTACACGACTCTTCATAATTTGGGTTTGGCTCGAGGTTTGTTTGGTGCGTTTCGGAGCCATGCGTCCGCAGCGCTTTTCGGGTCGTTGACGATC
>JAGSYV010000207.1 GCA_018262505.1 Pseudomonadota bacterium
CTTGGTCGCCCGTACGCAGTTCCGCTTCACTTCGCTCGCCGTGATCAGCTCACCGTGGGACTTCCACCCACAAGAGTGCGCCCATGCTGGGCGCACAAACTCAAGGCCGGGGAGGGCGCCTCCCCGGCCTTTCTATTTGAGGGCTCGTCCAGCTCCGCAACGCAGGTTGCCTTCACTCGTTGGCGGTTATGCCGAGGTTCAGCAGCCGAATGAGATCGTTCGGCTTATCGGTATTGACCTTCTCGAGTTCGGTCAAAGGAACCGGCTTGTCCGGCGCGATCGTCACGGTGATCGACTTCGGATCCTTGATGAAGTCTGAGATCGGCCCCTCGAACTTTGCCTGCAACTTCGGATCATTGAGGAAATTCAGCATGAGCGGCAGTGCGCCAGCGGTGTTCTGGCGGAACTTCGCACCATCCTGATCGAGCTTCTTGGCCTGCACGTCGAAGGCTTTTTCGACAATGCCGGCATTGCCATAGGTGAGGGAGGCAGACACCAGTGTCGCCTCGTTCATGCGCGCTTCAATCTCATCTGGCTTTTCGACCAGCGACAACGGCAGGCCGCCGAGGTGGAAGTCACC
The DNA here is from genome assembly GCA_018262505.1 of Pseudomonadota bacterium. Taxonomy (GTDB): domain Bacteria; phylum Pseudomonadota; class Alphaproteobacteria; order Rhizobiales; family Pleomorphomonadaceae; genus Pleomorphomonas. The sequence goes on from JAGSYV010000207.1 coordinate 581, forward strand.
GGAAATAACGCCCATGTCGGTCGCCTTGAGGGTGAGGTCCTCAAGCCAGAGATCGCCCTTGTCAGCGTTGTAGGTGAGCGTCATGCCGCCGGACAAATCGATCGTCTCGTAGCCCATGTCTGTAAGTTCGGAGACCAGCGTTTCATCGGAAAGCAAGGACACCGGAAGCGACAGTGACGTGAAGGTGAAATCGCCCCGCTGGGGCAGGGTACCCAGATAATCGCCGCTGGTCAGGGCGAGCGAGTCGAGCCCCACCGAACCGAGCGGCGATTCGATCGATAATGCACTGAGTTCGACAAATCCGAATGACGTGCCGCCGTTGACAATGGCGTCATGCATCGCCTTGCCGGAGGGTTGTTTGCCTTCCGATGCGGTCTTGCCAAGCTCCATCAGCGCCGCCAGCGACCCAAAACGAATATCCTGCAGGGTCAGCAGCGACAGGCTGAACTTTGTCGACGCCACCTTGGAATCGGCGGTGATGTCACGCAGCGTAAAGGCACCAATGCCGTTGCCGTCAATGCCGTTGCCATCGAAGCGGTTGATGACAAGATCCAGGTTATCGCCAGCCTTGACCTCCAGCTTGTTGGCCTGGATGAAGTCCACTCCCATCAGCTGGGTGTAGTTGGGCAGAACAGTTGAAATGAAGGAGAAGGGATCGGCTTCTATCCGCTTGGGGTCGTCGAGAGCCTCGACGATCAGTTTCACGATGGGTTGGCCGGTCTGACGCATGAATACGTTGTCGGCTTCGATATTGCCGATGCTCGCCGTCGCACCGTCGAAGGCGAGAACGACGTTGTTGACGCCATATTGCGAGTAGATGGTGCGTGCCTTGCCGTCGCCAACGCCGCCCGCATATTTGGATGGGTCGAGCGTTTCCAGCGCAGCGCCAAAATCCATGCCGATAACGTAGGTGCTGTCAATGGTCATCGACTTCAGCGGCGACGTCTCGTCCTTGGGCTTCTGCTCCGCCGAATTGACACCGGCACGCTCAATGCGGCCTTCGTGCAGGCCGGACAGATAAGCCAGCGAATATGTGGTGATCGTGTCACCCTCGGTCATGCCGCTGGTTTCGATCTGGACGTTGTTCATTTCCGACCAGTCGGTACGAACGCCGGTCATCCACCCCGCGTAGCTAAAAATGCTCTCGTAAAGCGGCCGGCCGGCCGGCAAGTTCTTCGGCGGTGGCGGAAACACCAGTCGCTCGATGAGCAGGGTTTCAGCCGAGATGGAGTAATCGACCACCGGTGGCTTAGCGGTCTTCGTGTCGGCTTTGGACTCCTGCGACGGAGGCTGCTGCTGAGTGTCACCCTCCACATGGGTATCACCACGGCTTCCTTGCGCCTTATTGACCGGCTTCTGCTTTGACGAAGGCAGGGGGACCTTGTCGAGTTCCTTGTTGGCGCCGGCTTCCAGTGCAGCCAAGCCAGGGAACCATTTGCCGACGTCGAGGCGGATGTCGAGGCTATAGGCGGTGCCGCGAATGGCGTGGGCGGCAAAGGCGCCGCCCGGCGCGGTTCGCGGATCTTCCACCGAGAGTTCGTCGAAATGGACGGCGATGAGGTTGTCGTCGACGTCGCCGATGCTGACGTCGTCGAGCGTCACTGTTTGTGTCGCCGGGTCGAAACTGCTGGTGCCGACTGTCACCGGCAACCCAAACGCAGCCGAGGCGAGCCACTGCCTAACCAGGGTCTCTCGCGGTGTCTCCGCCTGGGCGAGCGAGGGGCAGGCAAGTGCGACAAACACGGCAACCACGCCAAGCGAAGCGCTGGTCCTCATTGACAATCCTCCCGGATATGCAGTTTTTGGGGCCGGTGAACCGGCCCCTGTATTTGCTGACGTTACAGGCAATTCGCCACTGCCGGCGTCTGGCCACGACCGAATTGGCCGGCCCGAGGATGGGCCGGATTTGGGTCAGTTCGTGTCGGTGCCTTCGCCCGCCTCGCCGTCGTCCGTAGTTTCCGGCTGATTGGCGATCACGTCGGCCTTGAGGAGATCCGGAAGAGTCTGCGGAGCGGTCTGCGACGTGGAGAAAAGCTCCATCAGCGCGATGGGCGTCGCAGGCTTGGCGGTAATCGTCAGGTTCTTGGGATCCTTCAGGAAGGTCGTCACGCCCTGGGCCAGTTTGTCCTGGAACGGCTGGTTGCCGATCGTCGTCAGCAGCAGCGGCAAGGCACCGGTGATCTGACCGACGAAGGCGGCCGGCTCCTGCCCCATCTGCTTGGCCTGCTGGGCAATGATCCGACCAGCCAATGAGGCGTCCCCGTAGTAGACCGACGCCTGCTTCAACGTGACGCTGCCAAATGCTTCCGGCGACGGGCTCGGCTGCTTCAGCTGCTTGATCACGTCGGTTGTAAGCCCGCCGAAGGTACCGGCCAGAGTCACGGTGCCGAGATCGGCGCCATCGACGGTGATCTCGGAGATCTGAAGATCGCCGGTCGCCTCATCGAGCGAGCCGGAGCCAAAGAAGCCGAGCGTTAGCTTGTCGTAGCCCATGGCCTTCAGTTGCTTGGCGAAATCGCCGCCTTCGTCCACGGTCGCCGGATCGACTTCGATCCCCTCGACGGAGATGTCAATGGCATGCGGCACATCATCGGCATAATTGGAAAGATCCAGGTTGGCGCTGTCGATGACAACGGGCGCCTTACCCTGTTGAGCGAGCGAAATGTTATTTGCCGACACGGCATCGAAGCGATTGCCCGTTTCCTTGCCGGTAAAGACCGGCGAGGTCAGCTCGAGGGATGCGACGGACAGGTTGTCGCCCTTGTTGGTGCCCTTGACGTTTTCCGCGACGATCGAGTCGGCGCTCAGCGTGTCGCCTTCGACGGTGGGGTTGGCGACGGTGAGCACGTCAATCTTCGTCTCGCCGCCATCGGCGGATTTGATCGTGACGTTGTTGTAGACAACTCCCTCGTTCGACTGGGTTGGCGTTCCCAGCGTGAAGGTCGCGCCCTTGTCCGTCGCCAACAGCTTGGTCAGGGCCGCCGTCACCTGTTCCGGCGTCGCCGCCGAGAAGGCCGGTCCGGCGAGGCCCGCGGACAGCGCCACGACAGCCACGGTAAGAGACCAGCGACTGGAAATCGTCATTTCACACTCCCAATAAGTCTTTATCGGCAAACAGAGGTAACCCGCGCCTTTCGAGACTGGCATTGTGGCCAAATGACGGTCGGCGCACAAGCCATGCCTCCAACCAATTTTATGAACGATACGTCGACTTCGCCGACTTTAAAGAAAGATGAGGGCGCAGCGTTTGGGAAACCATTTCTTCATCCAGACCAAACAAAGATGAACCGTCGAAAAGATGGTATCTGTTCCCACGGCTCAAGACGTGGGGCTTGAAGTAACGGACTGAAGACCGGAATGGATGCGACGTGAAGCTCAGGTGGTTGAAATGGCTTCGGCTCCTTGCCCTTTCGGCGGTTGTCACGACCGTTCCGATCGCAGCTGCAGATTACGTCCTCTTCCAACACGCCATTTCGACCGGGCAGACTGAGGCTGATTCCATGGCGGCGCGCTATCTCACGCGCGCCGAGACGACCGTCGCCGAGGCGCTTAAGGTGCTCGCCGAGCTGCGGGTCGGCGGCCACGTGACTTGCAGCCTTGCTGATCGTACCGTGTTCGGAATGGCGGCCTTCAACTCGGAGTTCATTGTCCAGATCGGGCTGACCGACGAAGCCGGCACGCTGATTTGCGGAGAGCCGATGGGCGCGCTCGCAGCACCGGCTCGGCTGCCAGTGACCGAGAAGGGTGATCCGTCGGTCATGTTGTCGGTGTTGAGCGATGGGAAGGACAGGCGACAAGCCGTCGTCACGTTGCGAGTCGACGACCGGCTGCGTCTTGTCGCTCGCCTTGCCGGGCGCGCGCTCGATATCGATGCCGGCGCCAGCTATTTCGAGGACTCAAGCGTCACCTCCGTCTATCTGGACGACGGTTCCGAGTGGAGCAAATTAGCCGGCAAGTGGGCGGAGAGCGATAAATCCGCGGCACTGATCTCGGTGGCCTCCTCCGAACGTTATCCGATCAAGGTGCGCGTGGCGGTCGACGAGGCAGCGGCCCAGAAATCGATTGCCGGACTCCGTACCATCACCATCGTTCTATCCACACTGGCCGGCCTCGGCGTCTTCATTATCGTCACCTGGTCCATGTGGCGCCAATCCGATGGCGACAGCTTCTCGCGCGCCGTCGACAACCACGAGTTCATTCCCTACTACCAGCCCGTATTCGACTTGATGACCGGGGAAATTCGCGGTTGCGAAGTGCTGGTTCGTTGGATCCGTCCCGACGGTACCATGGTGCCGCCCGGCCAGTTCCTGGCCTATGCCGAGGCGACCGGCGCCATTCGCGACATAACGCGCCAGCTGATGACGCAGACGGTA